>CAZTNV010000060.1:5925-15183 GCA_964615535.1 uncultured Mycobacteriaceae bacterium | reverse complement strand
CGGCCGGCGGCTCGCCCTCCGGCCGGTCGCCCGGCCGGTCGATCAGCGACAGCTCGTCACCCTTCCCCTCGCGCCGGCCGCCGCCCAGGCGGCGCAGCAGGTCGCCCAGCGAGCGCGACCGTTCGTGATGGCGCAGCAGCCCCTCGGTCCACGCCGACATCACCTCGGGCAGCGACAGCAGGCGCAACGTATGGCCGGTCGGCGCGGTGTCGAAGATCACCAGCTCGCGCCGTCCGCCGCTGCCATCGTCCGACGACACGGCTCCCGCGATCATCAGATCGGCGACGCGTTCCAGCATGGCGGCTTCGGCGCCGCCGGGCGCCAGCCGGGCCAGATCCATCTGGCGGTCGATCTCGCCGTACAGCGCCGGGGCAACCAGATCGCGCATGGTCCGCTTGACCGTGGCGATATGGCGGTCGGCCTGGGCCTCCGGATCGATCTCCAGCCCCCGCAGGCCGGGCGCCAGCGCCGTCTCGCGGTCGCCGATCGGCCGGTCGAACAGATCGCCCAGCGAATGCGCCGGATCGGTCGACACCAGCAGGCAGGGCCGCCCGCGCTCCGCCGCCAGCAGCCCCAGCGCCGCGGCCAGCGTGGTCTTGCCGACGCCGCCCTTGCCGCCGACGAACAGGATGCGCCGGCCGAACAGATCGTCCACGCCCATCGCCGATCCGCCCCTCAGCAGCATTTGAAATGGTCGAGCGGCGAATGCTCCATGCCCATGCGCCGGTGCCAGTCGTGGAACCGCTCGACCATCAGCGGCATCAACTCCAGCGTGTAGTGCGCCGCGGGATTGGCGATGCCCATCATTTCGGCGAAGACGAACAGCATGAACAGATCGTCCTCGTCCCGCCGGGCGCGGGCCACCGCACCGCGATACGGCGCGGTGTAGAACTCGCGCAGCAGAAAGCCGGCCTGCCGCAACCGGTCGCGGATCTCATCGCTGTTCATGCAGGCCTCGTTCTGTCCGGTCGGCGTCCTGCCCGATCAGGGTATCGAGCAGCGGCAGCAGGGCGGCGGGATCGGGCCAGTCGCCGCGGGCGACCAGCCGGCCGTTGACGATCACCGAGGGCGTGGCCAGCCGCCCCAGGGTTTCGAATGCCGCACCCCAGCCGACCCCGAACCGCCGGAAATCCCCGATCAGCCGGGGCAGCAGAACGATCTGGTTGCACGGATCGACCACCAGCAGATCGATCGCCCGCTCGCCGTACCGCCGGCGGATCGCGCGATAGAGCGGCCCCATCCGCTCCATCACCGCGCGCCGTTCGGGGAACACCCGCTCCTGGCCGAACGCCAGCATGTCCCCCGAGATCCGGCCGCAGCAGCCGCTGCCCGACATCTGCTGCTCCCATTCGCGCACCAGGATGACGCTCGGCCTCATTCGCCTGCCCGGCCGGCCACGGCCCGCGCATCGATCGCCTTCTGGCGTTCGCGCAGGAAGGCCGAGGCAGCCTCCAGCCCGACCCAGATCGCGGCGACCAGGATCAGCAGATCCATCGCCACCAGGAACCAGTTGCCGGCCTCGTACAGGCTCCAGAGCTGGAACAGCAGCGCGATCACGGTCATCACCAGCAGAAACGCCATCGGCAGCAGCGAATACCACACCGGCCGCCCCAGCTTGACCAGCATCACGCTGACCACCAGCAGGGTCAGCCCGGCCAGCAACTGGTTGGTGGTGCCGAACAGCGGCCAGATCAGCATGCCGCCGGTGCCGCCGGCCCCGCCCGCGCCGAACGCCAGGGCGACGCAGCTTCCGACCGCGATAAAGGTCGCGACGTAGGTGTTGGTCAATGCCGGGATGTTGTAGATCTGGCCCCACTCCTGGACGATGTAGCGCTGCAACCGCACGCCGGTGTCCATGGTGGTGGCGGCGAACAGCACCGCCATCACCGCCAGCAGGGTCGAGGCGAAGGCGAAGGAAAAGCCCAGCCCGGCGCTGACGATATTGGCCCCGCCGGTGACGAAAGCGGTCAGCGCACCCTCGCCGAACGCGGTATAGACGCCCTGCCATTCCGACAGCGTTGCGAAGCCGGCGGTGCACACGATGATCGCGGCCAGCGCCAGCGCGCCCTCTCCGGTCGCGCCCAGATAGCCGACGAACCGGGCATCGGTCTCCTTGTCGAGCTGCTTGGACGTGGTGCCCGATGCCACCAGCCCGTGGAACCCCGACACCGCGCCGCAGGCGATGGTGACGAACAGCAGCGGGATGATCGGCGGCGTGCCGGCCGGCACGTCCGGATTGATCATCGGCGCGACCATCTCGGGATTGAGCAGCAGCACCGCGCCGTAGACCACGCCCAGCCCGACGAACAATTGCAGGCCGTTGATGTAGTCGCGCGGTTGCAGCAGCATCCATACCGGCAGCAGCGAGGCGATGCCGGCATAGGCGAACAGCAGCACGATCCATTGCGCCGACGGGGTCAGGCCCAGCACGGTTTCGGGCAGCGTAAACTGCATCGCGTCGCCCAGCCAGACGCAGATATACAGCACGATCACCCCGCCGACCGAGGGCCACAGCAGCCCCGATTTGCGCCGGTAGATCAGGTGGCCGATCACCAGCGCCACGACGATCGCGGCCCAGGCCGGGAACACGCTGCTGGGCACGTTCAGGAACAGCGTGGCGATCGCCACCGCGAACACCGCATTGACCATCAGCAGCAGAAGGAAAATGACGATCATGAACAGGCTGCGGGCGCGAACACCCACCACGTCGCCGGTCACCGCGCCGATCGACCGCGCCCGGTTGCGCACGCTGGCCCAGATCGCGCCCAGATCATGCATTCCGGCGAAAAAGATCGTGCCGAACACCACCCAAAGAAAGGCCGGCAGCCAGCCCCAGATCACCGCGATGGCCGGCCCGATGATCGGTGCCGCACCGGCGACCGAGGTGAAATGGTGCCCCCACAGGACGAAACGGTTGGTCGGCACGTAATCGACCCCGTCCTCCATCGCGTGGGCCGGCGTCCGGTAGTTCGGATCGAGACGGTAGATCCGTTCGGCCAGGAATTTGGAGTAGAAGATGTAGCCGAGGGCCAAAGCGGCAAAGCCTGCAACGGCCAGGATGATTGCGCTCATCCCGTCCTCCCGGTTTATGTTGATTGTTAGACCGCAAAACATGCAGGCCGGGAAAACCGCCTTTCACTAACCTGGATTAAGTTGGCACGGTTATTTCTTTTCCGGTCGGCCCGCCCTCCGGCCATGCAGGAAAACCGATGCCCCCGAGGCCCGCAGCAGCAGAGTGCCGCCGGGCGGGACCCGCGCGGCCCGCCCGGCGTTATCGACCCGTCTGCGCACTTCGTTGACCGATATCCGCTCCTTCCCTGAAACCGCTCCGGGCCCGGCACGCCAATGGAAGATCATGGTCTGGTGATCGATCTGGCGCTGATCGCCATTCTGGGGATCGCGGCGCAATGGCTGGCGGCGCTGCTGCGGCTGCCGGCGATCGTCCTGCTTTCGACGGCGGGAATCCTGGCCGGCCCGGTGACCGGCTGGCTGCATCCGGAGGAGATTTTCGGCCCGCTGCTCCAGCCGATGATCGCGATCGCGGTCGCGGTCATCCTGTTCGAAGGCGGGCTGAACCTCAATTTCCACGAGCTGCGGCAGGCCGGGCCGGCGGTCCGGCGGCTGATCCTGATCGGCATCCCGCTGTCCTGGCTGTTCGGCACCCTGGCGTGTCACTACCTGGCCGGGCTGTCCTGGCCGATCGCCATCCTGTTCGGCGGGATTCTGGTGGTCACGGGGCCGACCGTGATCCTGCCGCTGCTGCGCCAGGCGCGGCTGACCTCCCGGCCGGCGGCGATCCTGAAATGGGAGGGCATCATCAACGATCCGATCGGCGCGCTGCTGGCCGTGCTGGTGTTCGAATATCTCAGCGTCTGGGATGGCGCGCAGTCGCTGACCGAAATCCTCGCATGGCTCGTGCCGGGTGCGCTGGCCGCCGCGGCGGTCGGGGTCGTGGCGGGCCGGCTGCTGGTGGCGGCGTTCAATCGCGGCTTGGCACCGGAATACCTCAAGGGGCCGGGCATCATCGGGGTGGTCCTCGGCGTCTATACGCTGGACAATCTGATTGCGCCGGAAACCGGCCTGATCGGCGTGACCGCGCTCGGCATCACCCTGGCCAATGCCCGGCTGACCAGCATCGAGGAACTGCGCCGGATCAAGGAATATCTGACCATCCTGCTGGTCTCGGGCGTGTTCGTGGTGCTCACCGCGACGCTCGATCCGGCGCTGCTGGACACCGTCGACTGGGGCTTGGCCGCCTTCGTGGCGGCCATCCTGTTCGCGGTTCGCCCGGCGGCGGTGCTGCTGTCGACGATCGGCACGCCGATCGGCTGGAACGAGCGGCTGCTGATCGCCTGGATCGCGCCGCGCGGCGTGGTGGCGGTCGCGGTCTCGGGGTTTTTCGGCCCGGCCCTGGCGGGTCATGGCTATCCGGATGCTGCGCTGCTGGTGCCGCTGGCCTTCGCCATCGTGTTCGCGACGGTCATTGCGCACGGCTTTTCGATCGGCTGGCTGGCCCGCCGGCTGGATCTGGCGGCCGGGCCGGCAGAGGGCGCGCTGATCGTCGGCGGCTCGCGCTTCGCCGCGGCGCTGGCCGCCGCCCTGATCGAAGCGGGCCGGCCGGTGCTGATCGCCGACACGCGGCGCTATCGACTCATGGCGGCGCGGCGGGCCGAAATCCCGATCTATCAGGGCGAAATCCTGTCCGAAGCGGCGCAGGAGCAGATCGATCTCGGGTGCTACGGCACGCTGATCGCCGCGACCGACAACGACGCCTACAATGCGCTGGTCTGCACCAGCCTGGCGGCGGAATTCGGCCGCGACCGGGTGTTCCAGTTGCCGCCCGATGCGGGCGGCGAGGCCGATCCGGGATCGCTGCGCCGAACCGTCCGCGGCATCGCGCTGACCCGGCCCGAGCTGGACCATGACGAGCTGGAGCGGCGCTGCCGGGCCGGCTGGCGGTTTCAGACCGTCGCCATTCCCGGCCGAAGCGCCGAGGCGGCAGACGACACCCGGCGCCGTGCGGCGGGCGGCGAGCCGCTCCTGTTGCTGCGCGCCGGCGGCGGCATCCTCGCCCCGACCCAGACGATGCCGCCGGCTCCGGGGGCGGGCGACACGCTGCTGCGCTTCGTGCCGCCGGCCGACGCCGATCCCGCCCGGCCGCCACCCGCCGCCGGAACCACCACCGCGATTTCGCCGGTTTAGCGTCCCGAAGGACCATCCACCGGCGTCACGACGCGGCGGCCCGCTTCGCGGTCAGTTCCGCGATCAGCCCGTCGACCCCGGTCTCGATCAGGTCGAGCACGCGTTCGAAATCCCGGTCGTCGCCGCAATAGGGATCGGGCACGTCGAGCCACCCGGTTTCGGGCGCATGATCGAGGAACAGCGCGATCTTGCGGCGCGCCGGCCCGTTGCCCCGCCCCGGCGCCATGCGCTGCAGAAAGGCCCGATGGCCGCGGTCCATCGCCAGGATCAGGTCATGCCGGGCGAAATCCGCCCGGTTCACCTGCCGCGCCCGCAGGCCGGACAGGTCGTAGCCGCGCGCCAGCGCCGCCCGGCAGGCCCGCGGATCGGGCGGATCGCCGGCATGAAACCCGTGGGTGCCGGCGCTGTCCGCGATCCATTCCCCCGCCAGCCGGGGCCGGGCCGCCGCCACCCTGGCGCGGAACACGCCTTCGGCCGTGGGCGACCGGCAGATATTTCCGGAACAGACGAACAACAGCCTCATCGCGGGCGCTCTTTCCTTGGCTTGCCATAGGGGATATATGCTCCGCCCAGGACGCCGCCGATCTATCCGGGTGGCGAGGGTGTTTCGCCGGGAAAACCGCCATGGATCGACTGAAACCGACCGACCCGATCGTCGTGCTGACCGGTGCCGGCATCTCCAAGGAATCGGGGCTCGATACCTTCCGCGACGCCGGGGGCGTCTGGGCCCGCTACAATCTGGAGGACGTGGCGACGCCCGAGGGCTATTTCCGCAACCCGCATCTGGTACACGAATTCTACAATGCGCGGCGGCGCAACCTGCTCGACCCGGCGGTGCAGCCCAATGCGGCGCATCAGGCGCTGGCCCGGCTGGAACGGGACTGGCCGGGCGGGGTTCTGCTGGTCACCCAGAACATCGACGATCTCCACGGCCGCGCCGGCAGCCGCAACCTGATCCACATGCATGGCGAGCTGTTCAAGGTGCGCTGCTGGCATTGCGAAACCATCATCGACCACCAGCAGGATTTGTCGGTCGAGGTGGCCTGCGGCCATTGCGGCAAGACCGGCGGCATGCGCCCGCACGTGGTCTGGTTCGGCGAAATGCCGCTGGAGATGGAGCGGATCTATCTGGCGCTGGCGGAATGCGCGCTGTTCCTGTCGATCGGCACCTCGGGCGCGGTCTATCCCGCCGCCAATTTCGTGCGTCAGGCGCGGGCCGAGCGCGCCTATACGGTCGAACTCAATCTGGAGCCTTCGGCCGGCACCCATTTCTTCCATCGCGCCGAACACGGCCCGGCGACCCGGGTGGTCCCGGCCTTCATTCAGGAGCTGCTGTCCCGCCTGTGATCCGTTATCGCTTTTCCGATTACGGCCGCCCTGCCGCCCTTTCCGCCGAAGTCCCGGGACTCCGAGGGCCGGGACTCCGAGGAACGGTCCCATGATCGCGGACTGGCCGTCCTCTCCCGCCGAAGCCCGCGCCGTGCAGGACCGGCTCCGCGGGGCCGTGGTGATCGAGGACCGGCACGGCCCGGTGCGGCGGATCGCCGGGGTCGATGTGCATTACCAGCCCGATCTCGACCTGACCTGGGCGGCGATCGCCCTGGTCGATTTCCCGAGCCTGGATCTCCGGCAGAGCGTGCTGTCGGCGCTGCCGACCCGCTTCCCCTACATCCCTGGCCTGCTGTCGTTCCGCGAGGCGCCGGCCATCCTCGACGCGCTCGAACGGCTGACCGAGCCGCCCGACCTGCTGCTGGTCGATGGCCAGGGCATCGCCCATCCGCGGCGGCTGGGGCTGGCCAGCCATGTCGGGCTGCTGGCCGACCTCCCGTCGATCGGGGTCGCCAAGTCGCGGCTGTGCGGCGGCTTCCGCGAGCCGGGGCCGGAGCGCGGCGACTGGTCGCCGCTGATGCACCGGGCCGAGGTGGTCGGCGCGGTGCTGCGCACCCGGTCCTCGACCCGGCCGGTGTTCGTTTCGGTGGGGCACCGGATCGGGCTGGGCGCAGCGCTGGATTACGTCATGAGCTGCACGCCGCGGTTCCGCCTGCCCGAGCCGATCCGGCTGGCCGACCGCCTGTCGCGCATGCATCCGCCCGGCAAGGGGTAACCGGGGTCACCGGGGGTGGGGGTCACCGAGGCTCGTGACGCCGATTGCGCCCCAATCCGGCATCCCCGAATCCGGTATCGCGGAGTCCGGCATCGCGGCCGGGGCGGGCGGCGGCTCTCCCGGCCTCGCCCGCCGCCGGGCCGCCGAAGCCCGGCTCGCGTCGCGCCGGCGCCAGGACGGTGGCGGCGGCGCTCGACGCCGTGCGGGCCGGCGCCCGCATCACCGGCTCGGGCCGATCGAAGGTCGGCGGAATGCGCACCAGGACATCGTCGGGCGCGGCCTCCGGCTGCCAGTGCCGGTTCAGCCACCACAGCCCGAACCCGGCGACCGCGACCGCCACGAACAGCAAGACCAGCCCGGCATAGGCCGATATCCCCGACCCGCCGGAGGCCGCCCCGCCATCCTGAGCGGCCGGCGCCGTGCCGGGCGCGTCCGCGCTCCCCGGCAGAGGTTGCGCCTCGACGCCGGCCACCGGCACCGCCGGCGGGCCGCCACCCGCGCCCGGCTGGGGCGCCCGCACCACCCGCACGCCCGGCGGCGGCGCCAGCAGCCGGGTCCGCGTCGCGGCATCGATCTCGCCGGTGACCGGCAGGCCGTTGGCGCCCTGGAACGCCTGGAGCGCGCGCCGGGTCCGTCCGCCCATGCGGCCGTCGGCCGGGCCGGGATCGTAGCCCAGCGTCCGCAGCATCTGCTGCGCCGCCTCCACCTCAGGATCGGCCGCCGCAGGCTGGGCCGCCGCCCCGCCCCCCGACCCGATCACGAGAAGTCCGATCAGAACCAGCCCGATCAGCACACGCCCGATCGGCACCGGGCCGGCCAGCCGCCCCCGGTTCCACCCCGCTTCTGCCAGGATCGGCCGCATCGAACCGGTTCGCCGCATCGCTGCCGCCCTCAGATCACCCGACCGCCCACCAGTATAGAACCCCTTGGCGCCCGGCTCAATCGATGCGAAAGCCATGTTCGGGGCATCGCGCGTCGGCAGGCCACGGCAGCGCCGTCGCGGCGACCGCGCGGTAATTGGCATCCAGCACCGGTTCCAGCAGGCGCAGCGCGGCGATCCGGCGGATCATGGCGGTAACGGACTCCGCCTCCGCGGGGGTCAGCGGCCGGCCGAGCCGGTCCAGCTCGCGATAGCTCAGCCATTTCTTGATCACGGCATAGCCGCCCAGCGCATAGCGCCACACCCCCATCGGCACGCAGCGCCAGGCGGCGGCCGGGTTGAGCATCACATCGACGCACCCCTCGCCCAGCACCGCCGGCACCGCTGCCGGATCGACCCCGAGCGCCGCCGCCCCGGCGGCCAGCGCGTCGCGTTCCGCGGCGGTATAGGCCCGCGGCCGGGCATCGCCGCGCCCCGGCATGGCGATGCCGTTCGGCCCGGCATGGCCCCAGCCGGCGGCAACCCTGAGATCGGGCGCCGCCCCGGCGGTCCACAGCGCCCCGAGCGCCAGCAGTTCCGGCCGGATCGGCCCCGCGGTCACCCCCGCCACCGCGGTCTCGACATCGAGCAGCGCGGCGACCCGGCGCCCCAGCGCGGCCGAGGCGGCCAGAGCCTCCGGCTCGGCGGGCAGCGGCAGGCGCGGCCAGTCCTGGCGCAGCCCGTCGGCATTCTCGGCCTCATAGGCCGGGGCGTGGAGGATCGCCACCACATGGTGGAACAGCGCCGCCGCATCGCCGCCCAGCGCCGCCAGCCGGGCCGCGGCGCTGCGCGTCAGGTTGGGCCGCGTCCCCAGCCCGCCGTCCCGCAGCTCCGGGGGAAAGCAGGTGCTGCCCCGCTCCATCAGATGCATGCTGCCCAGCCGGCGGATCACCTGCGGCCGGCAGCTCTCTCGCCGCAGCTTCCGGCTGGCGACCAGCCAGGGCACCGCGCCATCGACCAGCGGCCGGTACTCCGCCCGCTTCTCGTCGAGCAGCTTGGTCTCCGGCTCCCAGTACAGCCAGCGCAGATCGAA
>CAZTNV010000060.1:0-5915 GCA_964615535.1 uncultured Mycobacteriaceae bacterium | reverse complement strand
GGATCACCTCGCCGCCGCCCGCCGCTCCGCCCGCGCGCCCGCGGCGCAGCAGTTCCGCCCGCACCCGCGCGGCGGCGAAGCGCGGCCGGTCGCGCATCGCGGTGGGCCAGCGCCGGGCGATCTCCGCATCCGGCACCGCGGGATCGAAATAGGCCGCCAGCCGCGCCTCCAGCCGGTCGCGGTCGATATCCACCAGGAACTCGTCGCGGCTGGTGTTGACGCCCGGAAACCCGGCCGGCAGCAGATCGGTCAGCCGCGGCCAGCGGTGATAGTCCGGCCCGGCGACCGCCGGCAGGAAGGGCAGCCCCAGCTCCGGCCGCGGCCGGATCTCCCGATACCCGGCCTCGCCCTCCGCCGCCGCGGCGGCCAGTTGCGCCAGCTTGGTGCGGCCCCAGAAGTGCCGGAACCGCACCGCCGCCGGCCCGTCCGGCCGCGTCCCGCGGCGCACCAGCAGCGCGATGGCGGTGCCGACCTGGATGCCCTCGCGGCCATGGGCGGTGGAAAAGATGCTGGGGTCGGGCGAGCCGTCCGGCGCGAGTTTGCCGGTGCGGTACTTGTCGCCGTTCAGGCAGTCGATCCAGATCCGGTCATAGGCCTCCAGCGTCCGCTCGCGCAGCCCGGCGAAGCTGTGGCCGTCGAGCCAGGAATAATTGCTGACGAAACAGGCGATGCCGCGCCCGCCGCGCTCCGCGATCAGCCGTTCGGCCAGACCGAAGAACCGGACATAGGGATCGTTCAGCCCCTGGCCCTCCGGCTCCCGCACCCGGCGGACCCGGCGATAGGCCTCGCTCAGCGCCCGCTCCTCGGCGGTTTCGGGCAGCCCGGCGATGCCGTTATAGGGCGGATTGCCGAGCACCACCAGAAACCGCCCGCTTCGCTTCAGCGCGGCGGCGGCCGCGTGATCGCCGCCGCCCGCCGCCAGCGGCAGCGGCGCGCCATCCCCGCCCGGCCCGTCCCAGCCGGTCAGGGCATGGGTCAGCAGCAGGCTCGGCCGCGCCCCCTCCGCCCCCTCCAGCCCGCCCGGATACAGCTCGCGAAGATACAGGGCGACCTGAAGATGGGCGACGATCAGCGGCGCCGGCATGATCTCGAAGCCGTGGACCCGCTCCGCCGCCGCCCGCCGCAGCCGCGCCGCGATCGCGGCCTCGTCGCAGCCCTGCTCGCGCAGGGTCCGCTCGATCCGGCGCAGCACCGCCAGCGGATAGGAGCCGGTGCCGCAGCACGGGTCGAGCACCTGCACCGACTCCTCGGCCAGCCCCCCGGCAAGGCCGAACTCGGTGCGCAGCGCCCGGTCGACCCGCTCGACCATGTACGCGACCAGTTCGGGCGGGGTGTACCAGACGCCCAGCCGCCGCCGCAGCGCCGGATCGAACGCCTCCAGGAACGGCTCGAAGAAATGGGTCACCGCGCGATCGGCCGGTAACCGCGCGAAGAACGCCCGCCGGTCGACCCGGCGCAGCAGCGCGGCGGCGCGGTCGAGCCCGTCCTTCAGCCCCGGCGGCGCCGCCCGCCCGGCCGCCCCGAACGCCGCGCGCAGCACCGGCAGCGGCAGCCACCGCGCGGCGCTCGCCGCATCGAAATCCGCCCGCCGCTCGCCCCCCTGCCGGCCGCCCCCCTGCCGGTACCCCAGCGCCCAGGCCGCGAACAGCCCGTAATACAGCGTCTGCACCAGCCCGGAACGGCCGACCGGACCATCCGGCACCCATCCCGGCGCCCCGTCCGGCGCCCATCCCGGCGCCCCGTCCGGCACCGGTCCCGGCGCCCCGTCCGGCGTCGCGTCTTCCCACGCCGCCAGCCCCGCCCGCGCCTCGGCCGCCAGAACACGCGCCAAATCCCGCGGCCGGCCGGCCACCGCCTCGGCCGCCAGCTCATCGAATCCGCATCCGGGTGGCATCAGCTTCATCCACCCATCATAGCACCGCCAGCCGTCGCGGTATCACCCGCCATGATCGAGCTCCTGTTCACCAAGCTCGGCCTGCCTCTGGCCAAGCTGCTGCTGCAGGAATGGCTGGGCAAGGCGGTGCTGCAGCGATAACGGCCAGGCTCCGGCGTATTTACACTCTCCAAAGTTTGCAGCCTTATACCGATTGCCGAGTGATAATTTCACGCGCGCCGCCATATCGATTCACAAAGCGCATTGGATGTGATTCAGTGCCGCCGTCGAGTCACCGTGGCCGGCCGAGGAAGTCCGATGCCCACCGCCAGCCAGCTTCTCGCGTTGATCAAGAGCCACGCCCAGGGTGACGAGGACCGATTCCACGCCCTCACCTTGCAGCTTGCCGTTTCCGAGGAACGCAAGGGCCACGGCAAGCTCGCCGAGGAGATCCGCCAGCTTGCGGAAGCGGCCCTGAAGCGGCGGCAGGACGCGGCGCCCGGCGTCCGGCCGGTTCCCATCGTCGCGCCGCGCGGCGATCTGGCGGGGTTGATGTCCGCCAGCTACCCCAAGGCGCGGCTCAATCACATGGTGCTGTCCGAGGCGATTGACGGCCAGCTCAAGCGAATCGTCACCGAACACCGCCAGCGTTGGAAGCTGCGGGAGCACGGCCTGAAGCCGCGGCACAAACTGCTTCTGGTGGGACCGCCGGGCACCGGCAAGACCATGACGGCCTCGGCGCTGGCCGGCGAACTGGGCCTGCCGCTGTTCTCCGTCCTGCTGCACGGCCTGATCACCAAGTTCATGGGCGAAACCGCCGCCAAGCTCCGGCTCGTTTTCGATGCCATCGCCACGACCCGCGGTATGTACCTGTTCGACGAGTTCGATGCGTTGGGCGGCGAGCGTGGCGCCGACAACGATGTCGGCGAGGCGCGACGGATATTGAATTCGTTCTTGCAATTTTTGGACGAGGATGATAGCGAGTCTCTTATCGTCGCGACCACCAATCATCCCGAACTATTGGATCGCGCGCTCTTCCGGCGCTTCCACCTGCTGATCGAGTACGAACTCCCTGGCCGCCCGCTGATCGTGCAGACGATGCAGACCCGGCTCCTGACGTTCGATACCCGGGCCGTGGACTGGGAGCGAATTGCTGACACGGCTCAGGGCTTGAGCCATGCAGACCTCATCCGGGCGGCGGAAGACGCGGCCCGGACGGCCATCCTGGAGCGCGGCCCCACTCTTTCGACCGATGATCTGATCGCGGCGGTAGCCGAACGACGCAGATTCATCCGGTCCGAACCATGCCCCCGAGCCACGACCTCCCCCACCTGATCCTGCCCCAACCCGGCCGAGCCGAACGGTTCAGCCCGAGAAACGGCGGAGGTGAAACCAGGAGGCCGTCGCCGGTTCCCGACCGCGAGCAGCATGCTCAGGCACTTCTCGGTCAGCTTCGTGATATTGCCGAAACGGCTAGAACATATAGTCGGCGTAGAGATTTGGACCCGATTGACCGAGGTGTTTTTGTCGAAGTAACAAGTCGCGAAAACGAGCCACTTGCTGTGGACAGCCTTGAGCTTCGGCGATCCAATATAGAATTGCTAGTGGCTCAAAGATCTGATAATGTAATCAAAGCAAACCTATTCGTTCCTGCAACAAAGCTAAAGATTCTTGAGAAGCGTGTTGAAGATTATCGAACCAAGAATTATCGAGACACGGAACGACCGTGTAACCAGAATTTGGTTGAGGGCATTGCTCGTTTTCGGCTTGCTACGCTTCAGGATTTGTGGGCTGACGATTCGGAGTTATTTCCTAATCCAGGACAGGAGTTCTTCTGGGAAACTTGGCTGCGTCCCGGTAGCATTAATCGTTTCAAGGCCGCCGCCGAGAGGCTCCGCATTCCGCTCGGGCCGGTGCCGCTCGAGTTCCCCGAAACCGATATCATAAGGGTATTGGCAACACCGGAAAAGATGGCTGAACTTCTGGCGGCTGCGCCTTGCATTGCGCAAACGCGCCGCTCGGCCGTAACTGCCGAAATCTTTGACAATCTGCGGCCAGATCAGCAGTATAATTTTTCACAGGAACTGCTTGACCGTGTGCGGTTTAGGGGGCGTCGTGGTACCTATGTTAGCATCTGTATCCTTGATACTGGAGTTAATCGAGGCCACCCAATAATTGCTCCCGCTTTACATGAAAATGACTGTTATTCCGTTGATCCTGGTTGGGGCGCAGATGATCACAGAGGTCATGGTACAGAGCTGGCTGGGGTAGCTTTATACCAGGATTTGGTACAGGTGCTCGATCGGAATCAAACGATTGAAGTTCCTTTTAGATTGGAGTCAGTAAAGATCATCCCCTGGGTTGGAGATAATCCTTACGATCAATTAGGCTCAGTAACAAAAACGGCGTTTCTTATTGCAGAGCTGTCTGGACACAATGGACATCGCGTGTTTTGTCTAGCTTCCAGCACGACTGAAGACACTCCTCACGATGGATTTCCTACCTCTTGGTCATCTGCTCTTGACCAGCTTGCATCAGGCATCGGCACCCAAAGGCGCCAACGCCGACTATTCTGTGTATCCGTCGGCAATATTAGACAACGCATCCCATTTGCTAGTAATTATCCTGCAGAAAATGATAATGCGGAAGCCGAATCACCGTCCCAAGCATGGAATGTCATCAGCGTTGGCGCATTCACCGAAAAGCAGATGCTGACCGATCCCAACTTGGCCGGTTACTCCCCGCTTGCCCGACCGGGCGATCTCAGTCCCAACAGCCGAACGGCCTCTTGGTGGAAAACATGGCCAATCACGCCGGATATCGTTCTGGAAGGCGGCAATCTCGCTGTCGATCCGGCTGACGGATGCGCTTGGCAGGTACAAGATCTGGCAATACTCACGACTTCGAATAAATTCCCGAACTCGTTTTTCACGACAACTCGCGATACCAGTGCCGCGACGGCCAACGCCGCTCGGTTGGCTGCGATTCTTCATACCGAGTATCCGGATCTCTGGCCGGAGTCGATCCGAGCTCTTCTTGTCGGATCGGCGCGCTGGACCGATGCCATGAAGGCTTACCTTCCCGAACGGCCAACCAAGTCCGATTACGGCCTCCTCTTGCGCCGCTATGGACACGGCGTTCCGGATCTCGATCGTGCGCGGCGCAGTGCTAGCAACGTCCTGACTCTCATCGCCCAAGACAGTCTCCAGCCTTACGGACCTTCGCCGAATACCGGCTCGCCGATCATCAACGAAATGAAGCTGTTCGAGTTACCGTGGCCGCGGGAAGCGCTGGAAGCCATTCCCACGCAGACGGTCTCGATGCGGGTCACGCTGAGCTACTTCATCGAGCCGAACCCTTCGGAATCCGCGCGAAACCGCAAGGCGCGCTATGCGTCCCATGGCTTGCGCTTTCGGGTGATCCGTCCGGGCGAAAGCGTTGACGTATTTCGGGCGCGCATCAATAGTGCTGTCGAGCCGTCGGAGGACGACATGCCGGTCCGGGGCTCCGACAGCGATGGCTGGACGATCGGTTCAGATCAGCGGAATGTCGGCTCGATCCATTCCGACACCTGGACCGGACCCGCATCCGATCTGGCGCGGCGCGGCGTGATCGCGGTGCATCCGGTCGGCGGCTGGTGGAAGGAACGCAAGCACCTTCAACGCTGGGACAGCCGAGCCCGGTTCTCCCTGGTAGTCACCATCAACGCCGGAGAAGCAGAAATCGATGTTTATACGCCGGTCAGTGTGAAAATCGCCTCAATGATCACCGTCTAGAAAGTTAATTATTGTCCGAACATTGAGACCAGCCGCGGTGCACTGAGGCGCTGCCGAACCCGCCAGACCCCCCGACGCTACCCCGCCTTGCCCCGCTCCCGATCAAGGAATATCATCCTATCTGCCGCGCTCGGCAGGGGTTCGGATGGGCACCGCTCTTTCCGTCCCACCCCCGTGACAAACCGTGACATCCCACCGCCTTTTTTTCCCGCCGCCGCCCCGCCCCGTGACAAACCGTGACATCCCACCGCCCTTTTTTCCGCCGT
>CAZTNV010000059.1:11018-15310 GCA_964615535.1 uncultured Mycobacteriaceae bacterium | reverse complement strand
CCGGTGCCGATCCTGATGGTCGGGCTGCAGGGCTCGGGCAAGACCACCAGCACCGCCAAGATCGCCCTGCGCCTGAAGACGCGTGAGCACAAGAAGGTGCTGATGGCGTCGCTCGACGTTCGCCGCCCGGCGGCGCAGGAGCAGCTCAAAGTGCTGGGCGAGCAGGCCGGCGTCGCCACCCTGCCGATCGTGCCCGGCCAGCAGCCGGTGCAGATCGCCCGCCGCGCGATGGACACCGGGCGGCTCGAAGGTTTCGACGTGGTCATGCTCGACACCGCCGGGCGCCTCCATCTCGATGAGGCGCTGATGGCCGAGGTCGCGGCGGTGCGCGATGCGGTGAAGCCGGTCGAGACGCTGCTGGTGGCCGACGCCATGACCGGCCAGGATGCGGTCCAGGTCGCCGACGGTTTCCACCGCCAGGTCGGCATCACCGGCATCGTGCTGACCCGGATCGACGGCGATGCCCGCGGCGGCGGCGCCCTGTCGATGCGGGCGGTGACCGGCCAGCCGATCAAGCTGATCGGCACCGGGGAGAAGATCGATGCCCTCGACACGTTTCATCCCGAACGCATCGCCGGCCGCATTCTCGGCATGGGCGACGTGGTCAGCCTGGTCGAGCGCGCCGCCGAGACCATCGAACGCGAAGATGCCGAAAAGCTCGCGGCCAAGATCCAGAAGGGCCAGTTCGACCTCGACGATCTGGCGCAGCAGCTCCGCCAGATGCGCAAGATGGGCGGGATCAGCGGGCTGATGGGCCTGTTGCCGGGCGTCGCCAAGGTCAAGCAGCAGCTCAAAGACACCAATGTCGACGACCGCATGCTCAAGCGTCAGGAGGCGATCATCTCCTCCATGACCCCGCAGGAGCGGCGCAACCCCAAGATCATTCTGGCCTCGCGCAAGCGCCGCATCGCCGCCGGTTCGGGCACCACGGTGCAGGATGTCAACAAGCTGCTCAAACAGCACCAGACCATGGCCGACATGATGAAGAAGGTGCAGAAGCTCGGCAAGAAGGGGCTGATGCGCCATGGCCTGCCGGGCCTGCTGCCGCCGGGCGGCATGCCGCCGGGAGGGTTCAAGGGATGATCGACCATCTGTCCTTGCCGGTCGCCGACATCGACCGCTCGCGGCGGTTCTACGACGCCGCGCTCGAACCGCTGGGCGCCCGCCGGGCCATGGACATGGAAGAGCCGGATTACCTCGCCTCCGGCTGGGGGCAGGGATCCGGCGAGCCGGCGTTCTGGGTCGGTTCGGCCAAGCCGGGACAGCCGGCGGCCGCGCCGGTGCCGCCGGACGGCTTCCACATCGCCTTTCACGCCGCGAGCCGCGGCGCGGTGGATGCGTTCCACTGCGCGGCGCTGGCCGCGGGCGGCACCGACAACGGCCCACCCGGCCTGCGCCCGCACTATCACGAGCATTACTACGCCGCCTTCGTCATTGATCCCGACGGCTATCGCCTCGAAGCCGTCTGCCACCGGCCGGAATGACCGCCGTTTCGCACTGGAGACCCACACCCGATGTCGCTGAAAATTCGCCTGTCCCGCGCCGGGGCCAAGCACCGCCCGTTCTACAACATCGTCATTGCCGACAGCCGCAGCCCGCGGGATGGCCGATTCATCGAAAAGGTCGGCAATTACGACCCGATGCTGCCCAGCGAGCATCCCAACCGGATCAGGCTGCAGGGCGAGCGCATCCAGTACTGGCTGGGCGTCGGCGCCCAGCCGACCGACCGGGTCGCCCGCTTTCTCGGCCATGCCGGTCTGGCGCCGATGCCGTCGGTGCGTCAGAATCCCAAGAAGGCGGCGCCCAAGGCCAAGGCTCAGGAGCGGCTGAAGGAAGCCCAGGCGGCGGCCGAAGCCTCGTCCGCCTGACCGGTCGCGGCCATGGTTGTCCCGCCTGGCGGGTGACGAGAGCGGCACCGGGCCCATGACGGCGCCGCGGCAGCAGAAAGTATGCGTCGGCATGATCACCGGAGCCCATGGCGTGCGCGGACTGGTCAAGATTCGCAGCTTCACCGCCGATCCGGCGGCGATCACCGCCTATGGGCCGCTGGTCGACGAGACCGGCGGGCGGCATTTTGCCATTGAAGTGCTGGGCGAGCAGAAGGAGCAGTGGCTGGCGCGGATAGACGGGGTGGCGGATCGCACCGCCGCCGAGGCGCTGCGCGGCACCCGGCTGCACGTCGACCGCGCCTGCCTGCCGGAACCGGCGGAGGACGAGTTCTATCACGCCGATCTGATCGGCCTCGGCGCGGAGCTGCCGGACGGCACGGTTCTGGGAACGGTCCGGGCGGTGCACGATTTCGGGGCCGGCGACCTGCTGGAAGTGGCGCGGCCTGGGCGTGCGGCGGCGATGGTGCCGTTCACGCGCAGGGTGGTGCCGGTGGTCGATGTGGCGGGTGGACGGCTGGTGATCGATCCGCCGGTCGGCCTGCTGGAGGCATCGGACGAACCGGCTGCCCGGCCGGTGCGCGCCGTGACCGAACGGGGCGAGGGCGAGGGATGACCGGCGATCGGATCTCGCCGCCCTGGACCGTCCGGCTGGTGACCCTGTTCCCGGAGATGTTTCCGGGGCCGCTCGGGCACAGTCTGGCGGGCAAGGCGCTCGAACGCGGCGACTGGCGGCTGGAGACGGTGGACATCCGCGCCTTCGCCCGGGACCGCCACCGCACCGTGGACGACGCGCCGCTGGGTGGCGGGCCGGGCATGGTGATGCGGCCCGACGTGATCGACGCCGCGCTGGTCTTTGCCCGCGGCGCCGGCGCGTATGGCGCGGCCGACCGGGCCACGGCCGACCGGGTGATCCACCTGACGCCGCGTGGCCGGCCGTTCGACCAGGATTTGGCGCAGGATCTGGCGGGGAGCGCGGTGGTCGTTCTGCTGTGCGGCCGGTACGAGGGCATCGACCAGCGCGTGCTGGACCTGCATGGGGTGGAGGAGATCAGCCTCGGCGACTATGTGTTGTCGGGTGGGGAACCCGCGGCGATCTGCATGATCGATGCGGTGGTGCGGCTGCTGCCGGGGGTCATGGGCAACCTGGAATCGGCGGGCGAGGAGAGCTTTGCGGCCGGGCTTCTGGAATATCCGCACTACACCCGGCCGGCGGTGTGGCAGGGCTCCGATGGCGTCGTCCGCGCCGCGCCCGAGGTGCTGATCTCGGGTCACCACGAGCGGGTGCGCAACTGGCGTCAGGCCGAGGCCGAGCGCATGACCCGCGAGCGGCGGCCCGATCTGTGGCAGCGATACATCGCGGCCCGACCGGCCGGCACGGCGTGACAGACGGGTACAAAACGGACCGAAACAGAACGGCGAGGCGGCGCGCGCCGCGGCGGCAGAGACGAGAAAGGGCAGGTCATGAACATCATCGAGCAGTTGGAGCGGGAGCAGATCGCCAAGCTGACTGCCGTCCGTGAAATCCCGGTTTTCGCACCGGGCGATACGTTGCGGGTCAACGTCAAGGTGGTCGAGGGCACGCGCGAGCGCATCCAGGCCTTTGAGGGCGTATGCATCGCCCGCAAGAATGCCGGCATCAACAGCAATTTCACGGTACGAAAGATTTCCTACGGCGAGGGCGTCGAGCGCGTGTTTCCGCTGTACAGCCCGCGTATCGATTCGATCCATGTCGTACGGCGCGGCGCGGTCCGTCGGGCCAAGCTCTACTACCTGCGCGGCCGCACCGGCAAGTCTGCCCGTATTGCCGAAAAGCGCGATGTGCGTCCGGCCGCCGCCGAACGGACCGGGAGCGGCACCGCGGCCAAGGCCGCGAATCAGCCGCCGGAACAGTCCCCGGAGACGACGCAGGCGTGAGAGATCCGCGCCAAGCGGCCGACCGTCCCGCCGGCCCTGGTGCGCCGGCCGGGCGGGATGGTCACGCCGCCGCGGATTTGGACGGCCGCGGTATGGCGCGGGGCGTCAGGGCCGGCCGGCGGCCGATCCAACGGGCGACGGTGTCGAGCAAATCCTGCCGGTTGATCGGCTTCGGCAGATAGTCGTCCATGCCCGCCTTCAGGCATGCCTCGCGGTCGCCGGGCATGGCGTTGGCGGTCATCGCGATCACCGGGATCTGAGCCAGCGGTCCGGTCAGCGACCGGATCGCCGCGGTCGCCTCCAGCCCGTCCATCTCGGGCATCTGGACGTCCATCAGGACCAGATCGTAGACCGTCGACCGCAGCGCCGGGAGGACCTCCCGGCCGGTGCCCACGGTGTCGACCAGATACCCGTCTTTCGCCAGATAGGCTTTGGCGACCATCTGGTTGGCCGGGCTGTCCTCGGCCAGCAGGATGCGCCGTCCGGCGG
>CAZTNV010000059.1:0-11008 GCA_964615535.1 uncultured Mycobacteriaceae bacterium | reverse complement strand
CCGGGCGGGAGGGCGCGGCCGCCGGGCTGCGGGCCGGCGCCGCTTCCAATCCGAGCACCGCGGCGATCAGGGCGGCGCGGCGAACCGGCTTGTTCAGTATCGCGCCATCGGCGTCGCCGAACCCGCCGCTTCCGGCATCCTTCAATCCGACCAGCCGCACCACGCGGGCGGCGCCCAGGCGCGCCGTTCCGTCGCCGTCGACGGTCATCCAGTTGGCCGCATCATTGGCGAAGTTGCTCGCGGTCTCGTCGATCAGCACCGTCCGATCGGAATGTCTGGATTCGGCCAGGGCTGCAGCCCCGTCGGCGGCCAGCACCACGCTCGCGCCCAGGTCGATGAGCTGGCGGCGGATTTGCGGTCCGCCGACCGGATGATCGCCGATCACCACCACCCGGCGCCCGGCCAGCGGTGCCGGCGGCACCGCCGGCACCGGTTCGGGTGCGACCAGGGTGACGTCGAAGCGGAAGGTGCTGCCATGTCCGGGCGCGCTGTCCACGCCGATGTCGCCGCCCATGGCCTCGACCAGCCGCTTGCAGATCGCCAGGCCCAGCCCGCTGCCGCCATGGCGCCGGGCATTCGAACCATCGAGCTGGAAAAACTTGTCGAACAGCCGGCCGCGGAATTCGGGCGGGATGCCGATGCCGCTGTCGGACACGGCGAAGCTGAGCCGCACCCCGGCCGGGCCGGTCCCGGCGGCCTCCAGGGTCACGGCGATCCCGCCGGTTTCGGTGAACTTGATCGCATTGCCGACCAGATTGATCAGCACCTGGCGGAGCCGCCCGGCATCGCCGCACAGCATCGGCGGAACGGCGGCGGCAACGAACGAGGCGATCTCGATGCCTTTCTGGATCGCGCGCGGCGCCATCAGATCGGTCACGCCCTCGACCAGTTCGAGCGGGTCGAAGGGCCTGTTCTGCAGCTCGATGCGCCCGGATTCGAGTCGCGAAATGTCGAGAATATCATTGAGAATCTGGAGCAGATGCTCGCCCGAGTAGCGTGCCATATCGACATGGAGGCGCTGTTGCGCATCGAGCGGCCCATCGAGCAGCAGGCCGATCATGCCGAGGACGGCGTTCATCGGCGTCCGCAGCTCGTGGCTCATGGTCGCCAGGAACTCGGTCTTGGCGCGATTGGCGCTTTCGGCGATCTCCTTGGCGGTCTGCAGTTCCGCGGCCGCCCGGTGGCGGGCGGTGACGTCCCGATAGACGATCACGAATCCGCCGCCCGGCATCGGACTCCGCCGCAATTCCACAATCCGGCCGTCGGACCGCGACTGCTCGATCTGCCAGGGCGTTCCACTGCACGCCTGATCCAGCCGGCGCTGAATCTCCGCGTCAAGGTCGGTGCCGGTACCGAATTCGCCTTGCCGCGCCTGGATCGACAGGATCTCGCGGAGCGTCGCCGGCGGTCGGAGGCTTTCGGGGTCCAATCCCACAATGTCGAGGAAGTGGCGATTCCAGGCCACAAGGTTCAATTCTGCATCGAACACGCTGACCCCCGCATCGATCGACTGGAAGGTGCTTTCGAGCAGAATGCTCTTGCGCATCAGCTCGTCGCGGCTGAGCCGGGCGGCATTGCGGGCCTGGTCGGCGGCGATCAGCAGCACGCGGCTGCGCCGGTTTTCGCGCAGCAGCAGCCAGATCAGCACTGCGCCGCCCAGCAGCAGCGCAGCGGAAACGATCATCAGTTCGATCACGACCTCATTGAGCCGGTCGAACCGGTTTTGACGGTGCTCGCGGTCGTGCCGCATCGACTCTGCGGTCAGGTGTCGCAGGACCGGACGAAACGGCTGGAGCAGTGCGCGCACCCCCTCGGCCCCGGCATGGTCGCCGGAAGCCAGCGCGGCGATCCGCGGATCGAGATCGGTCAGCGTCTGGTGAAGCCGGTCGACCTGCTCGGGCAGGCCGGGCACGGTCTGAATGGCCCGTGCCAGCGCACCCTCGCGAAACGGCTCGACCCGGCCCCGGACCAGGCCAAAACGCTGGGCCAGAACCATCGGGCCGATCACCGGATCGCCCTGGCCATAGCGGCCGAGCGCATCCAGGAAATTGATGAACTCGATTTCCGTCTGGCCGGCCGACCATTGCACGTCTTCGGGCAGTTCGCCGGTCACCGTATCCTCGACTTCGCCGATCCGAATCAGGGCCGCCAGAAGCAGGGCGGCCAGAACCGCCATGATGAGTCCGGGCCAGATCGACTTGGCGTGCGCCGGCCGGCGCCCGTGCCAAAACCGGGTCACGGGAGTCCCCCCCTTGTCGGTCCGCCTGCAAGGTTGACCGGCGCCATGATCCTTGAAGGCGGTTGATCAGGCATGGTGGAGTCCCGGTCGGTACGGTGCTTCACAGGATAAGCATGATTCGGACCAGTCACGATATTGCGTTGCGGGGTTGTTTCTGGGCCGATCAACGTCAGGTGTCGCAATCTGCATTGCAAATTGGTGGATTCGGTTGACGGGCCGGAGACCGAGTTCCGAATTCCGGAACAGTCTGGCACTGGTAATGGCCGGCTTGTTTGCCATGCGCGGACAGCCCCGATTATGGTTTGCAAGGGCGACATCTGGTCCTGAGCGGGCCATTATATGAAACACGACGGTCAGTATACGGTGCAGGACTCCGAACCAACCTCCCCTGTGCCGACTCGGTGCCCCGTTCGCCTGCAAGGGTGCCTGCCGGGGCGCGACGACGGCCTTTCCCGCCGGTTCGGCATGGGCGGAAAGGCTTGGCCGCGAGCGCCTGGAGGGGGTGGCGGACGGCCGGACCGTCGACCGCCGCAGCAGAGCCGTCGCACGTCTGTCATGCCGCCGCAGTAATCGATTTATCACTGGTCAGAAGCCGGGAATCCGGCTACCAAAACGCCGTTCAAATTCGGGGGTTTCACCCTTAGCATGCCGGACATCGGCGATGCGTCGGTGGGTTCGGTCTGCTGGCCGTGCCAACGTTCGGGCCGTGCCCCGGGTGCCTGACCGCCGCCTCACGAACCGATCGGATGCAAGGAAGGGCCAAGCGATGTATGTCAGGAACGTGATGCTGGTTCCGGCGACTCAGATCCGGAGCGACGCGACCATGGGCGAAGCTCTCGAACTGTTCCAGAAGTGGCATGTCCAGAATATCCTGATCCATGGGCCCGGCGGAGAGTTTCTGGGCGAGATCAAGGCCACCCAGTTCGCCAAGATGCTGATCCCCGAAGGGGCCGGCCTGGAGGCGCTGGATGTCGGCGGCCACGAGGCGGAGGCCCGCCGGGAGACCTACACCGATCTGCAACACCGGCTCGAGGCGCATTTGAAGCGGCCGGTGACCAATTTCATGGATCACGATGTGCCATCGGTGACGCCAGACACGCCGCTGATGGACGCCCTGATCCTGCTGCGCGACGGCGGTCTGCGCATTCCTGTGGTCGAGGGACCGGACAACAAGCTGGTCGGCTCGCTGTCGCTGCTCACCGTGCTGCGACGCATCGAAGAGCACGCCAAGGCCGCCTGACCGGCCATAGGGCCCATCCGGAGCAAAGCGGGTCGGTGCAGGACGGCCGCCTGCTTTGCGCCCGTCCCGCACCGGCCTCCCGAAGGCACCCGGTCCGCGCGATCGCCATTGGCAAGGCGGCGGGCTGCTCATGCTATACCGCAGCGGGATCGAGTCCCGCCCAGGCAGCCGCTGCCACATTGGCGGCCTGGCAGCGGTTCGGATGTTGAGGGCTGCATTCGGCATGAGTCTCAATGGTATGATAGTTCCACATTATTCCGATATTTATTGATAGAACGGCAATCGTCACGCCAATCAGCATGCCGCGAAATTGCGCATGAAGTCGACTCGGCCTCTGTGCGAATGTTGTCTCCTGTGTCGAAATGAACATTTTTGAGTCCTCCGATCTTCGGTCGAGCGAGGATTCTTCTATAATCCGGATACGGTGTATGAACTGTTAACCTGCTTGATACGAGAGTATTTTGCGTATTTGGCTCATTGTTTAATCTGATTGGCTTGATTTCAGAGGCACGAGCAGCCATTAGGCGATTTTCAACAATTCCATAGTGAAGTGCGGCCCGTCCAAGGGTGACTGAGGCCGGTGTGTTTTATGCGACTATTCAGACAATTCCCCAGCCTGTTGGCGGCGATTGCAATGATCGCGCTGTCGGGCTGCGCCGACCGGATCGGACCGCCGGCCTCCGGGTCCTTGATTGCCGCACCGGAGTTCCGGGCGCTGACCGGCTGGCCCGACGACGACCATGCCGCCGCACTGCCCGCCCTTCGCCAAAGCTGCGACTGGTTCGGGCGCCGCGATCCGAACCGGCCGATCGACTATGGCACGGTTGCCGGCACGGTCGGCGACTGGTCGCCGTTCTGCGCCGAACTGGCGGCGCTGCAATCGCCCGGGCCGGCCGCGGTTCGCCGGATTGTCGAACGTCATCTGGTGCCGGTTCCGGTCGACACCGACACTGGCGGCATCGGTCTGTTCACCGGCTATTACGCGCCCGAATTACGCGGCAACTGGCAGCGGACGCCGGAATTTGCGACGCCGCTCTACCGGTTGCCGAACCGGCGGCGCGGCCAGACGCTGCCCAGCCGGGCGCAGATCGCGCGGGGCGTGCTGGCCGGTCGCGGGCTCGAGCTGCTGTGGGTGGACGATCCGGTCGATGCCTTTTTCCTGGAGATCCAGGGCTCGGGGCATGTCCGGCTGCCCGATGGGCAGGTCGTCGGGGTCGGCTATCACGGCCAGAACGGGCACCGCTATTTCCCGATCGGCCGGGCGCTGATCGATCGCGGCATCGCAACGCGCGAGGACATGTCGATGAGCCTGATCCGCGACTGGCTGCGCACCAATCAGCGCGAGGCCCAGGCGCTGATGAACCTCAACCCCAGCTACATTTTCTTCCAACTGCGCGACGATGCCGAGATTCGCGGTGCGATGACGGTGCCATTGACGCCCGGGCGCAGCCTGGCCGTCGATCTCGACCATATCCCGCTCGGCGTTCCGCTCTGGCTTGACATTCAGCACCCCACGGTACCGGGCGGTACCCTGCGCCGGCTGGTGGTGGCGCAGGACACCGGCGGTGCCATCCGCGGCCGGGTCGCCGGCGATCTCTACTGGGGCGTGGGTCCGGAGGCCGCGCGGCTGGCGGGGCCGATGCAGGCTGCCGGCCGCTACGCCCTTCTGGTGCCGCGCGGCACGATTGCCGGTCAGCTCGCCGGGACGCGGTGACCGGTCGGTTCTTGCGGGTGCGGCGAGCCCTTCGCCGTCCCTGCGCAGAAGATCAACCAATCCGGGATCGCGCAGCCGGGCGCAATCCTCTTGCCGAGGTTCATCAAATCCATGGCCGACATTCATCACCGCCCCAACCAGCCCCAGAAATCGCTTTCGCGGCTGGCCTGCCATGACGATCTGGCGGCACGGCTGGCACCGAAACGGGGCGCGCGCCCGCCGCGCGTGCGGCATGCCGGATCGATCGACCGCTCCGCGGTCGCGGCCCGCTGGGCGCTGCTCGACGTCGCCGGCCCGGTCCAGGGCGCCCTGGTCGATCCGGTGACCCTGAACAGCATGGCGCTGTATCAGGGCAACATCGAGAATTTCATCGGCACCGCCAAGATCCCGATCGGACTGGCCGGGCCGCTCAGGGTCAACGGCATGTCGGCCCAGGGCGACTACTATGTGCCCATGGCGACCACCGAGGCCGCGCTGGTCGCGTCGTACAGCCGCGGCGCCAATCTGATCACCGCGGCGGGCGGCGCCTCGGTGATGGTGCTGAACGAGGGGGTTGGCCGCACCCCCGGCTTCGCCTTCGCCGATCTGATCGAGGCCGGGCGATTCGTGTCCTGGGCGCTTTGCAAGGTCGATGACTTCCGCCGGCTGGCCGAGGGGACGACGCGCCACGGCAGGCTGATCGACATGTCGGTGACGGTCGAGGGCAACCACGTCTATTTGGGCTTTGCCTTCACCACCGGCGACGCGTCGGGGCAGAACATGGTGACCATCGCGACCAACGCGATCTGCGAATGGATCGTTGCCAATTCGCCGGTGGCGCCGGACCATTGGTTCATCGAGGCCAACATGTCCGGCGACAAAAAGGCCTCGGCCCAGTCGTTCATGACCGTTCGCGGCCGCAAGGTCACCGCGGAAGCCCATCTTCCGGCCGAGCTGATCCGGCAGCATCTGCACACCACGCCGGCGTGCATGGCGGAGTACTGGCGGATGTCGGCGATGGGTGCGGTGATGAGCGGCACCGTCGGCGTTCACGGGCACATCTCAAACGCCCTGGCCGCTCTGTACATCGCCACCGGACAGGATGCCGCCTGCGTCGCCGAATCCGCGGTCGGCGTGGGCCGGCTCGAAGTGACCGCATCGGGCGGGCTCTATGCCACCGTGACGCTGCCCAACATCATGGTCGGCACGGTCGGCGGCGGCACCGGCCTGCCGACCCAGCGCGCCTGCCTGGAAATCATGGGCCTGGCCGGGCCGGGCCGGGCGGGCGCGCTGGCCGAGGTCTGCGCCGCGCTGTGTTTGGCCGGCGAGCTGTCGATCGTCGGCGCCTTGTGCGCCGGCCATTTCAGCCGCGCCCATCAGACCTTGGCGCGCGGCGGCCGGGGTCATGCCGCGCCGGCCGGCGTCCGACTCGGTCAGTCGGTCGAGCGCTGAGCGCATGGGGCGATCTTGGCCTTTGAGGCGCAGTTGATCTCGATATTGTATTCTGGTTTCGACCAAGCCCCTGGATATTGCGCTTTATCTCCAGTATGAGGAAATCTTGTCCCCGTCCGGGCGTCGGCCGATCCAATTGGCCGAGTCCCGGCGGGCCGTTTTCAGGATCGTCTTCATGCTGGTCGGGTCTCATGTGGTGCTGGGCGTGGCGGCCTGGGTCGGCGCGGCGCAGGCCTTCGATCTGCCGGCCGATCCGATGTCGCTGGGATTGGCCTTGCTCGGCTCGGTGCTGCCGGATATCGATCATCCGTCGAGCTGGATCGGCCGGCGGGTCTGGTTCGCCTCGGCACCCATCGCTGCGCTGTGCGGCCATCGCGGTTTCACGCATTCGGTCCTGGCCGTGCTGGGTGGTCTGGCGCTGCTTTCGGCCGACGGATTTGGCGGCTGGTCGGTGCCGCTGGTGATCGGCTATCTGTCGCATCTGGCCGGCGATCTGGTGACGGCGGGCGGCATTCCGCTGCTTTGGCCGATGAAGCGGCGGTTCAGCCTGAACTGGTTCCGCAGCGGCTCGCCCGCAGAGATGCTGTTCTCCACGGCGCTGGCGGCGCTGCTGCTGCTGTCGAATGGCGGCGCGGGGATGTGAGCAGGCCGGCCGAAAGGCTGGTTCGCCCGGAATCGATCACGGCGCGCGGGCCGAAACGATCAGGAGATCGTCGAACCCGACGATACCGTCCAGCGGCTCAAGATTGAATTCCGTCAGGGCGATCGGGTCCGCTTCCACGGTGCGGTATTCGAGCCCCGGCTGACCGTCCAGGAACACCCGGACATGCCTGTCCCGAACCACGGCACGCAGGACATGCCAGTCGCCTTCCACCGCGAATCGGCGACGCTCGCCGCCGATCTCGCGGTCGGACAGACCCTCCCAGATGTGAATGCCATTCCTGTCGAAGCCGATCGTGAGCCTCGTCGGGCTGTCCATCATGATGTTGACATGCCCGGCAGCGTTCCGGCTGCGCAACTGGAAGCGGAAGTGGATTTCGAAGCCGCCACGCGGTCCATCGCTGATGACCGGCCGCGCGTGAAAGTGGCCGCGCCCCAGGAGTACGACATTGCCATCTTCCCGCAGAGGTTCGATCTCGCCGCTGCCCGTTCCCGGACCCGGCTGATGGAACAGCCAACGGCCGCCGGGTCCGGTGGTCTCGTCGGACTGGAAGTCGTCGGCGCACAGGATGCGGCCTTCGAACGGCTCCAGCCAGTTCAGCCGTGCCTCGGCCAGCCGGCCCGTCGCGGATTCTCCGGTCTGCTGCCTGACCGACCGGAATTCCGCGAACGCCCTGCCATAATCACCGCGCAGCCAGCCGTCTCCTAACGCGGCGATGGAGGGTTCGTCCCGCCGTTCGGCCAGGGTCTCGTGGTGCGGTGGCACCGTGACCAGCCGAGCCGCAAAATGGACCGCGATTCCCGAAATGACCAGGAACAGCCCCACAATACGTGCGGATTTCCGGCTCTCCGGGTTGAGTAATGCGTGCGATCCGAGCTTCTCGAGGACCGAAAGCAATATAAGTAATATCCCGGTGACGATCAGAATCCTGTCAATGTCGGACCCGAGCAGGGTCCGGAAGATTTCGATGATGGCGCTGTCCTGCACTTGCCACCTCCGGCGATCCTTGAGAGTTTCGATGCAATCGGAGCCAGGATCGCGCAACCGAAATGGTTCGGCATAAGACCGTGTCTTCGGTTCAACTGCAAATTACCAGAAATCCCGGAGATTCCCTATGGGCATAACCCGTCCTCGGTCCAATTGAGGAAGGGCACGCCACAATGTCGCGACATCCCGCGGTGACCGCGGCGGTTGACAGCGGCCTGCCCGCCCCTCTTCCATGATGGCGATGTCCGAGTCCCGTGCGGAGAGGCGCGTTGGCCTGCAAATCCCACATCCTCGCAATCGACCAGGGGACCACCTCCACCCGCGCCATCCTGTTCGACCGCGACGGCCGGCCGACGGCGCTGGCCCAGCGCGAGCTGCCGCAGATCTACCCGGCCGATGGCTGGGTCGAGCACGATCCGGAGTTCATTTGGGCCGATACCGTGGCGGTGTGCCGCGATGCGCTGGCGCAGGCCGGTCTGCACGCCGATCAGGTCGCCGCGATCGGCATCACCAACCAGCGCGAGACGACCCTGCTGTGGGACCGCGCCAGCGGCCGGCCGGTGTACAACGCCATCGTCTGGCAGGACCGCCGCACCGCGCCGCTGTGCCGCGAACTGGTGGCGCAGGGTCATGAACCGGTCGTGCAGGACCGCACCGGGCTGGTGATCGACGCCTATTTCTCGGCCAGCAAGCTGGCCTGGCTGCTCGACCATGTCCCGGGCGCACGGGCCCGGGCGGCGGCCGGCGAGCTGGCCTTCGGGACGGTCGACAGCTTTCTGCTGTGGCGGCTGACCGGCGGGCGGGTGCATGCCACCGACGCCACCAACGCCTCGCGTACCCTGCTGTTCGACCTGCGCACGCAGGAGTGGAGCGAGGAGCTGCTGAAGCTGTTCGACATTCCCCGCGCGGTTCTTCCGAAGGTCATGGATTGCAGCGCCGAATTCGGCGAGACGGAACCCGGTATCCTGGGCGCGGCTGTGCCGGTCACCGGTATCGCGGGGGATCAGCAGGCGGCGACGGTCGGCCAGGCCTGCTTCGCGCCCGGCATGATCAAATCGACCTATGGCACCGGCTGTTTCGCGGTGATGAACACCGGCGAGCACCGGGTGCGCTCGGCCCATCGCATGCTGACCACCCCGGCTTATCGGCTGGACGGCCGGCCGGTCTATGCCATAGAGGGCGCCATCTTTTGCGCCGGGGCGACGGTGAAATGGCTGCGCGACAAGCTGCGGCTGATTCGCTCCGCCGCCGAGACCGAGACGCTGGGCGCCTCGGTGCCGGACACCCGGGGCGTCTATCTGGTGCCGGCCTTCACCGGCCTGGGGGCACCCCACTGGGACCCGGACGCGCGCGCCGCGCTGCACGGCCTGACCTTGGACAGCGGACAGGCGGTGATCGCTCGCGCCGCGCTCGAGGCGGTGGCCTATCAGACCCGCGACCTGATGGCTGCAATGGCGGCCGATGGCGGCAGCCGGCCGAGCGCGCTGCGGGTCGATGGCGGTATGGTGGTGAACGGCTGGCTGTGCCAGTTCCTGGCCGACATGCTGGATCTGCCGGTGGAGCGGCCGGTGGTATCGGAGACCACGGCGCTGGGGGCGGCCTGTCTGGCAGGTTTGCGCGTTGGCCTCTATCCGTCGCTGGAAGCGATCGCCGGGATTTGGCAACTTGATCGTCGCTTCGAGCCGGTCATGGCGCAGACCATGCGCGACCGTCTTTATGCCGGCTGGCAGGAAGCCGTTCGACGCACCCGCGGCCCCGCACTGCGCTGAACCCATCCTCCCGCATCAAAGCGGGGCCAGACCCCCGCTGGAAGTTACATTTCAGATCATGTTTCCCTTCTCGATCCCGCATCTGCAAAATACTGTATCACCATTACCTAATTTTTTGGCGAATAGATCCCACAGTAGTTGCGCGGATACCTGGACGAACGGATAGCGCCCAATAGCGAATTCGTCGGATGCATCCGTTGCCCGCCAATGATATTGTCAATTGAGAGACTGGCTTGGCTGAGGCGGTGAGGTTTACAGTGGCGGAGAACAAGGTTATTCAGATCGATTTCAGAGCCTCGCGTTCGACTCGGGCACGGATCGTTGATGAGGATCAGTGCTCCGCAGGTGAGTCGGATACTCGGTGCGGTGCAGCGGTGACGGTGCTTGCCGTCGCATCGGGCACGTCGGCGAGCCCCGACCGCGGTTCGGACAATTGGCGGCCTGAGCGCATCGGCAATGACGGTGCGGATGAGGCAGCGCGGGAAACGCTGTCGGGCGGCGTCGGAAAAATGGTGGAGTCGTTCCGCTTTCTCGGAGAGGAAAGCGCAAAGCTTCAGGACAGCGCCGATCGCTTGCGCACCCAGAGTCAGCGTCTGGCCGGAGCGCTGCGCGACCTGACCGCCGGGCTTCAGCAGTTCAATGCCTGGATCGAGCAGCAGAGGGTGGCGCATGGGTCGCGGGCCGGCCATGACGAGGATGGGGTCTCGACCCGATAGCGGTTTGGCCGATCGCCGCCCGCCGGTTCGCGGGACTTCGCGCCGCCCCCGAATCGCGCTATCGGTAGCGCCAGCGGCAGAAGCGACCCGGAGGCGCGAGCATCGTGGCAATCGCAGGCGGCTGGTTCGACCGGCTCAGGAATACCTTGAACTCGGCGGTGTCGCGTCGGTCTTCGGCGGAGCGCGAGTCGCGGTTGCCGCCGGGCCACCCGCCGCGGCGTCACCCTTATCGAACTGGTCGTCGTCCTGAC
>CAZTNV010000058.1:0-15370 GCA_964615535.1 uncultured Mycobacteriaceae bacterium | reverse complement strand
CGAAAGGTCGTGGAAGTTCGAGTCTTCTCCTGGGCACCATTCTCCCGGCCACCATGCCGGGCCGGCGTCGCCTTCGCCCCGTATCGCCTTCGCCCCGTATCGTTGACGGCCTGCACCTCCGAGGGCCAGCCTCCGTGACATCCGATCCGCAGCTCTACCGGGGCGATCTGCCCGACGGTCTCGATCTCGGGCCGCTGGTCGCGATCGATACCGAAACCATGGGCCTGAACCCGGCGCGCGACCGGTTGTGTCTGGTCCAACTGTCGTCGGGCGACGGGACCGCCCATATCGTCCAGCTCGCCCGTGGCGGCTACGAGGCGCCGAATCTGGTTGGACTGCTGGGCGATCCCAATGTCGTCAAGCTGTTCCATTACGCCCGGTTCGACATTGCGGTGATCCAGGCCTATCTGCGCGTCACCTGCGCTCCGGCCTACTGCACCAAGATCGCCTCCAAGCTCGCCCGGACCTTTACCGATCGGCACGGTCTCAAGGATCTGTGCAAGGATCTGTTGGGCATCGAGGTCTCCAAGCAGCAGCAGAGTTCGGATTGGGGCGCCGACGTCTTGACCCCCGAACAGCTTCGCTATGCCGCCGGCGACGTGCTCCACCTGCATGCGCTCAAGGCCAGGCTCGATATCCTGCTGGAGCGCGAGCGGCGGCTGGCGCTGGCCCAGGCCTGTTTCGCCTTCCTGCCCACCCGCGCCGTGCTCGATCTGGCAGGCTGGGCGGATATCGACATTTTCGCCCACTGATCCCACGTCCGTTGTGTCAAGGGAAGGCGGAGCCGGCGTTTGACCGGGATCGCTCCGGGTACCATAGTTGCGCCGCAATGATCGGGCCATGTGTTGAACCTGGACATGGATATCGTCGCTCGACCCTCCACCGATGTTGACCCTGCGGCCGCGGCGCCGCGCAGCGGCCGAACCGATGCGGCGCGTGCGGCGGCGCGCGTGCTGGGGATTGAGGCGCGCGCGCTGGATCGGCTGGCCGAGACGCTCGACGGCGGGTTCAGCCGGGCGATCGAGATCATGGCGGAGACCCGCGGGCGGATCGTGGTGACCGGGATCGGCAAGAGCGGCCACATCGCCCGCAAGATCGCGGCGACCCTGGCCTCGACCGGCTCGCCATCGTTCTTCGTCCACCCCACCGAGGCCAGCCATGGCGATCTCGGCATGATCGCGCCGGGCGATGTGGTGATCGCGCTGTCCAACTCCGGCCGCACCGCCGAGCTGGCCGACATTGTCGCCTATGCCCGGCGTCATGCCATTCCGCTGATCGCGATCACCGGCAGCGCCGCGTCGCCCCTGGGCGAACAGGCCGATATCGTGCTGCTGCTGCCCGAGGCGCCGGAGGCCTGCCCGCTCGGCTTGGCCCCGACCACCTCGACCACCATGATGGTGGCGCTGGGCGATGCGCTGGCGATCGCACTGCTGGAGCGCCGCGGCTTCTCGCACGAGGATTACCATCAACTCCATCCCGGCGGCCAGCTTGGGCGCCGTCTGGTCAAGGTCGCCGACGTCATGCATGTCGGCGACGATCTGCCGCTCGCCCGCCATGACATGACGATGGGCGAGGCGGTGCTGGTGATGACCGCCAAGCGGCTGGGCTGTGTCGGCGTCGTCGATGCCGAGGGTCGCCTTAACGGTATCATCACGGACGGCGACTTAAGACGCCACATGGGCAGGGACCTTATGGGCCGTACCGTGACCGAAATCATGACCCCCGGACCGCGCATCATCCGCGCCAACGCCCTGGTCGCAGAGGCGGTCGGCGTGATGAACAAGGCCGCCATCACCACCCTGTTCGTGATCGCCGAGGATCGCCAGCCGATCGGCATACTGCACATCCACGACTGTCTGCGCACCGGAGTGGCGTGACCGTGACGATCGATCAGCCTGTCGACGATCCCCCCGCATCGGCGGAGCGGCGACCGCTTCCGGCGCGGCCCGCCCGGATGGCAGGCCCCTGGCGCGGCCCCGGCCGGCATGGTCCCGCGTCGCGGCTGCGGCACGGCAGCCGCTGGTACAGCCGGTTCGTGCGGGTCGCCAAGATCGCCCTGCCGGCCCTCGCGCTCGGCCTGCTGGTCAGTGCGCTGGCGTGGCCGCAACTCAGGCAGTGGCTGGCACCGCCGGTCGCGTTCGGGCTGCCCTTCGCGCCGCAGGGCGGCGATCGGCAGATGACGGCCCCGCGCTATTTCGGTGTGGACGAACTCAACCGGCCCTATAGTATCACCGGGCGGTCGGGTAACCAGAACACGCCGGGCGCCGAGGTGATGACCCTGGACGATCCGGAGGCCGAAATGACCCTGGCGGACGGGACCTGGGCGACGGTTCGTGCCCGTCATGCGCAGATCGACCGGCAGCGCGGCGAGGTCCGCCTCAGCGGCGACGTCAACGTGTTCCGCGATGACGGTTATGCCTTCTCGACGGAAGAGGTGTTCGTCGATATGAACAGCCGGGTCACCTGGGGCGACCGTCCGGTCGAGGTCCACGGGCCGCGGGCCGAGGTCACGGCTCAGGGTTTCCGCATCCAGGGGGAGGGCAACACCGTGGTGTTCACCGGCCAAACCCGAATCCTGCTGCGCCCGGCGCCGGAGGGCTCGCCATGATGCCGGAATCGCCGATGCTGTCGCGCCCGACCGGCGCGGTTCTGGCGCTGCTGGCGGCTCTGGCGGCCGCGCCGGCTGCGGCGCAATCGGTGCCGCTGGCCGGGTCGTCGGGCGGGCCGGTCGAGATCGAGGCGTCGCAGAGCGTCGAATGGCAGAGCGAGCTGAAGATTTACGTCGCCCGCGGCAATGCCCGGCTGCGCCAGGGCGATCTGGAGGTCTCGGCCGACGTTCTGACCGCGCATTATCGCGAAACCGCGACCGAGCAGAACCAGATCTGGCGGGCCACCGCCCTGGGCAATGTGGTGATCCGCTCGACCGGGGGCCGGGCCGTCGCGGATCGGGCGGTCTACGAGCTCGACCGCGACGTGATCGTGCTGACCGGGGGCGATCTTCGGCTGGAAGGCGACAGCTTCGTGATCACCGCCCGCGACAGCCTGGAATACTGGCAGGGCGACCGGCTTGCCGTGGCACGCGGCGGTGCGCGGGTGGTGCGCGGCGACCAGCGGGTCGATGCCGACCTGATGACCGGCCAGTTCGAGCCGGGCGCCGACGGCAATCTGGAGCTGAACACCGTCAGCGCCTTCGGCAACGTGCTGATCACCACGCCGACCGATGTGGCCAGCGCCAACCAGGCCGTCTACAACCTGCGCACCGAACTCGCCACGCTGACCGGCGGAGTCCGCCTGAGCCGGGGCGCCAATCATCTGAACGGCGATCTGGCCGAGGTCAACATGGCGACCGGGGTCAGCCGGCTGCTGGCCGATCCGGGCGGCCAGGGCCGCGTCCGCGGGCTTCTGGTCCCCGACCGTTGAGATCGCAACCGATGGCGGATGAACGCTCTCACCACGGTCGCGCAGCGCTTCGATCTGCCGGCGGTGGGCCGCGTCTGGTCGCCGCCAGCACCGGGCTGACCGCCCGCAATCTGGGCAAGTCGTTCAAGCGGCGACAGGTGGTGCGCGACGTTTCGCTCAGCCTGCAGCGCGGCGAGGTGGTCGGCCTGCTGGGGCCCAACGGGGCCGGCAAGACCACCTGCTTCTATATCATCGTCGGGCTGATCGCGGCCGATTCGGGTTCCATCCTGCTCGACGGCCAGGATGTCACGACCCTGCCGATGTACCGGCGCGCCCGCTTGGGGATCGGCTATCTGCCCCAGGAACCGTCGATCTTCCGCGGTCTGACGGTCGAGGACAATATCCGGGCGGTGCTCGAGGTGGTCGAACCCGACCGCCAGCTCCGCGCCGAGATGCTGGAGACCCTGCTGGCCGATTTCGCCCTGACCCATCTGCGCCGTGCGCCTGCCCTGGCGCTCTCGGGCGGCGAGCGGCGGCGCACCGAGATCGCCCGTGCGCTGGCCTCCTATCCGCATTTCATGCTGCTGGACGAGCCGCTCGCCGGCATCGATCCGATCGCGGTCAACGACATTCGCGATCTGGTGCTGCAACTGCGCGACCGCGGCATCGGCGTCCTGATCACCGATCACAACGTCAGAGAAACCCTCGACATCGTCGATCGTGCCTATATTCTGCACGATGGTCGTGTCCTGATGGAGGGCAAACCCTCGGAGATCGTCGCGCACCGTGATGTGCGGCGGGTCTACCTGGGCGAACGATTCAGTCTTTAGAAGTCGCTGACGATGGCGCTCACCCAACGCCTCGATCTGAGACAGACTCAGACCCTGGTCATGACGCCGCAGTTGCAGCAGGCGATCAAGCTGCTGCAACTGTCGAATCTGGAGTTGTCCGCCTATGTCGATACCGAGATAGAGCGCAATCCACTGCTGGAACGCGAGGAGGGCAGCGGGTCGGGCGACGATTGGCGGGGCGATGACGGGCCGGGCGGCGGCGAGCCGGCCATGGCCGAACCCGGCGACCGCGCGGAAGCCGCCGGCAGCGATGTGACCGGCACCGACACGCTCACCGGCTCGGAGATGATGGCCAGCGATGCCGACGCCCCGCTCGACACCGATTTCGAGAATGTCTGGACCAATGGCAGCGCCACCGACGCCAATGATTTCGTCCCCGGCGACGGTCTCGGAAGCTATGGCGCCAAGGGCGGCCGGGCCGATTTCGACGACGACGATCCCAATCTGGAACAGACGCTGTCGCGCGAAGTCAGCCTGCGCGACCACCTGATGTCCCAGGTCAACATGGAACTGGCCGATCCGATCGACCGGGTGATCGGCGCCTATCTGGTCGATCTGCTCGACGAGGCGGGCTACCTTGCCGGCGATCTGGCCCAGGCGGCGGAGACTCTGGGCTGCCCCCGCGAACGGGTGGAAGCGGTGCTGGCGCGGCTCCAGCGGCTTGATCCGCCCGGCGTATTCGCGCGCAGCCTGGCCGAATGCCTCGGCCTGCAACTGGCCGAACGCAACCGGCTCGACCCGGCGATGCAGGCGTTGCTGGACCATCTCGATCTGCTGGCCCAGCGCAACTTCCCGGCGCTGATCCGGGTCTGCGGCGTCGACCGCGAAGACCTGTCGGACATGATCGCCGAATTGCGTGCGCTCGACCCGAAGCCGGCGCTGGCGTTCAGCCATGAGGTCGCGCAGACCGTCACGCCCGACATTCTGATGCGGCCTCAGCCGGGCGGCGGCTGGATCGTCGAGCTCAACAACGACACGCTGCCGCGGGTGCTGGTCAATCACCGCTATCACACCGCGGTCAGCGCCTCGGTCCGCGGCAAGGCCGAAAAGGACTATATCGCCGACTGCTTCGCCTCGGCCAACTGGCTGGTCAAGTCGCTGCACCAGCGCGCCATGACCATCCTCAAGGTGGCCAGCGAGATCGTCCGCCAGCAGGATGCCTTCTTCACCCTGGGCGTGCAGTATTTGAAGCCGCTGATCCTGCGCGACATCGCCGACGCCATCGGCATGCACGAGAGCACGGTCAGCCGGGTGACCACCAGCAAGTTTATCGCCACGCCGCGCGGCGTGTTCGAGCTGAAGTATTTCTTCACGGCCGCGATCCAGGGCGCCGACGGCGCCGCGGCGCATTCCGCCGAGGCGGTGCGGTTCCGGATCAAGGCGCTGATCGATCACGAACCGGTCGATGCCGTGCTGTCCGACGACCGGATTGTCGAGATCCTGCGCGGCGAGGGGATCGACATTGCACGCCGTACCGTGGCGAAGTATCGTGAAGCGTTGCGTATCCCTTCGTCGGTACAGCGACGCCGCGAAAAGGGGATTCGACCGTAAGCGCCAACCTTGGCGCGGCCGGTCTTGAAAGGCCGAGATGGCGGTAGCATGTCACTTTGGTCGGTAAGGACCGGTGTCAGGTACAGGGTGTTCTCGACGAAATGGCTTCAAAGTGATCGCGAGAACCCCAAAGCCCCGCTTTTTGAACGACCGGAAGGACGGCCCTGCTGCGCCGCCGGCCACCGGCGATGTGTCAAAGGCGCATTCCGTCCTGTCCGGACCTTGAAAACCATGAAGCTGACCGTCATTGGGAAGCAGATCGATCTGGGCGACGCCTTGCGCACCCATGTCGATGACAGCCTGACCGCGATCACCGCCAAATACTTTACCCAGGCCATCGATGCGACGGTGGTGTTCTGCCGCGAAGCGCATCTGATTCGCGCCGACGTTTCGGTGCATGTCAGCCGCAATCTGATCATGCAGAGCGTCGGGCAGGCCGACGAGCCCTATCCCGCGTTCGATCTGGCGGCGGAGAAGATTGCCAAGCGGATGCGCCGCTACAAGCGGCGGCTCAACGATCACCACAAGGATCAACCCGCGGAGCCGGCGGTGCCGGCCCAAACCTATATCCTGCAGGCCGAGGCGGAGGATGTGCCGGACGGCCAGGACGAACCGGCGCAGCCGATGATCGTCGCCGAAATGACCACGCCGATCGACTCGCTCACGGTCAGCCAGGCGGTGATGCGGCTGGATCTGGGCGATCTTCCGGCGCTGCTGTTCCGCAATCGTGCCCATGGCGGCCTCAACATGGTCTACCGCCGGCCCGACGGCAATGTCGGCTGGGTCGATCCGCAAGGCAGCCGCCCGGCCTGAAGGCCGGCGCGGCAGGACCAGGATGATGATCGATTTCCTTACTCCCGACGCCATCATCGCCAATCTGCGGGCGACCAGCAAGAAGCAGGTTCTGCAGGAACTGGCCAGGCGCGCCGCCGATGTGACCGGTGGGCATGAGCGCACCATCTTCGACGTGCTGCTGGAGCGCGAGCGGCTGGGCACCACCGGGGTCGGCCGCGGGGTCGCCATCCCGCATGGCCGCCTGTCCTCGATCAACCGGGTCCATGGGGTGTTCGCCCGGCTGGAACGGCCGGTCGATTTCGATGCGATCGACGATCAGCCGGTCGATCTCATCTTCCTGCTGCTGGCGCCGGAACAGGCCGGGGCCGACCATCTGAAGGCCCTGGCCCGGGTGTCGCGCCTGCTGCGCGATGAACCGCTGTGTGCCAAGCTGCGCGGCTGCGAGACGCCGGACGCGATCTTCGCCCTGATCAACGGCACCGAGGCGATGAACGCGGCGTAAGCCCGCTCCCCCTGCCGTCATTCTCCAGCAACCGGGCTTCGGGCAACCGGGATTTGAAGTGTGGGCGGGCTGAGCCGTCCCGTGTAAAGCCGGTTGACAGGCGTCAGCCGGCTTTACGGCTGCCCCCGGTCATCGGTCGCTGCGCCGTCGGCGGGCCAGCAGGCCCAGAACGATCAACCCGGCACCGACCAGCGCAAGCGGCGCCGGTTCGGGGACCGCCTGGACGAACGCGATACGCGCAACGAAATCGTTGTAGTCGCCGATCCCGCCTTCGCCTTGCGGTGCCACCAGATCCTCGATCGCGAGCCAATAGGCGTTGCCGGCGTCGAACACCGCGAAATGCTGCCGGCCGAGATCCGCGCTGTTGAACTTCGAAAGGGTCGAAAACATCGTGTCGCGGGCGGCGTCCGGCTTGAAGTAATAGGCGTGATAGCCGCTCGGGGCGAAGGCCGAGGAGGCGCCGACCCCCGCGCTGCCGCCGAACAGCGCCGTGCAGGCGCCCAGAGAGGTGCCGCCGGCATCGGTTTCGCACCAGCCGAATTCGTTCTTGTCGCGCAGGGCGCCGGCTTCCAGCCTGATTTCGGCCGTGACCGGCCGGCCGCCGCGGAACCAGAGATCGCCGACCGGGCCGCCGTCGCCGGTCCCCCAATAGCCGGGCGTGGCGTTCGGACTGCCCGCATTGCCGGAAAAGGCGCCGGTGCCGCTCAGGAAGTGACCGACATTGTACCGCGCCCCGTCCAGCGATGGCTGATCCCAGTAGCGCCCGCCACTCTCGTCGAGATCCGCGGCGGTCCAGCTTTGCAGCGCACCGGACGAAGCAAGGATCGGGCCGGCACCGGCCTCGCCGTGCGGCAGGCACCAGGCGATGGCAAGTCCGAAAGCCGCCGCCGCGACAGGCCTCATCTTCATTGATTCACTCCGTTGCGCTGCTCTGCCAGGATGGTGAGGGCCGGGTCAATTTTCCGGCAGCATTCACCATGACCACAGGTCCGGTTGACCGCGGCCTGGGGAACAATCGCAACCGCCATGCCAGAGCGGAATTCGCTGATTTTTCAAGGGCAAGGCAGCGTGGCGCCAAGCCTGGCGTAAACCCCGCTTTACACCGCGGCCGCGCTCCGGCCGCGGTGCATCAGGGGCGCTGCACGCTGAAGGCGTACTCCGCCGGTCAGGCGCGGGCGACGCGGATGGTCAGGGGCATGCCGTCGATATCGGTGATCGCTTCCTCGCGGAAATGCGCCGGTTCCATCGGCGGCAGGTCGGCCGCGATCAGGCGATAATCGGTCGCCAGAGTCTCGCCGGCGATATAGGGGCGGAACTGATCCGCGGCGCGGATCAGCGCCGGGTCGCCCGCCAGCTCCAGCGCGATGCGGTCGGCATAGTCCAGGTTCATCTTCTTGCGCAGGGTCTGGACCCGGTTGACGATCTCGCGCGACAGCCCATCATTGATCAGATCTTCGTCCAGCTCGGCATCGAGCGCCACCACCGCGCGAACCGAACCCGCCGCCCTTTGGCTTTCCAGCGGCTTGACCTCGATCACCACATCCTCCGGCGCCAGATCGACCCGGCGGGACGGCAGCTCGATGGAAAACCCGCCATCGAGCACCTGATGGCGCACCTGCGCCGGCGGCATCTTGCCCAGCGCGGCGGCCAGCGCCTTCATGTCCTTGCCGAGTTGCTGGCCGAGCCGGCGGTAATCCGGCTTGATCCGGAATTCGACCAGCTCCTCCACCGCCTCGGCAAACTGCACCTCGCGGACATTGACCTCGTCGGCCAGCAGCGGCAGCAGGCCGGACACCGTCTCGATCAGTTCGGGCTGGGCCAGCGCCACCTCCATCCGGCGCAGCGGCTGGCGCACCTTGATGCCGATCTGGTTGCGGACCTGCAGGCCCAGGCTGGCCAGCTCGCGGATCATCGCCATGGCCTGGGCCAGCGCCGGGTCGCGCAGCGATCGGTCCGGCTCCGGATAGCGGCACAACTGCACCGAGGGCACCCGCGCCAGCTCGTCCGGCGGGGTCAGTTGCCGGTACAGCCCGTCGGCCAGGAACGGCACGAAGGGGGCGATCAGCCGGGTCACGGTGCTCAGCACCTGATACAGCGTCGCCAGCGCCGCCCGGGTGTCCGGCCCGGCGCCCCAGAACCGCCGGCGCGAGCGGCGGATGTACCAGTTGGTCAGGGAATCGGTGAAGCCGATCAGGGCGCCGGCCGCATCCTGGATGTCGTAGCCATCCATCGCGACGCCGCACTTCTCGGTCAGCATCGACAGCTCGTGCAGCACCCAGAGGTCGAGCGGGTCGCGCCCGGCGATCGGGATGGTATCGGCCGCCGGGTCGAACTTCTCCAGCCCGGCATAGATCGAAAAGAATCCATAGGCGTTGCGCAGCCGCATCAGGAATTCGCGCTGGCCCTCGCGCAACGCCGCCACCGACAGGCGCTTGTTGACCCACGGGCTGGTCGAGCAGAACAGCCAGCGGAACGCATCGGCGCCGATCGGCTCGAACGGCGGGCGCAGCTCGACGGTATCCACGACGCCCAGCGCGGCGATGTCGTCGGGGTGCAGGGCGATGCTCTCCCGCCCCGGCACCTCGGCATCGACCAGGGTCAGCGCCAGCACGGACCCGGTCGGGCCGACCGCGGTCATCGTCTCGCTCGGCTTCAGATCCAGGCCGCGGACCAGCGCCGGCTTCATGCCCACCGTGCCGCGCGTCAGGCTCGGGAACGGCACCGCATGCGCCTTCATGGCCCCCTTGATCACCAGATCCGGCGGCGTGTAGTTGCCCTTCGATTTGGATTCCTTGGCCCCGGTCGGGTCGCAGACATGGCCCAGCACCATGCAGGTGCGGAACGGGTGGGGGAACTGCGGCACCGGCAGCCCATGCCGCGCGCAGGTCTCCTCGTCGAACACCAGGGTCGAGACCATCAGCAGCGAATAGAACCAGCCGCGGGTCTGGTCGATCGCCTCGGTGATGAAATCGGCCGGGAAGGCGTTCCTGAACTCCTCTCCGTTGGCATGCGGAAAGCCCCATTGGGCGAACGGCATGCAGCCGCTGTCGAACCAGCAATCGATCACGTCGGGCACCCGGCGCTGGGTGCCGCCGCATTTCTGGCAGGGCATGGTGAGGCGATCGATCCACGGCCGGTGAACCTGCAGATCGGGATCGACCGACGGGTCGAGCCCGTCCGGGCTGCGCGCCAGCAGCTCGGCCACCGAGGCCGGCGCCTCCTGATGGCCGCACGCCTCGCATTCCCAGATGTTCAGCGGCGTGCCCCAGAACCGTTCGCGCGACAGCGCCCAATCGACGTTGTTGCGCAGGAAGTCGCCGAACCGGCCCTCCTTGATGTGCTCCGGATGCCAATCGACCGTCTGATTGTTGGCCAGGGCGTCCCGAATGCGCTCGGTGGTGCGGATGAACCAGGCCGGCCGCGCCATCTGGATCAGGGGATCGTTCTCCGCGCGCCAACAGAACGGGTATTCGTGGCGGATGATGCTCTGGCCGAACAGCACGCCGCGCCGGTCGAGATCGCGGATGATGTCGCGGTCGGCCTCCTTGCAGAACCGCCCGGCCAGCCAGCCGGCGCGATCGTCGAAGGTGCCGTCGGGCCGGATCAGGCTGATGATGCCCAGGCCGCGCTCCTGCGCCGCGGCGGCATCGTCGGCGCCATGGGCGGGCGCCATGTGGACCAGCCCGGTGCCGGTGTCGAGCGACACGAAATCCGCCGGAATCACCACGAAGCCGTCGCCGCCTTCCGGCCGGGCGAACTCGTAGGGCGGGCGGTAGCGCAGGCCGACCAGCTCGGTGCCCTTGACGACGCGCTCGACCTCGCCGCCGACCTGATCCTTCAGCGCGTCGGCCACGATCAGCCGCTCGCCGTCGCGCCGTACAGTGGCGTAATCGTGTTTCGGATTGACCGCGAGGGCGACGTTGGACGGCAGGGTCCAGGGCGTGGTGGTCCAGGCCAGCAGTTTCAGGTCCGGCTCGCCCTCGACCGGGAAGCGGATCACCACCGACGGATCGTCGATCGTCTTGTAGCCCAGACCGACCTCCGCGGCCGACAGCGCGGTGCCGCCCTGCGGCCACCACCACACCACCTTGTAGCCGCGATACAGCAGCCCCTTGCGGAACAGCTCCGCCAGCGCCCACCACACCGATTCGATATAGCTGCGGTGGTAGGTCACATAGGCGGTGTCGAGATCGGCCCAGAAGCCGATCCGCTCGGTCAGCTCCTCCCAGTCCTGGACATAGTTGAACACCGAGGCGCGGCAGGCGGTGTTGAACTTGTCGATGCCGTACTCCGCGATCGCCTCGCGTCCGCGCAACCCCAGCGCCTTTTCGACCTCGACCTCGACCGGCAGGCCATGGGTGTCCCAGCCGCCCCGCCGCAGCACCGACTGGCCGCGTAGCGCGTGATAGCGCAGCACCACGTCCTTCATTACCCGGGTCAGCACATGGCCGTTGTGCGGCGTGCCGTTGGCGGTCGGCGGCCCTTCGTAAAAGATGTAGCTCGGCTTGGCCGGATCGCGTTCGAGACTCCTGGCGATGATCCCCTCGGATTTCCACGTCGACAGGATCGCCTGTTCGAGATCGAGCGTCGGGGGCAGGGGGTCGAACATCGTCACCTCAACACGAAAGCGCAATACGAACCGGCCAGGAGCCGAGCGCCTGTACCCTGTGCCGTGCGCCTGTACTTAGCATTCGCATTCCGCCGGCGAAAGGTGCCGGGCAGCATCCACGAACGGCGGTCCGGAGGCGGCACCGGCGTGTCCCGAGGCCGGCGGCAGGCATCGAGGATCAAGGATCAAACGTCGTTTCGATCCATTCGATGACGCGGCGCATGACGGTGACGTCGCCGCCATCGTTGATGATCCTCGGCAGGAGGAATTCGGCTTCCCGTCTCGGGTTGCCCGGTTCGGGCCAATGTCCGGTCTGCTCGGCCTTGACGATTCGGTTGTGGAATTCTTCCTCCGAGATCGTCACATACCGCATCCCGAAATGGGCATTAAATCTCGAAAGCAGTGCAATACCCTGCTGATAAAGCGGTCGGTATCGTTTCGAAAATAAATGGAAGACCGCATTGTCTAGCTTGCGCAACAGCTCCCCATGTTCGTTTAAATTGTATTTCATGAATTCGAAATGACGAATGTCGGATGGCGTTTCGTTGATCTCGTCACCGGTTATCAAGATCACCGGCTTGTCATAAGCATGCGCAAGTCCCAATTCATAGAATACATTAGGGTTTCGATGCGATATGTCGGCGATGATCAAATCAGACTCAATTATCATTTCCCGAATTTTTTCAAGAATAGGCATTGTCAAGACTCGGCTGTCGGCCCGTTCACAGCGGATGCTATGTTTTCGTTCCAAATAATCTTGCAAATAAAGATAAAGAAAGTTAAGCTCCGGAAGGAACGGGGTAATGTAAAAGCCAATTCGCCCTGCTGACATATTCAAGCTGCCCTATGCCGCAGAAAATCTCTTTCCACAAAGCGTCTGATCTTGGGAGGAAAGGACTCCAATTCCTGATCACTGTAAACGTAATACAGATAGCCTGCCAGATCACTCGGGATGCGCTGGACCTTGTCGCCGTTGACCAGCATGATCACTGGTTTGCGCACACCGAGGAAAAAACCAACCTCCAGCATCACATTGTCCGTTGGCTCGGTAAGGTCGACGATGACGAAGTCGCAGGATTTCATGACTTCAATAATGCCGGTTACGATGTTCCGTCCGGCTTCCAAATCGAGTTGGCTCCAGACATCGACGCCGATTTCCCTCAGCTCGTCGACGATCGCTTTGGCCATAGGACCGGCCAAGGCCGCTCGGCTGCCGGTAAAGAAGGCCCGGGCAGCGGGTCGAACTTCCCTCTGGGACATCGCGGACCTTCCTGCAAACCGGTTCAAGCCAAAAAACTCTAAGTCATTCTTCGGTTCCCGGCAATTCCGACCACATCGTCGTCGATCGCCCGTCATCCGTTCGGGCATTGCGGCAGGCAGGGGTGGTGGCCCGGATTGCGCCGCGGTTCCGCGGTTGACATCCCGGCGGCAAAGGCCTAAATGCCCCAATCCTTGACGGGGGCTCGTAGCTCAGGGGTTAGAGCGCACGCCTGATAAGCGTGAGGTCGGTAGTTCAAATCTACCCGGGCCCACCAGCCATGCTTTCGCCGCCATCCTTATCGTCAGGCCTGCCCGGCAGTTTCAGTGGGACAGTTTCGGTCGGTCATCCCGGATAAGTCGGCCGGACAAGCCGGTGCTGCACTGGCGAACGGTGCTGCGCGGCGCAGGACGGCAAGCTGGCCCGTTTCGATCGATCCGGTTACGCCCGATCCGGTTACGGCGGACTCTCCCCTCGCTCACCAGCGGCCGTCGGCCGCGGTGAACACCAGAATGACGTCGTCCGAGTCCCTATCGGCCTCCCTATCGTCCCGCGGGATGGGCCGGCCCGGCGGGTCGGTGGCTTCGGCCTGCGGCGGTTCGGCGGTCGCAGTCTCGCCATGCGGCCAACCGGCCAGAATCACGCCGTCCTGGTCGACGATCGGATAGAACGGCTGGAGGTCGAAAATCGCGGTATCCATAAAGCCACTCCTGTGTACCAAACTCTGTTGTCCGGCGCGTGTCGCATCGGCTTCGCTGCGGCTATCCGTTCCAGCGGCGATCCGTTTCGTGCGCCATCCCCGGGTGCGGCCCGATACTCCGGGGCCCGGATGCTCCGGGGCGATAGCGCTGCCTTCCTGCCCCTTTGACAGTAGCGCCCATTGCGGCACAGGGAACCCGAATCTTGAAATATTATATTGTGAACATTCGGCATGAAATAAATTTCAATTGCGATTTGATGGTAGTATTAAGACAATGTGGTTGGTTTCCGCCGGAATGGGGCCGGGGGTGCGGCGCAGTTCTGTCATGCTCGCCGCTCCCCACCGGTGGCGACCGGCGGGAGCGCCGCTGCACCATGGGCGGCCCCGGACCAGGCCGAACTCGGCCCGGTTCATGGACGCCAAGCGACATGGTGACGCGCGCTGTGACAGTCGTCCACTTTGACGCTAGGGTGAAGATATAACCAGAGTTCAGGCAAGGTCGGTCGGGACGGTACTTGCAGGTCGACATGACCTCAGGATAGATACGGTTTTGACGCCATCAAGCCTTGACAGCATCGACCGGGGAGCCGGCATGAGGACGTACGACGAGATCTTTCGCGCCACCATCGCGGGGTTGAAGGCCGAGGGCCGGTATCGCATTTTCGCCGATCTCGAACGCCGCGCCGGCGCCTTTCCCAGGGCGCGGCACTATGGTCGGGCGGGAACCGATCCGGAGACGCCACCCGAGGTCACCGTGTGGTGCTCGAACGATTATCTCGGCATGGGCCAGCACCCGGCTGTGATCGCCGCCATGAAGACCGCGATCGACCGCTGCGGCGCGGGCGCCGGCGGCACCCGCAACATTTCCGGCACCAATCACTACCACGTCCTGCTGGAGCGCGAACTGGCCGATCTGCACGGCAAGGAATCGGCGCTGCTGTTCACCTCGGGCTACATTTCCAACGAGGCGACGCTGTCCACGCTGGTCAGGATGGTGCCCGGTTGCGTGGTGTTCTCCGACGCCCTCAACCACAATTCCATGATCGAGGGCATCCGCCAGTCCAGGGCCGAAAAGCACATCTTCCGGCACAACGATGCCGCCGATCTCGACCGGTTGATGAGCCGTTTTCCCAAGGACCGGCCCAAGCTGGTGGCGTTCGAGAGCGTCTATTCGATGGATGGCGACATCGCCCCCATCGCGGAACTCTGCGACGTCGCGGACCGCCACAACGCCATGACCTATCTCGACGAAGTCCACGCGGTCGGGATGTACGGGCCGCGCGGGGCCGGCGTGGCCGAGCGCGACGGGGTGATGCACCGGCTCACCGTGATCGAGGGCACGCTGGGCAAGGCCTATGGCGTCATGGGCGGCTATATCACCGGGTCCGATCCGCTGGTCGATCTGGTGCGAAGCTGCGCCGCCGGGTTCATCTTCTCCACCGCGCTGCCGCCGGCGATCGCCGCCGGCGCCCTGGCCAGCGTCCGCCACCTCAAGACCAGCCAGACCGAGCGCGAACGGCATGGCGAGCGGGTGGCCCGGCTCAAGCGCCTTTTGCAGGATGCCTGCCTGCCGGTGCTGCCCTCGGTGAGCCATATCGTGCCGGTGCTGGTAGGCGACGCGGCGTTGTGCAAGCAGGCGTCGGACGAGCTGCTCGACCGCCACGCCATCTATGTCCAGCCGATCAACTATCCCACCGTCGAGCGC
>CAZTNV010000057.1:3915-15512 GCA_964615535.1 uncultured Mycobacteriaceae bacterium | reverse complement strand
CGATCCCGGCCGGGCAGGGCGCCGCCGAGCCGCAGGTGACGATCGAGTCGGTGGATTACGACGAGCAGGGACGGCTGATCGCCAGCGGCCGGGCGGAGCGGGGCGCAACGCTGCAGTTCTACATCGACAACCGGCCGGCTGGACGGACGACCGCCGGGTCCAACGGCCGCTACCGGCTCCCGGCCGACCGGCCGGTGACGGCCGGATCGGCGCGGCTGCGGATCGATCAGCTCGGCCCGGATGGCCGGGTGCAGGCGCGGTCGGAAGCGCCGTTCGAGCGGGTCGCGGCCACGGCCGGCCGCGACCAGGGTCCGGTCCGGGTGACGGTGCAATCGGGCCAGCATCTCTGGCAGATCGCGCGACAGGTCTATGGCCAGGGCCGGTTGTTCACGGTGATCTACCAGGCCAACCGCGACCAGATCCGCAACCCCGATCTGATCTACCCCGGCCAGGTGCTGATCGTGCCGGCCCCGTCGACCGGCGGCGGATGACGCCGCAGCGCGGCCGCGCTCAAGGCTTGAGAATTCCCATGAGCTGCTGGACCTCGGCCAGCGTCTGGTCGGCCAGGGCGCGGGCCTTGGCGCCGCCCTCGCGCAGCACGCCGTCGACATAGCCGGGATCGGCCATCAGCCGGTTCATCTCCCCGGCGATCGGTGCCAGCATGGCGACGGTGACATCGGTCAGCGCCTCCTTGAAGGTCGAGAACTGCGCCCCGGCGAACTCCTGCAGCACCTCCTCCACCGTCCGCCCGGTCAGCGCGGCATAGATGTTGACCAGGTTCTCGGCCTCGGCCCGGCCGGCCAGGCCCTCGGGCGCAGTCGGCAGCGGCTCGGGATCGGTGCGGGCCTTGCGGATTTTCTGCGCGATGGTGTCGGCATCGTCCGACATGTTGATGCGCGAAAAATCCGAGGTGTCGGACTTGCTCATCTTCTTGGTGCCGTCGCGCAGGCTCATCACCCGGGTCGCCGCGCCGAAGATCAGCGGCTCGGGCAGGGCGAAATACTCGACGCCATAGCGATGATTGAAGCTGCCGGCGATCTCGCGGGTCAGCTCCAGATGCTGTTTCTGGTCCTCGCCGACCGGCACATGGGTGGCGCGATAGACCAGAATGTCGGCCGCCATCAGCACCGGATAGGCGAACAGCCCGTGCATCGCCTGATCGCGCTGCTTGCCGGCCTTTTCCTTGAACTGGGTCATCCGGCCCAGCCAGCCCATCGGCGTCAGGCAGGAGAACAGCCAGGCCAGCTCGCTGTGCGCCGGCACCTGGCTCTGGACGAACACGGTGCTGCGCCTGGGGTCGATGCCGGCGGCCAGCAGGGTGGCGGCCAGTTCGCGGGTCTGGGCGCGCAGCTCGGCCGGCACCTGGGGCTGGGTGAGGGCGTGCAGATCGACCACGCAGTACAGCGTCTCGAACCGGTCCTGAAGGCCGACCCAGTTGCGCACCGCGCCCAGATAATTGCCGAGATGCATCTTGGAGGTCGGCTGGATGCCCGACAGGATGCGGTTCATGACTGGTCCTGAGATCCGGATCGCGGGAAAGCGCACGGGTTATGGCCGCGCCGCGCGGTGCGGGTCAAGCGGGGTTTCGCCGCCGCACCCGCCGTGGTCCGCCCGGGCCGGCGGCCGATCCGGTTCGGCCCGCGGGGCCGATCCGATCAGAGAGCAAGCCTGCGCAACACGTCATCGTCCACCCCGGTTTCGATGACTTCGGCAGCCTGCGACAGCAGGCCGATATACCGTCTCATCTCGGCCTTGCCGTTCACCGACACGATACGTCGCGGCGGGTCGTCCCGTCGCGCTATGTCGTGGAATTTCGCCGTGGCCGTCATCACCGCGGCCTGGACGGGTTCGACATGATCGAACAGGACGGGGCCGGAGCCGCCCCTGATCCTGGCCAGCACAACCCACCCATCGTAATCGGCGCCCGGCACCTTGGCATTCTGCTCGACCCGATCGTTGCCGAACAGCCGGACCAGACGGTAGGCGAACGCATTTCGATCCTTGACCGACGCTTGGTCTTCGATCCGGAGCGCCGTTTCCACGACCGCCCTTTGAGAACAGTAGGCCACGGCCATCACGGCGCCGATCAACTCATCCCGAACCAAATTGCTGGCAAGAAAGCCTCGCTCCCGGATCTCGACGCCCGCGCCCTCGGCAATAGTCCCGGCGATGCGATCGAATGTTTCGGCAGCACACATCATCTCCGCTTCGGCATAACCGTGACCATAATCCGATACGGAAAAGTGGTGCTCGTCGCGATCGACCCGAACCACGACGCTCGATCCGCCGGGATACAGCACCGGCGTTCGAACGAAGCATCCGGCCGGGTTAACGGCAGCCGAGGCCAGCCCGCGGACCACATCGTCCGCAACGGCCAACAGATCGGTGTCGAGCAGCATTGCGGCGGTCATGGGCCAACCTTAAACCCTTACGTTGAACCAGGGAGGCTCCGATATCCTTTGAATATCATGGATGCGCATCACGGAGCCTGCAAGTCCGAGTGCGTCCCGGAATGTCGCAAGCATCTCAGGGATCGGATAGGCGATCGGGAGATTGTCCAGGACCATTCGCTTCCAGCCTCGGTCAAAATTGTCCTCGAATGGATGAAGATGGGTGGTTCGGATCTCTTTCAACCGCCACTCCCTCCGCCCCAGACGCTTGTTCGAGTGAACATGCGTTGGGTTCCAGTCGAGCCGGGCCAACGGCCCCGCCAGCCCACAGGCTGGTTTGTACTTGAGCACGAAGCTGACGCCCTGATTCACGGTTCTCGCCCGGCACTTGATCTCCAGTTCCAGCCCCTCCTCGGCCACGAAGTCGATATCCAGCGGAACGGCCAGGATCAGACTGCCTTGGATCATATCCTCGAGTTGCCAGGCGGGGGTGATCGAAAGCGTCTTGTCGATCGTTGCCAACCGCCTGTGGTCGATGTCCGGCATGAACGGTGCACATTTTCAGACCTGAATTTAAGGGGGTCAATAGCATCCTGGAGCTGCAAAGTCTCGGGATCATCGTCCACGGATGCGCAAGGCTGCGCGAGGCGAATTTCCGCGGTGCTACACGTTCTGCGCCTGCTCACGCGGTTTTTCGCCGCGCCAGCCCGCGCAGCTCGGCCAGCCGGATCGCGCCGGTCAGGAAGGCCAGGGCGAAGTAGGTGCCGGCGCCCAGCGCGATGACCGCCGCCAGCGCGGCGGCGCGGAGGACCATCGGGCCGCCGCCGGCCAGCATGCCGGCCAGCGCCTCGGTCGCGCCGTACAGCGCCGCGGCCATGCCGGCATTGGCCAGCCCGAGCCGCGGCAGGACGCGGCGCAGCCGGGCATCCGGCCGCACCACGCCCCGCTTGGAGAGGCCCCAGGCCAGCAGCGCGCAATGCAGCCACGCCGAGATCCCGGTGCCGAGCGCGATCCCGGCATGGCCGAGCGGGCCGATCAGCGCCAGGCTCAGGGCGATGTTGCCCAGCGTGGCGGCGACCGCCATCCGCACCGGAGTCGTCATGTCCTGCCGCGCGTAATAGGCGGTCTGCAGCACCTTGATCAGGATGTAGGCGGGAATGCCGACGGCATAGGCCGACAGCGCCAGCGCCGTGGCTGCCGCTTCCGCCGCGCCGAACGCGCCGCGCTCGAACAGCACCGACACGATCGGCCCGGCGATCATCGCCAGCGCCACCGCCGCCGGCACCGACAGCGCCAGCCCGAACTCGATCACCCGGTTCTGGGTGGCGATCGCCCGGTCATGGGCCTGTGCCTCGACCTGCCGCGACAGCGCCGGCAGCACCGCCGTGCCGATCGCGATGCCGAGCACGCCCAGCGGCAACTGGTGAAGCCGGTCGGCGTAGTAAAGGTAGCTGATCGCGCCCGCCGGCAGCAGCGAGGCCAGCAGCATGTCGAAGAACAGGTTGATCTGCATGATCCCGGCGCCGATCGCCCCCGGCCCCATCAGCCGGAACAGCCGCCGGATGCGGGGCGTCAGGCGCGGCCGGCGCAGTCTCAGACCAACCCCGGCGTTGCGGCACGCCGCCGCCAGCCAGACCAGTTGCAGCACCCCGGCCGCCGCCACCGCATAGGCCTGGGCATGGCCCGGCGTCGCCAGGACCGGGGCCAGGAACAGCAGGCCGCAGATCAGCGTGAGATTGAACAGGATCGGCGCCGCCGCGAAGGGTGCGAACCGGTCGAGCGAGTTCAACACCCCGCCCAGCAGCGCCACCAGCGACATCAGCAGCAGGTAGGGAAAGGTGATGCGGGTCAGTTCGACCGCCAGGCCGTAGCGCTGCGGCTCGTCGGCGAAGCCGGGCGCGATCAGCGGAATCGCCCAGGGCATCACCGCCACCGCCAGAACGGTCAGCGGCACCAGCACCGCCACCATCATCGCCAGCGCCTCCTCGGCGAAGGCGACCGCCGCCGCCCGGCCCCGGCTTTGCAGTTCGGCCGAGAACAGCGGCACGAAGGACACGCTGAACGCACCCTCGGCGAACAGCCGCCGGAACAGGTTGGGCAGCTTCAGCGCCACGAAGAAGGCATCGGCCACCGGCCCGGCGCCCATGATGGCGGCGGTCAGGATGTCGCGGGCGAACCCGGCGACGCGGCTGACCATGGTCAGGCCGCCGACGGTTGCAATGGCACGAACGAGAGACATGGGCGGCGGGCTTTAAGGGCGGGGGGGGGCGGGTCGTGGAATCAGCAGATCGCGGACGATACTCCTTTTTTCTCTGCCGTGCCGACCGGGCGTGGGATCGCGAATCGCTGGCATCATCCGCCTGAAGCCGGTCTGCCGCCGCGGCCGGCAAGCCGGCGGATAACCCGCCTAAGACTTCAGACTCTCTGCTGCGGGCGCCGGTGCCGCGCCATTTTAAGCGATGGACAGAACACGATCGCAGTCAACCCGAGAGCGCCGCCCGATCGTCCCGGCGATCATTTCAAGGGCAGGCGCGTCGTCCAGCCGCCGGACTCGCCGCTTCCCCATCTTTCTGCCCCATCGCACTGCCCCATCGCTCTGCAACGATCCGCCACCCATGACCCCGAGAGCGCCATGAAAGCTCTGGTGATCGCACCGCAGCCGTTCTTCTCGCCGCGCGGCACGCCGTTCAGCGTGTACTATCGCACCATGGTGATGGCCGAACTCGGCACGCAGATCGATCTGCTGACCTATGGCCAGGGCCAGGACGTCGATCTTCCCGGCGTCCGCATCGTCCGCATCCCGGCCTTCCGGTTCCTGGGGCCGGTCAAGGTCGGCCCGTCCTACAAGAAGCTGTTCCTCGACCTGTTCGTCATCCTGTGGACGATCGGGCTGCTGATCCGTCACCGCTACGACGTCGTCCATGCCCATGAGGAAAGCGTGTTCTTCTCGCGCTTTCTGAAGCCGATCTTCGGTTTCAAGCTGATCTACGACATGCATTCCAGCCTGCCGGAACAGCTCGGCAACTATCGGTTCACCCGGTCGCGGCTGATCGTCGGCACCTTCGAATGGCTGGAATCGACCTGCCTGCGCGCGGCCGATGCGGTGATCACGATCTGCCCGCATCTGGCCGACTACGCCCTGCCCCGCATGCCCGACCGCAGCCGTCATTTCCTGATCGAGAACTCGATTTTCGACGAGGTGCGATTGAAGCAGCCGGCGGATGCCGGTGCCGCCAGCGCCACCGGTGCCACCGCGCTGCTGCCGCTGCCGGCCGGCCGGCCGATCGTCGGCTATGCCGGAACCTTCGAAGCCTACCAGGGTCTCGACCTGCTGATCGCCGCTTTCGCCAAGGCGCGCGAAACCGTGCCGGACGCGTTCCTGCTGATGGTCGGCGGCAGCCCGCCGCAGGTCGAGGCGATGCGGCGGCTGGCCGAACGGCACGGGCTGACCGGCCATTGCCTGTTCACCGGGCAGGTTCCGCAGGCACTGGCCAAGGCCTATATGGCGCAGGCCGCGGTCCTCACCTCGCCGCGTTCGACCGGCTCCAACACGCCGCTGAAGATCTACGAGCAACTGGCCAGCGGCGTGCCTCTGGTCGCCACGCGCATTCCGTCGCACACCCAGGTGGTGGACGACGAGGTGTGCTTTCTGGCCGATCTCGATCCGGAGTCGATGGCCGCGGCCCTGGTCGCCGCCCTGAGCGATCGCGAGGCCCGCGATCGGGTGGTCGCCAACGCCGCCCGGCTCTATGCCGAGCACTACTCCCGCGCGGCCTATGAGGGCAAGATGCGTGCCCTGCTCAACGCCGTAGCCTGATTCCCGAGCGCCCGCGCCACGCCGCGGCGGTCGTGACGCGCGGTTCTGGAGCCCGGCCAGCCGCAGCGGCTATAAGGGACCGCTGCCAGGAGCACGAGTCGGGCCGCCATGCGCATCGCCTTCTACGCGCCGATGAAACCGCCCGACCATCCGGTGCCCTCGGGCGACCGGCGGATGGCCCGGCTGCTGATCGCGGCGCTGCACGCCGGGGGTCATGACGTCCGGCTGGCGGCGCGGCTGCGGAGCTGGGACGACGGGCGCATCCCCGGCCGGCCGGCCCGGCTGCGGGCGCTGGGCGGGCGGATCGCCGGCCGGCTGATCCGACGCTGGCGCGACGCGGCCGATCGGCCGGATCTGTGGTTCACCTATCACCTCTATCACAAGGCGCCGGACTGGCTCGGCCCGGCGGTCTGCGACGGCTTGGTCATCCCCTATGTCGTCGCCGAGGCGTCTTATGCACCCAGGCGGCGGACCGGGCCGTGGGCCGAGGGGCTGGCGGCGACCGCGGCGGCGATCCGCCGGGCCGATGCGGTGCTGGCGCTGTCGGCAGAGGATGCCGAGTGTCTGGGGCCGCTGGTTGCCGCGCCGGAGCGGCTCCGCCGATTGCCGCCGTTTCTCGACACCGCGCCGTTTGCCGCCGCGGCGGCCGACCGGGCGGCGGCGCGCGCCCGCTGGTGGCAGGACGAGCCGGGGCCATGGCTGCTGGCGGTCGGCATGATGCGCGAGGGCGACAAGGCGCGGTCCTTTGCCGTGCTGGCGGAGGCCATGGCGCGACTCGCGGCGGCCGGTTTGCCGGATGGGCCGCGGTGGCGGCTCGCCCTGGCCGGCGACGGCCCGGCACGCGAGGCGATTCAGGCCGGCTTTGCACGGCTGCCCGAAGCGGGTAAAAGGGTGCGCTGGCTCGGCCAGATCGCGCCGGAGGCGCTGCCGTCGCTCTATGCCGCTGCCGACCTGCTGGTCTGGCCGGCGATCAACGAGGCTTATGGAATGGCGCTGCTCGAGGCCCAGGCCGCGGGTCTTCCGGTCGTTGCCGGCCGCACCGGCGGAGTGCCGGAGATCGTTCGCGACGGGATCACCGGCGTGCTGACGCCGCCGGGCGATGCCGCCGTCTTTGCCGGGGCGGTGGCCGGTCTGCTGGCCGATCCGGCGCGGCGGGCCGCGATGGGGGCCGCCGCGGCTGCCGTCGCGGCGGCGGAGCATGGCTTCGAGTCGGCGGCGGCGCGGCTGTCGGCGCTGGTCGAGGACGTGCGGGCCGGGACATCGGCGTGATGACGTGGCTGCTGGCAATTCGCCACGGAGCGACCGACTGGACCGTGGTCGGCCGCATTCAGGGCCGCACCGACATTCCTTTATCGGACGAGGGCCGCGCGCGGGTGCGGCGGTACTGGCGGATGCCGCCCGGTCTGCCCGGCGGGAACATTGGCGGGACGCGGGCGGGCTGGGACTGGGTGTGCAGCCCGCTGACCCGCGCCATGGAGACCGCCCGGATGCTGGGCGGCGAGCCGGCCATCGATTCGCGGCTGATCGAGCAGCGCTACGGCGCCTGGGAAGGCCGGCTGCGCACCGAAATCGACGCGGAACTCGGTCCCGAACGGCTCGACTGGCCGTCCAACGGGCTGGATTACGCGCCGCCCGGCGGCGAGTCGCCGCGTCAGGTGCAGCAGCGGCTGCGCCCGTTCCTGGCCGAGCGCGCCGCGGCCCGGCGGGATACCATCGCGATGTGCCACAAGGGCGTGATCCGCGCCCTCTACGCGCTCGCGGTCGGCTGGGATATGACCTGCCGGCCGCCGCAGCGGCTGCACGACGAAAGCGCCCACCTGTTCCGCCTGGCGGCCGACGGCCTGCCGATCGCCGAGCGGCTCAACCTGCCGCTGGTCGCCGACGGGACGGATTAGCCGGAGCGGATTGGCCGGAGCGGATTGGCCGGCCCGCAGCGTCCGGTCCCGTCGTACCCCCAACCCTCAGCCCGCCTCGCCGTCGCGGCGGAACGGCGAGGCTTCGGCCAGCAGGGCCATGTCCTGCTCGACCGCGGCGGTTTCGCGGCGCAGGAACTCGGCGACGGCGCGGCTGAGCCCCGGATCGCGGATCAGATGGGCGCTGTAGGTGCGGACCGGCAGATAGCCGCGCTGGATCTTGTGCTCGCCCTGCGCGCCGGCCTCGACCCGGGCCAGCCCGCGGGCGATCGCGAACTCGATCGCCTGGTAATAGCAGGCCTCGAAATGCAGGAACGGGTACTGCTCGTCGCAGCCCCAGTTGCGGCCGTACAACGCGTCCTCGCCGATCAGGTTGAGCGCGCCGGCCACCGGAGTCTCGCCGGCCCGCGCCAGCACCAGCGCGACGCGGTCGGCCATGCGCTCGCCCAGCAGATGGAAAAACCGGCGGGTCAGATAGGGATGCCCCCATTTGCGATCGCTGGTGTTGCGGTAGAACCCGAAAAAGGCATCCCAGTGCTCGGGGCGCAGCGCGGCGCCGGTCAGCACCTCCATGGCGATGCCGGCCTGCTGCACCTCGCGGCGTTCCTTGCGAATCGATTTGCGCTTGCGCGAGCTGAGCGCGCCCAGGAAATCGTCGAAACTGCCATAGCCGGCATTGTGCCAGTGGAACTGGCAGCCGATGCGCTGCAGCCAGCCGGCCGCGCCCAGCCGCCGCCATTGCGCCTCGTTGGGGAAGGTGACATGGACGGTGGCGATGTCGAGCGTCGCGGCGATCCGCGCCAGACCCTCGATCAGCGCCGCCTCGACCGAAGCGGCCTCGCACCCCGGCCTGACCAGCAGGCGCGGTCCGGGGACCGGGGTGAACGGCACCGCCACCTGCATTTTGGGATAGTAGCGGCCGCCGGCATTCTCGTAAGCCTGCGCCCAGCCATGGTCGAACACGTATTCGCCGTAGGAGTGGGACTTGAGATAGAGCGGCACGCAGCCCTGCACTGCGCCGGCCTCGTCCTCCAGGACCACATGCCGGGGCAGCCAGCCGGTGGCGCGGCCGACCGAGCCGGACTCCTCCAGGATCGAAAGAAAATCGTGGTGGAGGAACGGGTTGCCGGTCCCGGCGCAGGCGTCCCAGGACGCCGCATCGATCTCCGCGATGCTGTGGGCCAGCCTCAGGACCACCGGCGGGTCGGGCACCTGGGTCATGCGATTTCCAGGACCGCCTCGACCTCGACCGCCGCGCCCAGCGGCAAGGCCGCGACGCCCACCGCGGCACGGGCATGGCGCCCGCGCTCGCCGAACACCTCGACCATCAGGTCGGAGGCGCCATTGACCACCTGGGGATGATCGCCGAACTCGGGAGTCGAGGCGACGAAGCCGGTCAGCTTGACCACCCGGGCCACCCGGTCCAGATCGCCCAGCGCCGCTCTGGCCTGGGCGATCACGTTGATCGCGCACAGCCGCGCCGCCGCCCGGCCGTCCTCGATCGAGACGCCGGCGCCCAGCGCGCCCCGCACCTGCACCGCGCCGTCGCGCAGGGGGAGCTGTCCGGACACGAACAGCAGTGTGCCGGTCAGCACCGCCGGGACATAGTTCGCGACCGGCGCCGCCGCTGCGGGCAGCGCGATGCCGAGCCGTTCCAGATGCGCCTCGATGTCACCGGCCATCACCAGGGCGTCCCTGTCGTTGCGTCGAACCCGATCGCCGGAGCTTAGCCCCGCGATCCGCAGGAATGAAGCGCGGCATGGCAGCGCGCCGGGACCGGACCGCCGCGCCTGCCGAAAAGCGCGATCGACAACCATCGGACACTTGTCGGGTCGGTGGTGGGAGAGGCACTTTAAAGAGCGATGATTGCCATCCGGCGGTCATCATGCGCGTCCAGACTCGATCAATCGGGCGTTCGGTGCCCGAAGCGTCCAAACGGAGGGTTTACATCAATGGCGCACAATAAAGTTGCCGGCTGGTCCGTGGCGATCGCGGTGCTGGCTTTTGCCGCAGGTGCTCATGCCCAGAAGCCGGGCGAGGAACCGCAGCAGCAGCAACAGCCGGAATTCGGCCCGCCGACCTTCGGGCAGGTCCAGCTCGATACCGGGTTCACGCCGGACCCGCATCGCGTCAACATTCGCGAGGCCGGCGGCTACACGCCTGCGCCGCAGATCACCAGCGACAACAATTGCCGGGGCTACATCTACGACGCTCCCGACTTCGTGCTGAATTATACCGCCGGCCAGCAATATCCGCTGAACATCTATGCCACGTCGCAGGCCGATACCACGCTGGTCGTCCGCGAGCCGGGCGGGACCTGGGCCTGCGATGACGACAGCCAGGGCATGAATCCTCTGGTCCGGTTCCAGCGGCCGCAAAGCGGCAGCTATCACATCTGGGTCGGCCTTTACAGCCAGCCGGGTCAGGGCCAGCCCCTGCCGCCGGCCGATCTATTCATCACCGAACTCGAGCCGAACTGGCAGTAACCGCGCCTGATCGCGGCCAGTCCGGACCACCAGTTAAGATCGTATCCGTCCCGCATCGTCCGGCAGAGCCAAGCGGTTTCCGAAGGTTCGGCCGGGCGATGTGCGACCCTCAGGCTCGTGCGATTTCAACGCGCGCGCCGCGGCGCCGGGGGCCGGGCGGACGGAATCGGCCTGCCGCCCTCGTCGGTCCGACTTCGGCCAAGCTTGACGGGCAGACCGGCCGGCGGCAAAACCGGTAGGGCTGGAACCGGAAGCGGCGCAATGGGACATCAAGACATGTTGAAGGGCAAAACCGCGCTGGTGACCGGCTCGACCAGCGGCATCGGTCTGGCGGTCGCGCGGGCCCTGGCCCAAGCGGGTGCCGGCGTGATGCTCAACGGCTTCGGCGACGCCGCCGAAATCGAGGCGATTCGCGCCGGCATGGCCGCGGATCACGGCGTCGGCGTGGCCTATGACGGCGCCGACCTGACCCGGCCGGACCAGATCGACGGGCTGATCCGGGCCACCCGCCAGGCCTTCGGCCGGATCGACATCCTGGTCAACAATGCCGGCATCCAGCACGTCGATCCGATCGAGCGCTTCCCGGTGGATCGCTGGGACGCCCTGATCGCGGTGCATCTGTCGGCGGCGTTCCACACCATCCGGCTGGTGCTGCCCGAAATGCGCGAGCGCGGCTGGGGCCGGATCGTCAACACCGCCTCCGCCCACGGCCTGGTCGCCTCGGCGCAGAAAGCCGCCTATGTCGCGGCCAAGCACGGCCTGATCGGTCTGACCAAGGTGGTCGGGCTGGAGACCGCGGGGTCGGGCGTCACCTGCAATGCGATCTGCCCCGGCTGGGTGCGCACGCCGCTGGTCGAGCGCCAGATCGAGGCGCTGGCCGCCCGGCACAACCAGACGATCGAGCAGGCCGCGCGCGACCTGCTGGGCGCCAAGCAGCCCTCGCAGCAATTCGTGCTGCCCGAGCAGATCGGCGAATTCGTGCTGTTCCTGT
>CAZTNV010000057.1:0-3905 GCA_964615535.1 uncultured Mycobacteriaceae bacterium | reverse complement strand
GGCGACGGCGCGGCCCAGATCACCGGTGCCGCCCTGTCGATCGACGGCGGCTGGGTCGCGCAATAGGCAAGACGGCAGCCGAAAGGCCCGCCACCCCGGACGATCCGCGACGCGACCCGAAGGCAGCGGGTTCCGCGATCCCGGCCTGCGGGTAACGGTGACCGGAATCGCCGACCGCGCGACTGAGATCGGCCCAATTCCGCTCCGCTCGCCGTTCCAGCGCGGCCGCCGCGCCGCCGATCGGTGGCTGGCCGCCGATTTCGGCGCGCCCGGTCAGCATCCGACATGGACCGCCGGCGATCCGATGGTCCGAGCCGCCGCGGCACCGGGCGCATCACGCCAGGTTGCGCTTGAGCATGTCCTCCAGCCGGCCGATCCGGATATAGAGCCGGAGCGAGCGGTCCAGCAGACCGCGGATCGCGGAGGGCAGGCGCCGGTCTTCGGTCCAGCGGTCGTCCAGGCAGACCGCTTCCCCGCTCAGCGCGAACTGGTCGGACAGCGCCCACTCCATCGGCATTTCGCCGGCCTGAACCGCGCGCTGGCAGAACAGCCACGCCATCACCTGGGTCATGCGGCAGGTGATCCGCATCGTCTCCTGGCTGACCAGCAGCCGCGCCTCGGCATCCAGCCCGCGAACGTCATCGGCCTCGCGATAGGCCAGATAATTCCGCGCCTCGACCAGCAGCGCGAACGCCTCGTCATAGGTGCGGTTGAAAAACGCCGTCGGTGCGCTGACATTTGATAATGCTTGGGAAATCGCTCATGCCTCCATGCTCGGTCCGGCCCGGACCGTGGCGGCCCCGACCGGCCAATTCGCCGACGATGATCATATTTCGTTAAAATAGCGTGGCATCCCGCCCTGGGCAGTCCTGCTGATGGGATACTTGAAGGCGGTCGGGGTGTGATTACATCAACGCCGTGACGAAGGCCGATGATCGGGTTCGTCACGGAATGCGGGTCCGGCATGGCCATCATGGCGCGCCGCGAACCCGGTATCGCTCGAAGGAGGATATTCATGCGTACTTTCGACTTCACGCCGCTGTTCCGGTCCACCGTCGGTTTCGACCGGATGTCGCGTCTGCTCGATGCCGCCGCTCAGCTCGACGACAGTGCGGCAGCCTACCCGCCCTACAACATCGAGCGGCGGGGCGAGGATCTCTACCGGATCTCCATGGCCGTGGCCGGCTTCGCGGACTCCGATCTGGAGATCACCCAGGCCGAGAACTCCCTGATCGTCAAGGGCAGGGCGCGGCCGCAGGCCGAGGAGGGCAGCTTCCTCTATCGCGGCATTGCCGGACGCGCGTTCGAGCGGCGGTTCCAGCTCGCGGATTTCATCCGGGTGACCGGTGCCAGCCTGCAGAACGGTCTGCTGCACATCGAACTGGCGCGCGAGGTGCCCGAGGCGCTGAAGCCCCGGACCATTCCGATCGCTCCCGGTGCGGCGTCGCAGGTCCACCGGCTGGAGCAGAAGGCCGCCTGAACCGGTCGCCCGTGCCGGCAAGGGCCGGGCCCGTCCGGCCGAACCGCAAATCGAATGCAAATCGAATGCAAATCGAATAATACCGGCGGCGGCGTCCCTTCGGGGGCGCCGTTCGCGTTTGCAGGACGTCGGCGGGACGCGCGGAACCGGGGCCGGCAGCCAGCGAGGCACCGATCGCGCACCCGCGGCACCCGCCGGATCGGACCGAAAAAAAATGGGCGCCGGTCACATGGACCGGCGCCCCCGCACATCCCGACCCTCGGGATTACATCATGACGATTTCGACGCGGCGGTTCTGGGGCTCGCGCACGCCGTCGGGCGTCGGTACCCGGGGCTGCGATTCGCCGAACCAGCGTGTGACGATTTCGTTGGCCGGAACGCCACGCTCGATCAGCCCGCGGCGCACCGTCTCGGCGCGGCGCTGCGACAGGGCGATATTGTAGTCCGCCGGGCCGGCGCGGTCGGCGTGACCGCTGACCTGGACCTCCTGGACGCCGGCATCGGGCTGCTGGGCACGAGCGGCGACCTGGTTGACCACTTCGCGGCCTTCCGGCGTCAGGTTGGACCGGTCGAAGTCGAAGAACACCAGATAGACCTGCTGTTCGGGCGCCGGCGGCGGCGGCGGCGGCTCGGGCAGCGGCGCCGGCGGCGGCGCTTCGGGGGCGCCGAAGGTGTAGCGCAGGCCGGCAAACACGGTGTGATTGCTGTAGTCCGACTCGGTCGAGGTGCCGAAATTGGTCGAGGTATCGACGTCGAAGCCGCGCAAATAACGATAGTCGATGGTGGCGCTGATCGACGGGGTGATGCCGATGCTCACGCCGGCGATCCCCTGCAACGCCGGAACCCAGGATTCATCCCGCGCCGAGAACAGAACCGATCCGGGACCGCCCTCTGCCGTCGTGGTCAGACCGGCATCGAGTTCCTGGCGCACCCACAAGGCGCCGCCGCCCAGGCCGACATAGGGCGTGAAGCGGGAGGTGTTGACCCAGTCGTACAGGGCATTGGCCATGAAGGCGACCGACTGGACCCGGCCGCCCTGGCCATCAAGCGTGGTCCCGGCCAGTGGCGGCGGGGCGATGTCCACCGCATTCAGCGCGTTGTTGCGATAGGCGACTTCGCCTTCGAGGCGCAGGCCGCTCGGGAATCCGTAGCCGACCCGGGCGCTTAATGCGTAGCCGGTCTCGTAACCCGAGCCGAAAATATGGCCACCCGGCTCGAACCCCGGCACGCCCGGCAGCGGCCCGGTTTCGGCATCAATGTCGTCGGTCCAGGTCGCGCCGCCTGCACCTTCGAAATACAGGCCCCGAACCTGCGGCGGCCCCATCATCCAATCCTGGCCGAACAAGTCTTGAGCCAGCGCACCCGACGAGATCGCCATCACCGATGCGGCGGCCAGCAATCCCGTAGTCAGTTGCCTCATGGTCGTCATGACATCCTGCTCCAAAGTCCCCGGTTGCGCCGCCGTTCCTTCGGCGCACCTTTCGCCTTCCGGCATCCCCCCGGAACGACCCGCGCCTTGACTTGCGCGACGCCGGAATTTCCAAAAGACCTTAATTGATCCATGGCAAGATTGCATCAGCGATAGTGCATGGATGTCACATAAAAGCAGAAGATATTGCAAATTTGCCACATGAGCCGGCGTGTTCTCAGTTTTGTTGTAGGATTTAGATCAGACATACTCTCATTTCGGGCATCGTCTGGCCATGTGGGAGAGTCCTGTACTTTTGATTAGTCCTTTCGGCGGGATGATCATTGGAGAGAGACAGCCAACAACAATAAATTATTTCAATGTTTATGCGTATCTCCGGATGCCATGGACGCGTCCGCCGGTTTCCCGTTCGCCGCCGCGACTGCTATGGTCGGTCGCCGCCACGCTCTTCACCCGAGGACAGGGTCATGATTCCCCGTTACAGCCGTCCGGAAATGGCCGCCATCTGGGAACCGGAAAACCGGTTCCGCATCTGGTTCGAGATCGAGGCCCATGCCTGCGACGCCCAGGCCGAGCTGGGCGTGATTCCCAGGGCCGCCGCCGAGGCGGTGTGGCGGCGCGGGCGGTTCGAGGTCGAGCGGATCGACGAGATCGAGCGGGAAACCCGCCATGACGTGATCGCCTTCCTGACCAATCTGGCCGAGCATGTCGGGCCCGAGGCGCGATTCGTCCATCAGGGCATGACCTCGTCCGACGTTCTCGACACCTGTCTGGCGGTGCAGCTCGCCCAGGCTTCGGACCTTCTGCTGGGCGATCTCGATGCCCTCCTGGCCGCGCTGAAACGCCGGGCGATCGAGCACAAGGATACCCTGTGCATCGGCCGCAGCCACGGCATCCACGCCGAGCCGACCACCTTCGGGCTGAAGCTGGCCGGCCACTACGCCGCCTTCGCCCGCAACCGGGCCCGGCTGGCGGCGGCGCGCGCCGACATCGCGA
>CAZTNV010000056.1:0-15596 GCA_964615535.1 uncultured Mycobacteriaceae bacterium | reverse complement strand
CACCAACGCAAGCCGCGTCGTCCAGGTCTCCTTCACAAACACGCAGACATCCGAGTGGCAGGGTTTGTGTGACAGTTCCATGTCGTATCTCACGGCGTCGCGCATCGGATCCTTCCTCGGCCTTGGCGATCGCTCCGGGCCGGGCGCCGATCAGCTCGATGCCGAGGCGCTCGAGCGTGCCGTCCTTGACCAGGGCCATCGCGGTGTTGAGCGCGGTCTGGCCGCCGACCGTCGGCAGCACCGCATCCGGCCGCTCGATTTCCAGAATGCGCGCGACGGTGGCCGGGGTGATCGGCTCGATATAGGTGGCGTCGGAGAATTCCGGATCGGTCATGATCGTGGCCGGATTGGAATTCACCAGGATCACCCGGTAGCCTTCCTGCCGCAGCGCCTTGCAGGCCTGGACGCCGGAATAGTCGAACTCGCACGCCTGGCCGATGATGATGGGGCCGGCGCCGATGATCGCGATCGAAGATAGGTCGGTCCGTTTGGGCATGCGACATTCTTCCGCTGCGGAAGGCCGGCAGTCGGCGGTGGGATCGCTCTAAGGTCCGGGCTTATATATCCCCTGCCGCTCGGCGATGGAAGGCACGGCCCGCCGGACCGATGCGCGATATGGGCCCGTGCCCCGATTTCGCCACTGCGGCATCGAGCCAGATCGGGCCCGCGGCGTTGCCGGGACGGCGCCGGGGACTCACAGGACGAGGCGCCGCCGCAACGCCAGTCGGGGCGCGGGGCGCACCGGATCGACCAGATCGGCGCTGGGCGGCGGCGCCTCGCGGTCCGTCAGGGCGGTCAGGACATGGTCGCGCCATGCGCCGTCGACGAACAGATAGGCCTTGGCATAGCCCTCGATCTCGAAGCCGAGCCGTTCGAGCAGACGGCCGCTGCGCCGGTTGTTGGGCATGTAGTTGGCGGCCAGCCGGTGCAGGCCGAACGTGCCGAAGGCGAAGCCGATGACCTGCTGCAACGCTTCGTGCATCAGCCCCTGGCCCTGCGCCGCGGCATCCAGGTGGTAGCCGAGCAGGCAGGACTGGAACGGTCCGCGCTGGATGTTGCTGAGGCTGATCTGGCCGAGTACCGTCCCGTCCTCCTCGGCCTGCCATCGTACCAGCAGTCGCACCGCCTGATCCTGGTCGTAGAGCGGCCGCACCGCCGCGGTCCAGCGCCGCCAGTATCCCGGCGTCAGAAACCCGTCCGGGGCCGGCGGCGACCACGGCTTGAGATGATCCCGATTGCGCTGATGAAACGCCAGCAGCGCCGGCACGTCGCGCTCCGTGGCGAGATTCACCAGGACGCGGTCGCCGGCCAACTGAGGCGGTGGACTACGCATGACGGACCCGCATGGATGACCGGCGCAGGATCGCGCGAGCATGACGGTTGTTCAAGCCCCAAGACACTCCCTGGAAAATCTAAGATATACATTGAACTCTATTGCTTAACATATTAAAAACGCGAGATAAGCAGACGGATGCCAGAACCCGGCAAGGGGTCGGCATCGGGTGGTGGTGGCTCTGCCGTTGCGGCGATTCGGGCTGGCCGCCGCGGCGGGAGCAGCCCAGGGATACGCTGTCATGATACTGCCATGACAAGGACCGACCCGGCAAACCGGCCGGCGCCCGTGGCGCCGGCGCCCGATGTCATGGCTGCGCCCGACGTCATGGCTGCGGCGGCGCAATGGCAGCGCTGGCTCGCGGTCGAACGACGGGCGTCACGGCATACCGTCCGCGCCTACCTGGGCGATCTGCAGGCGTTCCTGGCCTTCGTGACCGGCCATTGCGGCCGCCCGCCCTCGCTCAACGATCTCGGCGGGTTGAGCCTGGGCGATTTCCGCGCCTTTCAGGCGTTCCGCGCCGGCGGCGGTGCCGGCCGGGTGACGCGGGCGCGCGGCCTGTCGGCGATCCGCTCGTTCTTCGGCCATCTGGACCGCGCCGGCCTGCTCCACAATGCCGCGCTGCACGGCTTGACCCATCCCAGGCTGCCCCGGACCCTGCCCCGCCCGCTCGGCGTCGGCGAGGCCCTGACCCTGGTCGATGCCGCGCCCGAGATCAGCACGCTCGACTGGATCGGCCTGCGCGACCGCGGCCTGTTTGCGCTGCTGTACGGGTGCGGCCTGCGGCTGGGCGAGGCGCTCGGCCTGAGGCGGGAGGACCTGCCGCGCGACGGCCGGCTGACGGTGACCGGAAAGGGCCGGAAGCAGCGCCAGGTTCCGGTGTTGCCGGCGGTGGCGCAGGCGCTGGAGGGCTATGTCGCCGCCTGCCCATTCGCGCCGGCGCCCGATGCGCCGCTGTTCCTCGGCGAACGGGGCGGACCGCTCAATCCCGGCGTGGCGGAACGGCAGATGCGCCGGCTGCGCGCCCTGCTCGGCCTGCCCGATACCGTCACGCCTCATGCCTTGCGGCACAGCTTCGCAACGCATCTTTTGGTTGCCGGCGGCGATCTGCGCTCCATCCAGGAGCTGCTCGGCCACAGTTCGCTGTCAACCACGCAGCGCTATACCGAGATCGATGCCACGCAATTGCTCGCGGTCTATGACCAGGCGCATCCGCGCGCGCGTGGGCCGGACTCGCGATCGGTCGGGACGGGCGACGGGGAGGGGCAATGATCGGCGTGTTCGATTCCGGCCATGGCGGTCTGACCATCCTGCGCGCCCTGGCGGAGGCTCATCCGGACCAGCCCTTCCTGTATCTGGGCGATCATGCCAATGCCCCCTATGGCACCCGCGAACCGGCCGAAGTGTTCGATCTCACCGTCGCCGGCGTAAGCCATCTGTTCGATCGGGGTTGCCGGCTGGTCGTGCTGGCCTGCAACACCGCGGCGGCGGTGGCGCTTCGGCGGATTCAGCAGCACTGGCTGCCCCGCCACCATCCCGAGCGCCGGGTCCTGGGCGTGCTGGTGCCGATGGTCGAGGCGATCACCCGAGTCGCCTGGCTGAGCGAGGAACCGCCGCCCGACCTTCGCCCCGAACCCCGCACGATCGGCATTTTCGCAACCCGTCTGACCGTGCGCAGCCAGGCCTATCCGCACGAGATCGCCAAGCGCGCGCCCGGCCTTCGGGTGATCCAGCAGGCGTGCCCACGGCTTGCCGCAGCCATCGAGCACGGCCTGCCGGATACCGAGATCCGTCCCATGGTCCGCGGCCATGTTCGTGCCCTGAAGGACCGCCTGCACGGCGACCGCCTCGACACCGTCCTGCTCGGCTGCACCCATTATCCGCTGGTCGCCGGTCTGTTCGCCCAGTATCTGCCGAACGATACCGAGATCCTGTCGCAACCCGATCTGGTGGCCGGCAGCCTCGGCCAGTACCTGCGCCGGCACCCCGAGTTCCGCGCCGACCGGCAGAGGATTCCGGCCCCCCTCCGATTCCTGACCAGCGGCGACCCGAAGCCGGTCAGCGTGCTGGCGAGCCGGTTTTACGGCAGCCCGATCGCCTTCGAACGGCTGCCGCCGGACGCCGGGATCGGCAGCAAGGCCCGGGCGCCCTGCCCGGCCGGCTGATCGGGTGAACCTGCACGGGCGGCGCCACGGGCGCGAAGATCGGCCGGCCCCGTCGCATCGGCATCCGGCGAACCCCTGAACGCCGCAAATGCGGGGGAAGCCGCCCGAACGGGCCGGTCTGCGCGGCGGTTCGCCCGGCGCTCCCAATACATCGCCCGGTTTGCCCGCCCTGCCCGAGATCCGCCAATCCTTGCCATTTACCTAATGACATCGTTCCATTGGTATCGGAAAAAAGCAAATATATCTGAATAGTGTTGTCCCTCGTTATGCGGATGTTGACCTTAATTATCTGGAAAGGTAGTTTAAGAATTGACAATTTCTCAAATCAGTTCTTTACACGACAGAGTTTTTCTGGTAATGCTTCATCACCATTTGGGCAGACTCGATTTGGAGGAGTATCATGCATCCCTCTCGGCCCTTGCTTGCGATCGGAATGATGCTGGCCGCGTCAACCGCTTCGGCTCACGACGCCGACCGGTATCCGCAGCGACCGATCACCGTCATCGTGGCCTACGCGCCGGGTGCAGGCACCGACATTGCGGCGCGCACCATGGCCCCGTTCCTCGAACGCTACCTGGGCGGCAATATTGTCGTGGTCAATCGCCCCGGCGCCGGAGGTCAGATCGGGTTTACGGAGCTTTCCCGAGCACAGCCGGACGGATATACCATCGGCTTTATCAATACGCCGAACATTCTCGCAATAGCCATCGAGCGCAATGCTCATTATTCTCTCGACAGTTTTGCGCCGATTGCCAATATCGTCGATGATCCCGGCGCCTTGAGTGTCCGCGCCGACAGTCAATTCCAGACGCTGGGCGAACTGGCCGCCTATGCGCGGCAGCATCCCGGTGCCCTGACATACGGGACCAATGCCGTCCGCGGCGACGATCACCTGGCCATGCTGGCTTTCGAGCGGGATGCCGGCGTCACGTTGCAGCATGTCCCGTTTTCGGGAACGGTCACGTTGCGCAACTCCATGCTCGGCGGCTTCGTGATGGCCGGTTCGTTCAACATGGGTGACGCGCTTCAAGCCGAGCGCGACGGGCTGATCCGCATTCTGGGCCAGATGGGCGAGGAACGGTGGTCCCGCGCGCCGGACGTGCCGACATTCCGCGAACAGGGTTTCGACGTGATCAGCGGCTCGCAGCGGGCGCTTGCGGCACCGGCCGGCACCCCGCCGGCGATCATCGCCCGACTCTCGGCCGCGGTGGAACAGACGATCAATGATCCGGAATTCCAGGCGCGCGCGCGGGAGCAGGATTTGCCGTTGCGCTATCTGGGCCCCGACGATCTGGGCGAGCTGCTGCGGCGACAGGACGTGGAGCTGCGGACCAGTCTGGTTGAAGCGTCTGCCATGAACTGATGCGGCATGAGGTGATGCGGTCAGGGCCGGGGCCCGCCTGCAGCGCCCTGGCCGCTTCGTTGCACTCCGTCGAAGAACAACGCTCCCGGGTATCGTGATGATTTGCCGGCCTTGTCTGGAGGCGGCTGCCGCCGCCCTCGTTCTCGGTCTCAGCGGCCTGGCGCTCGCGCAGGCCATTGAGTTCCCCGGAAACGCCAAGCACTTCCCGTCCGCCGTTCTGGCCCTGTCGATGGCGCTGTCGCTGGTCTGGCTGGTTCAGAGCGCGATTGCCCTGCATGCCCGAGCCTCCCGTCCCGCAGCGGTGGCGAGCGATGGGGCGGCCCTTCGGCGACTCCTGATCGTGGTTGCCGCGACCATCCTGTACGTGGTGGCGACGGAGTTTCTCGGTTTCCTGACCGCAACGGCCGTGTTCGTCCCCCTGACGGCAATCGCGCTGGGAATCGACCGCATCAAGGTGATCGTGCCCTCGGCCGCGGTCTTCGTGCTCGGTCTCTACGTGCTGTTCGATCTGGTGCTGCGCCGCCCGATGCCGCCGGAAGCGCCGGTCCGGATCATGACTCTTCTGACCGGCGGGAATTGAGGTCGTCATGGACCTGTTCACACATCTGATCGACAGCCTGCCCGGACTCCTTTCCTGGCAGGTCATGCTTGCCATGGTTGTCGGGTCGGTCTTCGGCATCGTGATCGGGGCATTGCCGGGCTTCTCGGCGACCATGGGCATTGCGGTGCTGCTGCCGCTCACCTTCACCATGCCGCCGCTGGTGGCGCTGGGCATGATCGCCGGCATCTACAACGGCGCCATGTATGGCGGCGCGATTCCGGCCATTCTCCTGCGCATTCCGGGGACACCGGCGGCCATTGCGACGGTGTTCGACGGCTATCCGATGGCCCAGCAGGGCCGCGGCGAAGCGGCGTTGCGGATCGCGCTGGTCTCGTCCGCGCTGGGCAGCGCGCTGAGCGCGCTGTTGCTGATCTTCATGGCGCCGCCGCTGGCCCGGCTGGCCCTGCAGTTCGGCCCCGCGGAGATGTTCTGGCTGGCCGTGTTCGGGCTCGCCACCATCGCGATGATCGTCGGCCAATCGCCGGTCAAGGGCTGGCTGAGCGCCTGCATCGGCCTCTTCCTGGGCACGGTCGGCATCGATCAGATCACCGGCGACGAGCGGTTCACCTTCGACAGCATGCATCTGGCCGGCGGCATCGATCTGCTGGTTCTGCTGACCGGATTGTTCGCCATTCCGCCGGTCCTGGATCTGGCCGGCAAGGCCATCACCGTGCCGCGGGATCAGGTGCTGCTGTCGGGCGACGGAAGATCGGTCGCCTGGCTGCGGCTGGTCCCGGTCTGGATGCGGTCCTCGGTGATCGGCATCATCGTCGGCATCATCCCCGGAGCGGGCGGCAATTTCGCATCCCTGCTGAGCTGGAACGAGGCCCGGCGGACCAGCGCCCGGCCCGAGCGGTTCGGCAAGGGCGCACCGGAAGGCGTCGCCGCATCGGAATGCGCCAACAATGCCGACACCGCCGCATCCCTGATCCCCGCGCTCACCCTGGGCGTGCCGGGCAATGCGGTGGCCGCGGTCATCCTGGGGGCGCTGCTGATCCACGGGCTGCAGCCCGGCCCCAGCCTGTTCGGCGATCCCGACAAGGCCGCAATCACCTACGGCTTCATGGGCGCCATGCTGATCACGGCGCTGATCCTGTTCTTCATCGGGCTGGCCGGCGCCCGTCTGTTCGTCAACGTCCTGCGCCTGCCGGCAACCCTCCTGGCGCCCATGGTGGTCGTCCTGACCTGCATCGGCATCTATTCGACCGGCAACAGCTTCGCAGACGTCTGGATGATGCTGGGCTTCGGCCTGCTGGGGTTCGTCATGGAGAAACTGGACCTGCCCACGGCGCCGACGGTGCTGGCCCTGATCCTGGGCCCGATGGCCGAGCAGGAGTTCCGCCGCGCGCTCATGATCGGCGGCGGCAGCCCGGATCTGCTGGTGCAGAGCCCCATTTCATGGCTGCTGATGGCCCTGATCGCCGTGATGCTGGGGTTGCCGCTCTGGCGCTCCCTGCTTCGGCCCAGGACCGCCTGAGTCGAAACCCCACGGCCCGCGCCGTGCCCGGCTGATCGCCCCCGACTTCACCTCCCCCGACTTCACCTTCCTGTGCCGGGGGTTGCCGGGGCCAGAGGCCGGGACCTGCGGAACCACTTTTCGGCCCGCCGCCGGGCAAAACCGTGAGCGCGATTGAATGGAGGGAAGCGGCGGCGCAGACGGACGATCGCCGCGCGCGCCCAGGGCTGCACGGGCGCGAGCAGAAGCAGACCGACCATCATGATCGTCGTGCTCGGAACCAGCGGGATGGGATAGCTCAGCACGCCGGCCACGATGCAGATCCAGCCGGCCCCCAGCAGGCCGTACCGTTCGGCCGGAGTCAGTCGTTCCCGTGCCACCGCCGCCCCCGCTCCGCAAGGCCCCAGGCCGACCGGTTGCCGCACTGTACAAGGATGCCGGTCACGGCGATAGAGGCCGCAACGATAGCGGCCACGACAAGGTCAATCCACAGGTGAAGGGCGAGTCTCGCGCCGAACCGGGCGCTATTCGACGCCCACCCTCAGGAACTGGGCGTCCAGCACCTGTCCGCGCTGGGGTCCGGCATCGACCGCGATCAGCGGCGGAATGGTGATGGTCTGGACCGGACTGCCCGGAATCTGGTAGGCGACGGCGACCGTGCGGGACGAGTTGTTTCCGATGAAATAGGTTGCACCCGTGTCAAGGTCGCGCTGGAACACGCTGACGGTATCGGGCGCGGCCGGCATGATCGGTTCGAGCGAGGCGCCCAGCGGCGGAATGGCGGCGACGTAGGCGCTTCGGCCCTCAATCCCGGCAAGCACCGGCCCCGGCCGGGCCGACTCGGTTCGCGAACCGTAGGGCCACAAGGGGGGAGGTTCGGGAAACAGCCCGCAGCCACCCAGCAGCCCGGCCAATCCCGCCGCCGAAGCCAGAGCCAGCAGCCGGCCGGAAAGCCCGCGCCGCTGCCGCGATCCCGGGTCGGTACCGCTGCCAACGATGGTCATGATCGCCGATCCCCTGCTGTTGCGAGCCTTATCAGGGCGTTCGCCGCCCAGCCATGCCAATCGCCCGGTTTCGGTCGCGCAGCCTTGCGCCCGGACGACCGACAGCGCCAATCGCGCGCGCAATCCGATTATCGAGTCTGCGATGAGCGAAGTCGATAGGCTTTTCGATCGGCCCGGCTCTCGCCCGCCGCCATGAACGGCGTCGGCACCGCGGTCCCGCTGCCCCGGCCGGGGTGGACGGCCTCCCCGATCGGCAACCGCATTCCGGCGAGTCCGGGAGCAGCACCAACACGCCGATTGCCGCAGTGCAGCGCCCGACGAATCAGTGCTTGGACACCGCACCGTTCCACGGTATCTTTTCTTGGATCTTCGGCTACAAATGGTTGCTGTATTCGACCTCAACGATCGATATTGAAGGCGGACAATATAGCGCGACTTTGAAGCATCGACAGATCGACAGTTCCCGGTATGGCAGTTGTCGGGCCGAGGCGGGAGCAGGGTCGATGCGGTTCGCGCGAGCCTCCGCAGACGAGCAGTCACAGGATTTTGATGCTAAACATGCGCCGGGAGAAGGGTGCGTTTTCAGCAACTGTCCCAACCGGAGTCACCGAACCAGAGTCACCGGACCAGAGTTGCCGGGCGCATCGCCCAAGCCATTCCGCGCCGATGCCGGTATGCCTCTGACCAGGAAGGAAAATCGCATGCGGGAAGCGGTCTCGCACGGACGACCGGCGTTTCTGCCCATGGCATTGTCCCGTCCGGCCATCATCCTGTTGCTGGCCATGCTGGCCGCCTGCGATCAGCAGGAGGCGTCGGCACCGCCCCAGCCGCCGCCATCGGTCACGGTCACCCCCGTGGCGCGCCGCGCCATCGTGGAGTCCGTCGAATTCGTGGGCCGGGTTGAAGCGGTCGATTCGGTCGATCTGCGCGCTCGGGTCCAGGGTTTCCTGACCGAACGGCAATTCCGCGAGGGCGAGGATGTCGAGGTCGACGAATTGCTGTTCGTGATCGATCCGGCGCCGTTCCAGGCCCAGGTCGATCTGGCCGCGGCCAACCTTGCCGCGGCCCAGGCCGCGGTGCCGGAAACCCGGCGGGCGCTGGAACGGAGCGAGCAGCTCTTCTCGCGCGGCAATGTCAGCGAGGCGACGCTCGATCAGGCCCGCGCCGCGGCGCAGCAGGCGGAGGCGGCGGTGGCCGCCCGGCAGGCCGAGCTGCAGCAGGCCCGGATCAATCTCAGCTACACGCGCATCTCCTCGCCGATCGCCGGCCGGATCGGCCGCGCCGCGTTCAGCGTGGGCAATCTGATCGGACCGGACAGCGGCGTTCTCGCCAACGTCACCTCGGTCGATCCGATCTATGTAAGCTTCCCGATCAGCGAGCGGCTTCTGGTGGCGCGGCGGCAGGAGTCGATCGAGAGCGGCCAACCGATCGATTTGTCGGAAGTCGTTCTGCGGCTGAGGCTGAGCAACAATTCGCCGTATGCCCAGGAAGGCCGGATCGATTTCGTCGGCACGGCGGTCGATCTGCGCACCGGCACGGTGCCGGTTCGCGGCCAGTTCCCCAATCCCAACCGGCTGCTGCAACCGGGCCAGTTCGTGACCGTGGTGGTCAGCGGCCGCGACCCGGTCTCGGCGCTGGTGGTGCCGCAGGCGGCGATCCAGGAGGACCAGACCGGCCGTTACGTCCTGGCGGTGGATCAGGACAATCAGGTCCAGGTCCGCCGGGTCACCACGGGCGAGCAGCAGGGCACCGACTGGGTGATCCAGTCGGGGCTTCAGGAAGGCGAAACGGTGATCGTGCAGGGCGTGCAGCGGGTGCGGCCGGGCGCGGCCGTCAACCCGGTCATGGCGAGCGCGGCCGTTTCACCGACCGGAGGCTGACGCCATGCTGGCCTCGTTCTTCATCGACCGGCCGAAATTCGCGTTCGTCATTTCGATCGTGATCACCCTGGCCGGGATCATTGCGCTGCTCCAGCTTCCGGTGGCGCAGTTCCCGCCGATCACCCCGCCGGTGGTCCAGGTGACCGCGAGTTTTCCGGGCGCCAGCGCGGAAGTGGTCGAGGCGACGGTGGCCGCGCCGATCGAGGCCCAGGTCAACGGCGTCGAGAACATGCTCTTTATGAGCTCGACCAGCGCCAATGACGGGTCCTATTCGCTCCAGGTCACCTTCGCGGTCGGCACCGATCCCGACATCAATTCGGTGAACGTGCAGAACCGGGTCGCGCTGGCCACGCCGCAACTGCCCGAGGAGGTGACCCGCCAGGGCGTGTCGGTGCGCCAGCAATCGACCGAGATGCTGCTGATCATCAATCTGACCTCGCCCGACAACACCTATGACGCGCTGTTCCTCAGCAACTACGCCAGCATCAATCTGCGCGATCCGATCGCCCGGATCGCCGGCGTCGGCGATGCCCGGATTATGGGTGCGCTGGACTACGGCATGCGCATCTGGCTCGATCCCGACCGGCTGACCAGCCTGGGCCTGACCGCAAACGACGTGGTCGGCGCGATCCGCCAGCAGAACGTGCAGGTCGCCGCCGGCCAGATCGGCGCCCCGCCCGCGCCGCCCAACCAGCAGTTCCAGTACACCATCCAGGCCCGCGGCCGGCTGTCCACCCCGGAGGAGTTCGGCGACATCGTCGTCCTCGCCAATCCCGACGGCTCGACCGTACGCATCCGCGACGTGGCCCGGATCGAGCTCGGCGCCCAGTCCTACACCTCCTTCGGCCGGCTGAACGGGTCGCCCAGCACGATTCTCGCGGTCTATCAGTTGCCCGGCTCCAACGCGCTCGAGGTCGCCGACGCGGTCCGGGCGGAGATGGATCGGCTGTCCCAGCGGTTCCCGCAGGACGTGCAATACAGCATCCTGTACGACACGACGCGCTTCGTTCAGGCCAACATCGAAGAGGTGCTGATCACGCTGGTGCAGGCCTTCGTCCTGGTGGTGGCGGTCGTGTTCCTGTTCCTGCAGAGCTGGCGTGCCACCCTGATCCCGACGATCGCCATCCCGGTCTCGCTGATCGGCACCTTCGCGGTTCTGCTGGCGTTCGGCTTCTCGCTCAACACCATCTCGCTGTTCGCGCTGATCCTGGCGATCGGGCTGGTGGTCGACGACGCGATCGTGGTGGTGGAGAACGTCGAGCGGCTGATGCAGGACGAGGGCCTGTCGCCCAGGGAGGCGACGCGCAAGTCGATGATGCAGATCTCCGGGCCGGTCGTCGCCACCACCCTGGTGCTGCTGGCGGTGTTCGTGCCGACCGCCTTCCTGCCCGGCATCACCGGACAGCTCTATCAGCAGTTCGCGGTGACCATTTCGGTCGCCGTGGTGATCTCGACGATCAACGCGCTGACCCTGAGTCCGGCGCTGGCGTCCACCCTGCTGCGGCCGCGCCGGGGCCGGCCGATCGCACCGCTCAGGGCCTTCGAATGGGGCGTCGACCGCACGCGCGCCGGCTATGTCGCCGTGGTCAGGGGCCTGCTGCGCCGCCTGGCCCTCGGCATGGGTCTGCTCGCGCTGGTGCTCGTCGCGGTCTACGGGCTCGGACGCATCGTCCCGACCGGCTTCCTGCCAGATGAGGATCAGGGCTTCTTCTTCGCCAACATCCAACTGCCCGACGCCGCCTCGCTCAACCGCACGGCCGAGGTGGTCGAGGAGGTCGAGCGCATCGTGCGGGAGACGCCCGGCGTCTCCGACGTGCTGTCGGTGGTCGGGTTCAGCATCCTCAACGGCGCGGTCTCCTCCAACGCCGCGCTGGTGATCGGCGTGCTCCACCCCTGGGAGGAGCGGACCGAGCCCGAGGCCCAGATCGGCGGCATTCTCCGGCGGCTGTTTGCAGAATTCCAGACGATACCCGGCGCCGACGTGATCCCGTTCATCCCGCCGCCGATCCCCGGCCTGGGCAATACCGGCGGGTTCGATCTCCGGGTTCAGGATCTGGGCGGCGGCACGCCCCAGGGGCTGGCGGCGGCGACCCGCGGGCTGATCTTCGCGGCCAACCAGGACCCCGCCCTGACCCGGGTGTTCTCGACCTTCAGCGCCGAGGTGCCGCAGCTTTATGCCGATCTCGACCGCGACAAGGCGCAGACGCTGGGGGTCGCGATCGACGACGTATTCGCCGCGCTCCAGGCCAATCTCGGCTCGCTCTACGTCAACGATTTCAACCTGTTCGGCCGGACCTACCGGGTCCTGGTGCAGGCCGACGCCGATTTTCGCAACCGCGTCGAGGATATCGGCCGGCTGTTCGTGCGCAACAGCAGCGGCGACATGGTGCCGCTCAGCACCCTGCTCGCCACCGATCCGGTGCTCGGGCCGCAGATCCTGACCCGCTTCAACATGTTCCGCTCGGCCGCGGTGAACGGCAGCCCCGCACCGGGCTTCAGCTCGGGCCAGGCGATCGGGGCGATGCAGGCGGTCGCGGGGCAGAACCTCCCCGACGGCTTCGGCTACGAATGGACCGGCACGGCGGTGCAGGAGCTGGAGGCCGGGGGGCAGGCCGGCCTCATCTTCGCGCTGGCCGTGCTGTTCGCCTATCTGTTCCTGGTCGCCCAGTACGAAAGCTGGAGCATCCCGCTGTCGGTGATGCTCTCGGTCTCGGTCGCCATGCTGGGCGCGCTCGGGGCGCTGTTCGTGACCGGGCTGGCCAACAACATCTATGCCCAGATCGGCCTCGTCATGCTGATCGGTCTGGCCGCCAAGAACGCCATCCTGATCGTGGAATTCGCCAAGGAGCAGCGCGAAGCCGGCATGGCGATCCGGGATGCCGCGGCGGAAGCGGCAGGGCTGCGCTTCCGGGCCGTGATGATGACCGCGATTTCGTTCCTGCTGGGGGTCCTGCCGCTGGTGCTGGCCAGTGGCGCAGGCGCGGGCAGCCGGGTGTCGATCGGCGTGCCGGTGTTCGGCGGCATGCTGATTGCGACCAGCCTGGGCATCATCATCATACCCGTGCTGTTCGCCGCGTTGCAGACGCTGCGGGAGAAGGTCCAGGGCCGCGACCGGCGGGAAACCGGGCAGCCGCACCCCGACACCGGGACTCCGGGCGCTGAAATTCCGGCCGCTGAAATTCCGGGGGCCGGGATCAGGCCGGCCGGCGAATGATCGCGGCGGGCCGCGGCGCCGTCGGGCACCATGGCCGCGGACGCCGTCAATTCTTGTCCGCCGCCTCGGCAGCCTTGCGGCGTCGATGGCCGGTGACGGCAATCTCATCGAGCGTCGCGGTCTCGATCTGCTGATTGCGCAGCCGGACGCGGCGGTCGCGGCCGGCCTGCGCCAGTTCGCAGGTCTTGAGCTCCTGGAAGGCTGCGGTAATTTCCCCGGCCGCCGCCTCGATCTGCTGCTCGACCTGCCGAATCGACCGGCTCAACGCCTCCCGCCGGCCCAGCATCGCGGCGACATAGGCGCCGAAATTCGGCGGCGGCAGGGCGCTGCCGGCGGCCACGGCGCGCTCGCGGTCCAGCTCCTCGCCCAGCCGGTCGCGCTGGGCGCCCAGCCGGTCGGCCATGGACTGAAGATCGGCCAGGGCCCGCCGCTTCTCGTCGAGTCGCCAGCGATGCCACCGGATCAGGGTTCCGAGATCGGCCATGACGAGGGGGGCTTTCGGTTCAGCCCGGCGCCGCCGGTTCCGGTGCCGGCAGGCCGAGAATCTGGGCCAGCCGCCGGTATCCGGCGGCAAGCTCGGCGCGCTCGCTCTTGTGCTGCGACAGGAAGGCCTCGATTTCCGGATAATACCGGATCGCCTCGTCGACCTTCGGATCGGTGCCGGAGCGGTAGGCGCCGAGGCGGATCATCTCGGCCATGTCCTCATAGGTCGACAGCAGGGTTCGGGCGCGCATCACCAGCGCGGTCTCCGCGGGGCTGTTGCAGTTCGGCATGGTGCGCGACAGCGAGCGCAGCACGTTGACCGCGGGATACCGGCCGCGCTCGGCGATCGACCGTTCCAGCACGATGTGGCCGTCCAGGATGCCGCGCACCGCATCGGCGATCGGTTCGTTGTGGTCGTCGCCTTCCACCAGCACACTGAAAAGGCCGGTGATGCAGCCCTCCCCGGTGCCCGGCCCGGCGCGTTCGAGCAGCCTGGGCAGTTCGCTGAAGGTGGTTGGCGGATAGCCCTTGCTGGTCGGCGGCTCCCCGGCCGACAGGCCGATCTCGCGCTGCGACATGGCGAAGCGGGTCACCGAATCCATCACGCACAGCACATGCCGGCCGCGGTCGCGGAAGTATTCGGCCACCGCCAGCGTGGCATGGGCGGCCTGACGGCGCATCAGCGGCGGCTCGTCGGACGTCGCAACCATCACCACGCTGCGCGCCAGCCCCTCCGGTCCCAGATCGTCCTCGATGAACTCCTGAAGCTCGCGGCCGCGCTCGCCGATCAGCCCGATCACGTTGATTTCGGCGGCGGTGTAGCGCGCCATCATCGAGATCAGCACCGATTTGCCGACGCCCGACGCGGCGAAGATGCCCATGCGCTGGCCGCGGCAGCAGCTTACGAAGGTGTTGAGCGCCCTGACCCCGAGATCGAGCTTGTCGCCGACCCGCCGCCGGGCATGGGCGGGCGGCGGCATATTGCGCAGCGGCACCGCGATCTTGCCGCTCGGCAAATGGCCCTTGCCGTCGACCGGCTCGCCCAGCGCATTGATCACCCGGCCGAGCCAGGCGTCGCAGGGATAAATCGCCGGCTCGGCATCGGCCACCACCGCCTTGCAGCCGAGCCCGATCCCGTCCAGCGAGCCGAACGGCATCAGCAGCGCCCGGCCCTGGCGGAACCCGACCACCTCGCAGGTGACGATTCGCCCGCCCCGCGCCTGGATCAGGCAGCGAGCCCCGATCGAGAGATGCCGCTCGACCCCGCTGACCTCAACCAGAAGGCCGAGCACGGCGGTGACCCGGCCGTAAACGATGTGGGACCGAATCGTTTCGAGATCGTCGATCAGGCTGCCCAGGGCGTGCGGCACCGGCATCGGCTCCTTGCCATCGGACTTGGGCGGGCGAGCTCGTCCTGTAAGCCTTAAGTTTGAGCTATTGTTCTTAAGTGACAGTTAAATCCAGCTTTGTGGCGGACGGCTTTCACCATGTGTTAACCCATGATAGTTAATCATTCTTAAGCGGCGAGGTTGATATGCCGAATCGGCGGCAGGGAGTCGGGCCATGCGGGTGTTGTTGGTCGAGGATGACAGCGCGACGGCAAAGAGCATCGATCTGATGCTGCAATCGGAGGGATTCGTGGTCGATACCACCGATCTCGGCGAGGACGGGCTGGAGATCGGCAAACTTTATGACTATGACATTATCATTCTGGATCTGGTTTTACCGGACATAGACGGGTACGAAGTGTTAAGGCGGTTGCGCGCCGCGCGGGTCAATACGCCCATTCTGATCCTGTCGGGCCTGACCGAGCAGGACAACAAGATCAAGGGACTCGGCTTCGGGGCCGACGATTATCTGACCAAACCCTTCGACAAGCGCGAGCTGGTGGCGCGCATTCATGCCATCGTCCGGCGATCGAAGGGTCATTCCGACAGCGTGATCCGTACCGGACGGTTGACGGTGAACCTCGACAGCCGCACGGTCGAGGTCGATTCGCAGCCGCTTCACCTGACCGGCAAGGAATACGGCATCCTTGAGCTGTTGAGCCTGCGCAAGGGCACCACGCTGACCAAGGAGATGTTTCTCAACCATCTT
>CAZTNV010000055.1:0-15728 GCA_964615535.1 uncultured Mycobacteriaceae bacterium | reverse complement strand
AATATCGGCGCTGAGCCGGCGGGCCAGCGGCTCCACCGTGCCCTCGACCACGATCAGGCTGGCGCCGGCCTCGGCGATGGCGCGGGCGTCCCCGATCAGCCTGGCGGCCTCGGCCTCGGCGCGGCCGCGCGCGCCATAGCCGCCCAGGGCGTGAACCGATTGCGGCGTCAGCCCGACATGGCCGATCACCGGGATGCCGCGCCGGGTCAGGAAGGCCACCGTCTCGGCCATTTCCATCCCGCCTTCGAGCTTGATCCCGGCGCAGCCGGTCTCGGCCATCACCCGCGCCGCGGCGCGGAACGCCGACGCCGGGGAGTCCTGATACGAGCCGAACGGCATGTCGACCGTCACGCAGGCCCGCCGCGCACCGCGCACCACCGCTGCGCCATGCGCGATCATCATGTCGAGCGTGACGCCCAGCGTGCTCGGCAGCCCGTACAGCACCATGCCGAGACTGTCGCCGACCAGCAGCAGATCGACATGGGGATCGAGCAGCCGCGCCATCGGCGTGGTATAGGCGGTCAGGCACACGATCGGCTCGCCGCCCTTGCGGGCCGCCAGCGATTTCAGGGTAATCGGCTTCGATTCGGCGGCGGCGCTCATGGCTTTGCTCGGTTCCGGGACGGCTTCACCAATCCTGCCGTCCCCGACCGCAGTCCTAGCAGCGCGACCCGCGGGGTGCAAGGCGGCGCCGGCTGCCGGATTGACTTCGGATGGGGCCGTGGCCTCATCCTTGCGAACCGGTGCAGCCCGGACGGCGGGGCATCGGGGGCGCCTGGGTGATCTGGGCGGCACGCTGGTGCAACTCGGAAATCTGCATCGGATCGAGCGTGCCGGCCGGCCGGGCGCCGATCGACTCCAGAAAGGTTCGGATGGCGCTGCGGGTCTGCGGCCCGTACAACCCGTCGATCGCGCCGGTATAGTAGCCGAGCTGGCTGAGCGAGAACTGGATGTGCTCGCGCTCCGACTGGGTCAGCACCGCCCAGTCACCGGGCGCCGGCGCCGGTCTGCGGGACTGCCGCTGCGGGTCTGCCGCTGCGGGACCCGGCATCGGGGCAATCTCCGGCGGGCCGCCGGCATCCCGGATGCCGGGCGTCGGTCCCTGGGCGACCACTTCGTTCGAGCCGAGGGCGGGTTCCTCCAGCGACCAGGCGTTGAAGACCAGGAGCGGCAGGCCAATCGCCAACACGCGCCCCAGCCGGCGGCAGCAAGGCCCGATCGATCCGATAGTCATGCTCCGAATTCCCTGCTGAACGTCGAGAATGGCATCATTGGGAGTCGATCTCGCGGAGTGTGTCGGCGGCCGCCCGGTCTCCCAGCTCGGCGGCCAGAGTGTACCAGTGCCGGGCTGTCTCGAGATCCGGGGCCGCGGAGCCCGGCGTCTGGTAGATCCGTCCAAGATTGTACATCGCCACCGCGTTGCCTCGAGCTGCCGCGGCACGCCAGAGCAGTTCTGCCGCACCCGGATCGCGCTCGACCCCGGTCCCGAAGAAATGAAGATTGCCCAGAGCGCCCAGGGCCAGACCATGGCCCTCCGCCGCGGCCAGGATCAACCAGTAGACCGCCTCTGGATCGGTGCCGTAGGCGGTCCCCGAATTGCTCAACTGATAGGCATGGGCGTAGCGGCGCTGACTGTCCCGGATCGCGGTGGCCGGCTGGCCGCTCACCGGTGCCCGCGGCGGGGCGACGGTCAGCCGGTTCAGCCGTGCATCCATGTCCAGCAGCCGGGCCATCTGCTCGGGGGAAAGAAGGCCCGTTTGGTCCGCCCGCTCATGGCGCTGAAACTGCCGGATCGCCGTCCGGGTCTGCGGTCCGAACTGGCCGTCGGCAATGGCTGCGTAATGGCCGAGCTGCAACAGCGCTTCCTGCACGCCGCGCCGCTCCTCCGCCGACAGCTCTTTCTCGAACTCCTCCAGTTCCCAAACCATGTACTCCCGCGGCGCAGGTTGGGGCGGAGCGGCTTCCGGCGGGGAAGACGGCTGGACCGGGTTCGCCTGCTCCGGAGCCTGGGCCACGGTCAGCAGATGTTCGGCGCGCGCGCGGAACCGGCCGTTCGGGAACTCGTCGAGATAGCGCCGATAGGCCTCGACGGTGCCGAGCGCCAGGACAGTGTTCCAGAGTTCGTCCTCGGCCCGGTCGATCGCGGCCCGCCGGATCGACTCGATCCGCAGTCGCGCCTCTTCGGCATGGATGCCGGTCGGGAAGGCTTGCCGATAGGCGTCGTAGGCCGGCTCGGAGTCCAGGCGAACCGCCTCCTCCCACACTTGCATCTCGCGCGCGGCGGCTTCCAATCGCGCAATGCGCAGTTCGGCTTCGGCGACATTGGGTCCGGCCGGATAGGCCTGCCGATAGCCGCGATAGGCCTCGACCGTATCGAGCCGCGCGGCCTCCGCCCAGGCGGATACTTCTTCCCTCTCCGTCCGCGTCCGCGCGCTCTCCCGGTCGGTCAGGTCGATGATCCGCCGATTGGCCTCGGCGAGAAAGGCGCCGCCGGGATGGGATTGGACGTATCGCCGGAAGGCCTCGATCGTGCCTCGCTCCAGAGACTCGTCCCAGGCCCGCTGGTCGGCCTGTGCGGCGGCAAGATGCCGTGCGTTTTCCAGAACCTCGATCCGCTGCCGGGCCTCGGCCGAATGGACCCCGTCGGCATGGGCGGTCAGATAGGCCCGATAGGATTCCGGCGTTCCCGCCCCTTCGGCGACCTGCCAGGCGCGCAACTCCGGAGACGGCGTTGCCCCGGGTCCGAGCAGCATGAGGCTGGCCGCGATCACCGCAGCAAAGGCGCCCAGGCCGACCACCCAGGGCAGCCATTCCCCCCGTTCGCCATCGTTCGGGCCGGTCTCCGCGGCCGGCACGGCCGGCTTGCCGACTGCGGGCGGGCGGAGCGCCTCGGCGAATTCCCGTGCCGACTGGAAGCGGTCCGACGGCGCCTTGGCGATCGCCTTTTCGAGCACCTTGTCGAGCCAGGCCGGAACGCCGACGTTGAGCAGCGAGGGCCGAACCAGCGGCTGATTCAAAATCTTTTGCATCACCGTCGCGGCGCTGCCGGAAAACGGCTTGTCGTTGGTCAGCAACTCGTACAGGACGATGCCCGCAGCGTATATGTCCGTGGCCGCTGTCACCGGCCGACCCTGGACCTGCTCCGGCGCCATGTAGCTGGGTGTCCCCAGCATCGAACCGGTCTGGGTCATCGAGACGTCCTCCAGCCGGGCAATGCCGAAATCGGTCAGCTTCACCCGCCCGTCGACGGTCAACATGATGTTGCCCGGTTTGACGTCGCGGTGGATCACACCCTTGGCATGAGCGTGGTCGAGCGCCTTCAGCACCTCTCTTGTAAACCTCAGGGCGGCCGTCAGCTCAAACCGCTCGCCCTGTTCGAGCGCAGCGCCGAGCGACCGGCCGTCGACGAACTCCATGACGATGTAGACCCCGCTTTCGTCTTCAACAAAGCTGTGAACCGCAACGATGTTGGGATGACTAAGCCGGCCCGCCGCCTGCGCCTCGCGGCGGAAGCGGGCCAGGTATTCGGCCCGCGCCGACCCGGTCAACTCGGCGCTCCGAATGGTCTTGATCGCCACGGTGCGCTCGATCGCCGGGTCGAATGCCTTGTAGACGACGCCCATGGCGCCTTCGCCGAGCACGGCATCGATGCGGTATTTGCCGAGCGACTCGGGCATCGCGACCGTGGGCGCTTCAATGGTCATTGTTCGGCATTCTCCGGGGCGATGTCCCCGGTAACGCGCGGACTCTGGCCGCGGGTTGCGCCGCGGTCGGGGCAGATCGCGGTCCCGACGAGGCGGCCGGACTTCGCCGTTTGCGCCGAACGCCCGGTCATTGGTCTTTCATCATGCAAAATGGCCGATTCCCCACCGGTGCTACCGCCGCCGATATTGCCAGCGAGCCGGGCTTTGCGCCACTGTCTCAGTTGGGTTCGGCGAACGCTTGCGCCACCTTTGGATGACGATTTCGTATCGTCGACTCGGTGGTTCCGCGAGGAGATTCGGCACAGGCGGGCGGTTGGGCGATCACGTCGGCGGGAGATGGAGAGATACGTCCGTCCCGGCGCCGGGAAGGAGACCATAAACGAGAACCCGGCAGCCGGATCTCCGCCTCGGTGAACGGACCCGTGTCCTCAGCGGCGGCGCTGGCCCCGAGCGATCTGCGCCACTTCACGTTCAACGACCTGCTGGACCAGCGACGGCAGGTTGCGATCAAGCCAATCGCGCAGCATGGGCCGTAGCAATTCTCGAACGAGATCCTCGACGGTTCGCCCATTGCCGATCGGCATATGATCAGGAAGCGTCGGCGACTCGTCGGGCTCCATTAGACGAGCGAAGGCGTTGGTCGCCGCTCGCGCACTCTGATCGGACAACAGACGTTCATCGTCCGTGGGGGTGTGATTGCCATCACCGAGCAGTTCATCGATCGATGGCTCGGGCAGGGGCGTACGAACCGCAGGACGGGTCTCCTCCTCGGCGACATCCGTGAGTTCAAGGACATCGTCCTCAAGGGGCGGCTGGATGCGCTCCGGCGGAGCGTGGAGCCGCGCAGGCGGAGGGTCTCGACGCGGCGACGCAGGCCGAGGCTCGGGTTCGGCAGCCGGTGCCGCTTCCTTGGCACCGTCTTCGGAAATGATGCGCCTGATGGAGGCAAGTATTTCCTCCATCGAGGGTTCCTGTTGCGTCCTCGACTCGCTCATTACCCCGCGCCCGGACCAGTTATAACCGGTCCCTGAACCTTATTGATCACAGCAACGATGTAAAGAAGAACCGTTACAGAACCATTAATTTTACGGCCGGTTCGCCGGACCGATCGGCTCATCGTCGTCCACCGAAGTCCCCCACCACCGCGATCGAGTCGTCTGGTAGTCTCGCTCGACGTCGTAATACTCGACCGGCAAAGCCAGTTCGGGAGCGGTCAGCCGGCCGATCGCCGATAACACCTGGAATGCCGCAACCACTTCATTGCGGCGGGCACGCACCAGTTCCACTCGGGCATCCAGAAGTTCCTGCTCGGCGTCGAGCACGTCGAGCACGGTACGTGCCCCGACCTGAGCTTCCTGCTGCACGCCCTCCAGAGCGATTTCGGCAGATTGTACCTGCGAGATACGCGATTCGATGGCGGCCCGCGAGGTGACCAGGCCCTCCCACGCGCCGATCGCGTTCTGGACTGCCTGGCGTCTGGCCTCGGCGACCTCGATCCGCCGCTGACGGGTGGTAAAACGCGCCTGACGTACCCGTGACTCCGCGGCGCCGGCCAGGTAGAGAGGTACCGTGACCTGCAACCGGATCGTCCCGGTCGTGGCACGGTCGACCGATACCGATGGCTGATAGGATTGGGCCAGCGTGCCGGTCAATGCCACGTTCGGCAGCAATTCGCTGAAAGCGACGTCGACGCCATCCGCGGCCGCCCGTTCGGCAAAAACCGCTGCGATCACGTTCGGATTGCTTGCCTCGGCCAGATTGATGGTTTCTTCCAGCGATGATGGCAGGATCAGCAGCGGACCCGGCTCGACCAGGGTGGCCGGTGCCTGCCCGATGATCCGGATATACTCGGCGATTCCGACCCGCAATGCCCCGGCGGCCTGAATCCGTTCCGCCGTGGCTGCAGCCAGACGCGATTCCGACTGGCTGACGTCGGTGCGCGTGATTTCGCCGACGGCGAACCGGTCACGCGCCGCCTGCAACTGTCGCTGCAAAACCTGCTCGTTGTTGATCTGCAATTCGAGCACCGCCTGCTCGCGCAACAGGTTCATATAAGCGATGATGGCATCGAGCAGCACCTGCTGTTCGGTCGCGAGCAGCGTGGCGCGGGTCGCCTCGATCACGTTCTCGGCCTGACTGACCTGGGCCGGCGTTCGCCCGCCCGAATAGATTGGTTGACTCACCTGGATGCCGATCGAGCCGGGGGTGATGGTGTCACTGCCGGCCACATCTGTATCCTGGTATTCCGCGCCGATCTCGCCGCTCGCGTTCACGGTCGGCCGATAGCCGGCCAGGGCCTGGGCGATCTGCTCGTTGGTGGCGCGCAGCGATGCGCGCTGAGCGGCCAGGGTCGGGTTGGTCTGATAGGTGAGGGCGAGCGCTGCCGGCAATGTCTGAGTGGCGGATGCCGGCGTTGCAGCGTCGCCGCCCGCGGCGCGACCGCCCGAAACGGGAGCACCTGCGACGGGAGCACCCGGAGCCGGGCCGGTCGCCGCCCGTCCCGGTCCGGGCGGCGCCGAAGGCGGCGGCGAGACCGGTTGGGGCGGCGCCTGGGCGATGGCGCCCGGCGGCACTTCGACGGGCGGCGGCGGGGCCATGCCCTGGCCGTCGCCGGATGGGGTCTGGCAGGAGGCCAGCAACGCCAGCGCCGGACCGGACAGGATCAGATGCCATCGGCCTAAGAGTCTCGCCATCAGTATCGTCTCATGGTTGGGTCGACCCGGATCGCCCACGCATTGATCCCGCCGGCCAGATTGATCGCCTGTTCGAAACCCCGGCTTTGCAACCAAGCCGTAACCTGCGCGCTGCGCACACCATGATGACACATCACGACCAAAGGACGATCGGCCGGCAGCTCATCCGCTCTTACCGGAACCTGACTCATCGGAATGAAGAGACTGTCGGGCAGGGCGCAGATCGCCACCTCCCAGGGCTCCCGGACATCCAGCACCGCCAGGGGCCGGCCCGAAGCGCGCAGGGCGTTCAAGCAATCGACGTCGATCTCCAAATCCGTCATGATGCTCGTGTTCTTGTCGAGGAGACGCTCGATACGAAATCTAGAAGACGAAGGAAGGCTGGGCCTCAAAGCCGGGGAGGAACGGAGTGGCGGCGTCGAACAGATCGCGCCGCGACACCACTTTATCAGCGCGGTGGAACAGGCTGGCCCTGCCCATGTGGCCACTGGCCGAGATCACGGTGACCAGCCGCCCGCCATCGGCCAACTGATCGAAAACCGCCTGCGGCACTTGGGCAACCGAGCCATTGATCAGGATGCATTGATAGGGGCCTTCAGCCGGATGGCCCATGGCGAGCGATCCGCCAACCACTGCCGCATTATCAACCCCAAGTTGCGCAAGCAGCGCGGAGGCCTGCCGCGCCAGCTCGGGATCGCTTTCCACCGCCACGACCGTGTTGGCCAGCCGGGCGATTACCGCAGTGGAATAACCGGTGCCGCAGCCAATATCGAGCACAACCTCGTGCGGTTCTATATGCGCCTCGTTCAGCATCCGTGCCAGGACCATCGGTTCGATCAGATACCGGTTGCCCGAAATCCGGATGTCTTCATCGACATAGGCAATCCCGCGCATGGCCTTCGGAACGAACATTTCTCGCGGTACGTTCAGCATTGCGTTCAGGACAGCGCTGTCGGTCACCTTGTTGGGTTTGATCTGTCCTTCCACCATATTGAAACGCGCCGCGACATAATCGATCATGATTGTATTCCGCCAAGCACGGGATGGAGTGAAAGCAAAGCGAGCGTCGGGTCCGTCGCGAATTTCGCGCTTGCGGCACTGGGTATAACCGAAATCCCCGGCTGAAACAATGTACCTGGCAGCGTTTGGGATGGCGCCGCCGGGCGGGGCTGGCCGCCCCAAGATGACATTTGGCCGTGGTCCGCTCTTGACGGAGGGCAGGTGGAATGGCTACGTGAAGATGTGCATCCCGACCGGCGCGGTGGCTGAGGGGCAAAGCAGCGGACTGCAAATCCGTGCACGCCGGTTCGATTCCGGCCCGCGCCTCCAGGCGACTCCGGCGGGGGCGGCTCCGGCGGGGCGAGTGCGCTTGATGCGCGCAGCGGCTGTCCGTCATTGAACGATAACGACACCGTCGTATTCGGTCTGGCGGCTGGTTGGACGAATTGGAGCGGGAAGGTGCAGGGTCATGGTGATCCGCTCTGGAATCGGGACGCAGTGCTTGCTATAAGACCGCCCCACGACAGTCGCGGCCGCTTCGGTTGAGCGATGCCGCATTGGTCCCCGGTAGCTCAGTTGGTAGAGCAGGTGACTGTTAATCACCGGGTCGCTGGTTCGAGTCCGGCCCGGGGAGCCAAATGTCGTCGGATGCTTTGAAGTCGTCGGATGCTTTGAAAAGGTATTGCCTTTGAGGGGTTCGGACGAGAGCCATTCAAATGCGGCTTGGCCGAGCCGCTGGCCGTGACCGGCCGATCACCTGCGCAAGAATATCCAATGCACATGCCCCGACGCAAACCGCGCGTGGCCGATCGGATTACGGGGACCAGTGGGGCATCGTTTGATCGTGGGCGAGCGGCCCATTCTCGTAACGGACGACGACCCAGATCGCGCCGATCAGAAGCGCCATCAAAATGGCGCCGACCACCATTCCGGTGATGAACGCCTGCATCAACATCCGGTCCATTCATGCCTCGCACACCCCGCAGCACCCCGATGCGGACTCGTCCGATCAACCTCGGTCGGGCGCACTTATAAGCAACTTCCGGTCGGGGGACCACCGGCTTCGAATCTTCAGCCGGAATCCCGTCCGGCATGCCGCCCAAAGGTCAGGCGTAGCAGATGGCTGGCCGGCCAAACGGCCAGCCATCCGAGCCGCGGGTCCAGCAGAAACAAAAACCCCGCCGATTTACCGGCGGGGTCGAGGGGAAGGCTGAATATAGGGAGGAACGCCTTGAACCCAGAGATTACATGCCCATTATTGACAAATGGTTAAAGGCGTAACGAAAACGATTTAAGTCTGACCGCCTTTTCCCGGGCGATCCGGTAGCCGATCAGGCCCAGGATTGAAGTCGACAACCGGTGGGACGCGTGAGCAAGGGTGTGCCGCGGCCGGATTTTGCGCAGCGGCACCGTTCGGCGTTTCAATAGATGGCTGTTCTCATCAAGCTACGCTCAATCTTCCATAGCTTCCTGTGCAGGCCGCCCCTGGTTGCCACGCGTCTCCGCCCGCCGCCGGGCCCGCCGACGTTCCTCCAGAACCTCATCCAGGCGTCGCAAAGGGCGCAGCAGATAAGGGCTGACGTCGGGAACGGGCCGATCATCCGAAAATGACGTCATAAGCAGTGCTTTGCTGAGTTCGACTCTGTTATGGCCTTAAATATAGTTAACCGTCTCGATTCTGACACAAGCCACTGCTTGTTCATCAGGATAATGTCTGTCTGGCAAAAATCGGCTTGACATTCTCAAAAAGACAAAATGTCAAAATGACAAGGCGAAACTTCGAGATAGCGCGCCAGTCCCCCGACAATACAACATTTAAGCGCATAGCGGCGGCAGTCCCATGAGGTCTCTGCCGATCCGCCCCTTATCCAATCCGTCGTCTGTGACATTCCGGGTCTTCATGCCCGGTATCCCAGCCGCCATGCTGCGGCGACTTGATTGAAGCGCGATGGCAGAAACCAATATGGCCCTTTACCATTGGCCAGGAACAATCGCTCGATGATGCACAAGGGTCCGCCGACCATTTGATGAAGGCGCTGGTGGCGAGTGTATGCTGCGGCGTCCCACCGCACCTTCACGGCAAGATTGGTAGAAACGAATATCCCGTCCAGCGCTGATCGGACCAACAGGTCCAACCATCACCGGCCGGAGAATCAATCGCCCTGCGGTGACCGGTCAGGTCATGGCTCGCGAAGAACCATGACCTGACGAGTTGGGACCTGGCGAGTTGGCGATCAGATCGTCACCTCGGCCCCTTCGCGGCCAAGAGCGCGCGCAAGATCGACGAGACGCTTGCGAACGTAAGGATCGGTGATGCGGTAATACGCCCTGACCAGTTCCAGGGTCTCGCGGCTGGTCATCTGATCCGAACCTTCCGGCTCGGAAACGGCGGTCGGCTGATCCTGCCCCGTGGTCGGCAGGCCTTCGAAAAAGTAGGTGATCGGTACATCAAGGATCTTGGTCAGCAGATGCAGGCGGCTGGCACTGATCCGATTGGCGCCACGCTCGTATTTCTGGACCTGTTGGAAAGACACGCCGAAGGCCTTTGCCAGTTTTTCCTGGCTCATGCCGAGAAGGGTCCGGCGCTGGCGAAGACGCATTCCAACATGCACATCGGTTGGGTCGGGGCCATCAACGGCGATCGTCTTGCGGCGACGTTGTTCTGTGGTCGGTGCGGAGATCATTAAAATACTCCCTTTCGTTATACGCCTCGTCGGGGGATAGAACGGGCGCTGGTTTTGTGTCGATACCTTATACGTATTTAAGGCCTGGGAGCCGAAATCGGTCCAGGTATCGGCTGGAATCGGCACTTCCCCTGCCGATTCACATGCAATCACAGCCTGACGCCGGTCTGTCCCCAATTCCCGCCATCGTCAGACAATCGCATTCATAATTAAATTTTCTACCGCGCGCAACTCGTACAAATGGTTATGCCAAAATCAGTATGCCCGCGCACGATGCAGAGAACGAATAGCGATCCGGGCATCGGCCAAAAGAGGGTTTTCCTGGCCTTTCGGCCGCAGCGGGAGGGTGTATTCCGGGCCGCACCGGCGATGCAGATCCCGGCTGGTGCGACGCCTGACGATCCGCTACGGTCTCGCGCGGTTCGACGCGAGTCGCTTCATGCAGCCTGCAAAGACGGGAATCCGCCCATGGACACCGCCGATGTCGAAGTGATCGAGCGGGAGACCTGCTATCGCGGTGTCTTCCGGATGGACCGGATGGTCTTGCGCCACCGCCGATTCGATGGCACCTGGACCCGGCCGCTGAACCGCGAGCTGTTCATCCGGGGCACCGCGGTCGCCGTGTTGCCCTATGACCCGGTGCTCGACGAAGTGGTCATGATCGAGCAGTTCCGCTGCGGCGCCTTTGCCGCCGCTCGCCCGGCCTGGATGACCGAAATCGTCGCCGGCATGGTCAGCCCCGGCGAGTCGTCGGAGGCGGTGGCGATGCGCGAGACTCTGGAGGAAACCGGGCTGGTGCCGATCGCGCTGGAGAGAATTGCCGAGTTCATGCCAAGCCCCGGCGCCTTGATGGAAACGGTCGTGGTCTATTGCGGCCGGATCGATGCGACCGCGGCGCAAGGCTTTCATGGTCTGGCCGCGGAGGACGAGGACATCCGGGTGTTCCGTGTGCCCGCCGAAGAGGCGCTCGCGCTGCTCGGCCAGGGACGGGTCGACACCGCGATCACGCTGGTGGCGCTGCAATGGCTGGCCCTGAATCGCACCGGCCTGCGCGAGCGCTGGGCGAGTGCCGCAATGCTGCAGGGCGAAGGCCTTTCGGCCGGCTAACCCATCCGGCGCCTGCAGGCGCCGTCATGCCGGCTGCGCTTCCGAAGGTTCGCGGGAAGGGACAGCCGCTCGCCCCGCGGTGGCCGGCGAGGACGAGGCCAGGGCCCGGTCCAGCCGGTCGATCAATCCGGCAGACGCCGTTTCGTCGAATTTTCGGCCAAACATCGCTGCGGACGCCAGGAGCGCCTCGAAATCCTGCTCGACCAGGGTCTTGGGCGAGAATATCGCCGTTCTGGGCGACTCCCAGTCGATGTAATGCAGGCAGCGCTGATGGTCCCGGCGGCGGTCGCCGCGATCCACGTCGAAATCGATCCGGTCGGCGAAGGGCGACAGCTTGACGATGGTCTGGAAGACGTTCTCCTCCGGGAATTCGATGAACCGCATGTACCTGAAGAAATCCGGGCGCTCGCGAAGAAAATCGAGAACATAGGCGGCGCAGGGAGCGGTTAGAGCGCAGAACGCCGATCCCTGATAGAAGATGATGTTCGACGGCAATGTTCGCGGCGGCAGAACCCGGTTGATGCCGCGCATCACTTTTCTGCTGAAGACCCGATCGACGCCCAGGCGGGATAGCAACTGATCATAGAAGTGATAGTGGGCAATGCGGTCGTGGAGCCGCATCCCGGTGGTGTCGCGAACGGTTACCCGGTGCTCGACGCACACGAACTCTTCCGGGCCGTAAAGCCTGCCTTCAATGTCCGAAAGCGTCTTGATCGGAAAGCAGGCGCCGGACAGCAGGCAGAAGCGGTGGAACCGCCGGCCCGATCGGTGTGCCGCATCCAGCAGCATGAGATTGGCATGGGCGATGCTGAACCCACCCCAGGTCACCCTGATCCGGCGGTCGAGGATGGTGACGTCGGTCCGGCCGGCCAGGAGCCGGGCGACAGCCTCGACCGGGACCTTTCGATCGATGTGCACGAAGAAATGGGCGTTCGGCGACGCCAGAAAGTCGATCAGCCGTTTCAGGTGACCCTCCTGGTGATGCGCCTGGATCAGATATGCAATCATCGCTCCCGCCCATACGCACGATATGAACGAAATACTTTCTCAATCCTGTCGTGTCAACTGCGATGGGGCCCGGTTCCCGGCCGGGCCCCGCACCAGGCACGGCAGTGCCGCTCGCCTCTTCCCGGTGCGGGATGAAAGGGTTAGGGTGCCGGGGCGAGAAACGACACCGGACCCCGCGATGACCGACCTGCTGTTCCGCGACGACCCCTATCTCAAATCCTGCACCGCCATGGTGGCGGCGGCCGATGCGGCGGGCATCCGGCTCGACCGGACGGTGTTCTACCCTGCCGGCGGCGGTCAGCCGGGCGATATCGGCGTGCTGCGCTGGGCCGGCGGCGAGACCGCGATCACCGATGCCGTCAAGGGCGACGGCCCCGACGAGGTGATCCATGTGCCGGCGCCGGGCGCCGCTCTGCCGGCTCCCGGCACGGCGGTGGAGGCGGCGATCGACTGGGACCGGCGGCACCGCCACATGCGCATGCACACCGCGCTGCACCTGCTCTGCGCCGTGGTCGAAGGCGACGTGACCGGCGGTCAGGTCGGGGCCGAGCGCAGCCGGCTGGATTTCAACGTGCCGGCCGGCGCGCTCGACCGGCAGGCCGTCGCGCTGGCGATCAATCGGCTGGTCGAGTCCGGGCATCCGGTCCGCACCCGCTGGATCACCGACGAGGATCTGGCTGCCCAGCCCGAGCTGGTGCGCACCATGTCGGTCAAGCCGCCCTCCGGCAGCGGCCGGGTGCGCCTGCTCCAGATCGGGCCGGACGATGCGCCGGTCGATCTCCAGCCCTGCGGCGGCACCCATGTCGCCAACACCGCCGAAATCGGACCGATCGAGATCGGCAAGATCGAAAACAAGGGCAAGCAGAACCGGCGTGTGACACTGACTCTGGCCGCTCCGTGAGACTCCGTGCATGACGAAGCATCCAATGCCGCTGGTCGAAACCGGCTGGCTGGCTGAGCATCTCGACGATCCGGCGGTGCGGGTGCTGGATTGCACCTGGGCCATGCCGACCTCGGGGCGGGATACCCGTGCGGAATACCTGGCCCGGCACATCCCCGGCGCCGGGTTTTTCGACATCGACGTGATCGCCGACACCGAGTCGAGCCTGCCGCACATGCTGCCCGCACCCGACCGGTTCGCGGCGGCGGTCGGCTGGATGGGCGTCGGCAACCATCATCACGTGGTGGTCTACGACACCAGCGGCCTGGTCAGCGCCCCACGGGTGTGGTGGATGTTCCGGGTGTTCGGCCATGACCGGGTCGCCGTCCTGGATGGCGGGTTGCCGAAATGGCTGGCCGAGGGCCGGCCGGTCTCCGCCCTGCCCGAAGGCAGGCTGCCCGAGCGTTTCCACGCCGGCTTCCGGCCCGAACTGGTGCGTTCGCTCGGCCAGATCCGCGAGATCGTCGGCAGCGGCGCCGAGCAGATCCTGGACGTCCGCTCGGCCGGACGGTTCGACGGCAGCGAAGAGGAACCCTGGCCCGGCCGCCGCCGCGGCCATATTCCGGGCAGCCGCAACCTGCCGTTCGGAGCGGTGTTCGACCCCAAGGACCGCACCATGGTGCCGCCCGGCCGGATCGCCCGACTGGTCGCGGAGGCCGGGATCGCGCCCGGCCGGCCGGTGGTGACCACCTGCGGCAGCGGCGTGACTGCCTGCATCCTGGCGCTCGCCCTGCATCGGCTGGGCCGGGATGACGTCGCGGTCTATGACGGCTCCTGGGCCGAATGGGGCCTGCGCGACGATTTGCCCGCGGCGACGGGGGCAGGGGAGACGTAGCCGCCGGTCTTTTCCCGATATTTAATGGGGATATGAGGCCGGCCCGGAAACCTCAGCCGCCGGTCCGCCTCCACCCATGTCTCCGTCCGCATTTCCGGGGCCGACTGTGGAATCCGTGCCGCGTTTTCTTCATGCCGTTCACGACGGCGACGACATCCCGCGGTCCCTGCCGGCCGGTGAGCCGGTGCCGCCCGGCAAGCTCGCCGTCACCGTGACCTATCTCGTCATGACCGGGCGGCCGGTCCGGCCGCCGCATCCGGCGCCTTTGAAAAAGCTGGCGCTGCTGCGTGCCGAACAGCCCACAGTGTCGTGGTACCGCTATCTGTACGACACGGTGGGCGAGCCCTGGCTGTGGTCCGATCGGCGGCGGCTCGACCCCTCGGCGCTGGCCGAGGTGATCGGCGATCCGCGCACGGAACTCTACGTGCTGTTCCGGGCCGGCGTTCCAGCGGGGTTCGGCGAGCTGTTCCGCCGCGACAAGGCGGCCACGGAGATCCGGTATTTCGGCATCATGCCGGAGTTCATCGGCATCCGCCTCGGCACCTTCTTTCTCGATGCGGTGCTCGGCCTGGCCTGGCAGGCCGAGCCCGAGCGGGTGCTGGTCGATACCTGCGATCTGGACCATCCCCGGGCCCTGGCGGTCTATCAGCGTGCCGGCTTCGTGCCCTATCGGCAGGACCACCGGATCGTCGACGACCCGCGGGTGACCGGCATCCTCCCGCGCCACGCTGCGCCTCAGCACCCGATCGTAGGGGGGTGAGCAGGACTCGGGGTGAACCTAGCCCATTTCTCGCACAGTTTGTAGCACGCGCGAGCTGAACTCTCGGCGGTAGAGCACCAGGACCACGCCCGCCGTTGCCGCGATCAGCAGGACCGGATGCAGAAACCAGCCGAGCGCGCCCAGGGCGAAGAAATAGGCGCGCAGGCCGCGGTTGAAATGGTGCGCGACGCGGCTGTGCACCGTCGCCAGCTTCTCGGCATACAGTTCCGCAGCAGCCTCGCTCTCGGGTTTCTGGGGCGCAGCGCCGATCAGGATGGCGCAGTAGTTGGACAACCGGAACGCCCAGGCGAACTTGAAAAACGCATAGATGAAGATCGCGATCATCAGCAGGACCTTGAGCTCCCAGATCGTGCGGCTCGGCCGGTCAACCAGCGGCAGGTTCGACAGGGCCTCGGTCGCCTGATCGGCGGCGCCCAGCAGGGCCACGAACCCGCCCACCAGGATGATCGTGGTCGAGGCGAAGAAGCCGATGCCGGTCAGCAGATTGCCGAGGATCTGGGTATCGACGATCCGGACGTCGCGGTCGAGCATCTCGCGGAACCAGCGGCGGCGGTGCCGGTTCATCGCCGCGGTCATGCTGCGCGCCGCCCAGCGGCTGTGATCGGCGATCAGGTTGTAGCCGAGCCAGCAGGCCAGAAACCAGCCGAGCGCAACGACGTCCAGGAGGGTCAATCCGGCCATCGCGGTTGGGCCCTTCCGCCGGTCGCCGCTGCCGGGCGGTCAGTGCGACAGGATCTGGCTGAGAAAGAGTCTGGTCCGTTCGGATTGCGGGTGATTGAAGAATTCCTCCGGCTCGTTCTGCTCGACGATCCGGCCTTCGTCCATGAAGATCACCCGATTGGCCACGGTGCGCGCAAAGCCCATTTCATGGGTCACCACCAGCATGGTGATGCCCTCGCGCGCCAGTTCGATCATTACGTCGAGCACCTCCTTGATCATCTCGGGATCGAGCGCGGAGGTCGGCTCGTCGAACAGCA
>CAZTNV010000054.1:0-15797 GCA_964615535.1 uncultured Mycobacteriaceae bacterium | reverse complement strand
TGCACGCCCTTCTGATCGAGCAGAAGCTGGTCGCGGAGGGGGCCGGGGCGGCGGCGCTGGCGGCGGTCGCCGCCGATCCCGCCCGGTTCGCCGGCCGCCGGGTCGGGCTGATCGTCTCGGGCGGCAATATCGATGCGCGGCTGTTGTCGTCGATTCTGCTGCGCGGGCTGGCGCGCGACGGCCAACTGGTGCGGCTGCGGGTCGAGCTGATCGATGCCCCCGGCGCGCTGGCCAAGGTTTCCGCGGAGATCGGGCTGGCCGGGGGCAACATCATCGAGGTCTACCACCACCGCCTGCTCTATGCGCTGCCGGTGCGGCAGACCGATGTCGATCTGGTTCTGGAAACCCGCGACCGCGCCCATGTTCGTCAGATCGTCGGCCGGCTGGCCGCCGCCGGGTTCAATGCGCGGGTGATGACCGAGTTGGGGCCGTGACCGCGGATCACTCGTGTTCGGCCAGCCGCGCGTAGTCGCTGCGGTAATAGACCAGCGGCGGCGCCTCCCGCAGCGACCAGAGCCGCTGCACCCGCCCGATGAAGATGGCATGGTCGCCGCCATCGTGCACCGCCTCCACGGTGCAGTCGAACGCGGCCAGGCAGTCTTTCAGGATCGGCGCCCCGGTCACGCCCCGGTCGAGCGCGACGCCGTGCCAGTCGAACGGCCCGCGGGCGAACCGCTGGGACAGCTCCCGCTGGTCGGCCGCCAGCACGTTGACCGCGAAGCCGCCCGCGGCGGAGAAATACGGCAGGCTGCGGCTGTCGCGTCCCAGGCAGAACAGCACCAGCGGCGGATCGAGCGACACCGAGGTAAAGGAATTGATCGTCACCCCGACCGGTTCGCCGGCCGTGGTGCGGGTGGTGGCGACCGTCACCCCGGTCACGAAATGGCTCATCGCCCTGCGGAACTGCCGCACCTCGATCGGCGCGGCGCTCGCCGCGGGCAGGGGCTTTTCGGAGACGGGTTGAACGACGGGCATGGGCGCGATCCGGTGGGCGGCGGCAACCGCCCGACGACGGAGGCGGCAAGTCTCTACTCCACAAATGCGCGCCTGCGCCCGGCCGGACAAGTCCCATCGGCCGCGCCGCGGCATGGCATCGCGCTCTGCGCCATCTATCGGTCGTGCCGCCGGTTCGCAGACCGGCCGACGGGATCGCCCGACGGAACGGGCCGGGGGCAACAAGGCCGTGGCCGGGAGCGGCGGTTTGGCGTAGGGTCCGGCGCCTTGCCTTCGCCTCAGACTGGCCAAACCATCATGCCGCTGTCCATCACGCGAGTGCCGATCGCCGGGTCGAATCCGGGAACGGCGCATTCCGTGGCCGTGCTCCGATTCGGCACCGCCGGCGCCCGACCCAAGGCCTATGTCCAGGCCGGGCTGCATGCCGACGAGATCCCCGGCATGCTGGCCGTCCATCATCTGACCGCCCGGCTGGCCGCGGCCGAAGCGCGCGGCGAGGTGCTCGGGGAAATCCTCGTGGTGCCGAGCGCCAACCCGCTCGGCCTCGACCAGTTTATCCTGTCGCGGCCGATCGGCCGGTTCGATCTGGGCGGCGGCGGCAACTTCAATCGCCATTACCCGGATCTCGGCCCCGTGCTGGCCAACGGCGTGCGCGACATTCTCACCCATGACGCCGCGGCGAATGTCGCCCGCATCCGCACCGTGCTGGCCGAGGCGCTCGACGGCCAGCATCCCGGAACCGAGGTCGACCATCTGCGCCACGTGCTGCTGCGCATGGCGATCGATGCCGACATCGTGCTCGATCTGCATTGCGACGACGAAGCCGAAATGCACGTCTATCTTGGCACCCCGCTCTGGCCCGATGCGGAGGTCCTGACCCGCCAGCTCGGTGCCCGCGCGGTGCTGCTGGCCGATATCTCGGGCGGGCATCCGTTCGACGAGGCGTGTTCTTCGCCATGGTGGCGGCTGCGCGGGCTGATCGAAACCGGGCACCCGATCCCGGCGGCATGCCTGGCGGCAACGGTCGAGCTGCGCGGGCTGGGTGACGTCTCCGACGATTTCGCCCTGCAGGACGCCGACAACCTGTTCCGGTTCCTGCAGCGCCGCGGCGCGGTCGCGGGCGATCCCGGCCCCTTGCCGCCGGCGCTGTGCGCCGCGACGCCGCTGGCCGGCTTCGACATGGTCGCGGCTCCGGTCGGCGGCATCGTGGTCTATCGGGTCGAGTTGGGCGACCAGGTGAACAGCGGCGACGCGGTGGCCGAAATCGTTGATCCGCTGGCGGCCAACCCGGCCCGCGCCCGCACCCCGGCGCTGACCAAGACCGCCGGCCGGGTTTGCACCCGCCGGGTTCATCGCTTCGCCCGCCCCGGCGACACCCTGGTCAAGATTGCCGGCGCGGAGCCCCTGCCCGGCAAGACCGAGCTTCTGCTGACCGCCCGCTAACCGGGCGGCGTTCTGCGGCGGCGGAGCAGCGTATTGCAGGCTCCCGTGCTGCCGGGGCCCGTGTTACCGGGGCCCGGGTTACCGGGCCGCCATGGCATTGCGGGCGGGACGCGGCCGGCGGCGGCTGGCGGGGGCAGCCGGACCGCGCGCCGGCCGCGGCGCGGGGGCCGGAGCGGGCGGCGGCTCGAACTCGTGCACCGCGGGTCGCCCCATCGGAGCCAAGCGGCCCCGCCGGTCGGTGACCGGCAGGCGCTGCCGGATCAGGGTCTCGATGCTGCCCAGATGGGCACGCTCCTCGGCATCGCAGAACGAGATCGCGATCCCGGCGGCACCGGCCCGGGCAGTACGGCCGATCCGGTGGACATAGCTTTCGGGTATGTTGGGCAGCTCGAAATTGATGACGTGGGTCACGCCCTCGACGTCGATGCCGCGCGCCGCGATGTCGGTCGCGACCAGGATGCGCTTCGATCCGGCCCGAAAGGCCGCCAGCGCGGTTTCCCGCTGGCTCTGGGACTTGTTGCCGTGGATTGCGGTGGCGGTCAGGCCGGCCTCGGTTAGATGCCGCACCACGCGGTCGGCGCCGTGCTTGGTCCGGGTGAACACCAGCGCCCGCGCGATCGACTGATCGGCGAGCATCTCCGTCAGCAGGGCCCGCTTGTTCTGGCTCTCGACCAGGATGACGCGCTGCTCGACCCGCTCGACCGTCGAAGCGACCGGGGTGACCGCCACCCTCACCGGGTCCTTGAGCAGGCCGGCCGCCAGATTGGCAATTTCCTTCGGCATGGTCGCCGAGAACAGCAGGCTCTGGCGGGCGGCCGGCAGCATCGGGACGATCCGGCGGATGGCGTGGATGAAGCCCAGATCGAGCATCTGATCCGCCTCGTCCAGCACCAGGATCTCGGTGTGATCGAGCCGCAGCACCCGGCCGTCGAGATGATCGATCAGCCGGCCCGGCGTGGCGACCAGGATATCGACGCCGTTGGCCAGCGCGCGGATCTGCGGCGACGCCGCGACGCCGCCGAACACCACCGTCGAGGACAGGCCAAGATGCCGTCCATAGGTGCGGAAGCTGGCATCGATCTGGCTGGCCAGCTCGCGGGTCGGGCTGAGCACCAGGACGCGGCAGCCGCGTTTCGGCGCGGCTTTCCGGTTGGCCGCGAGCTGGTGAAGGATCGGCAGGGCGAAGGCCGCCGTCTTGCCGGTGCCGGTCTGGGCGATCCCGAGCAGGTCGCGGCCGCCGAGGACGTGGGGGATGGCCTGCGCCTGGATCGGCGTCGGCGTCTGATAGCCCTCGCCCTCAAGCGCCTTCATGAGCGGCGGGGCAAGGCCGAGTTCGACAAAACTGGTCAAGGGAATTGATCTTTCGGGTCAGGCCACGATCACGCGATCAGCAGCGTCGAGCCGGATCACACGCAAATTGATTGAGTCTCGGGAGAACGACCCTCGTGGCTCGGATCGTCCGTTGAGAAATGAAGGAGCCCTGACGGAAAAGATTCCTCGCGTCCGCAGGCAGCGCTCAGATCGTCTTGATGTTCGCGACCAAAGCGTCAGTGATCCCGGATATGCTCCTGTAAAACGGCAAAGTCAAGGCGGACACTGCGACCGAGGCGCAATCGCCCGGGCGTAATCTTAAGTCTGGCATCCGACCGCCGCGCGTATTCCGAGTGGCATTTGCTCCGGCGGGTCCGGATCAGACCCGGTGGACGGGCGGATTTCGGCGATGGTCCAGTGGCCGAGCCGCCAGCCCGGCGCCGCCATATCGCCCAGGGCCGCCAGCACCGAGTCGTCCGGCCCGGTCACGACATGGGTGACCCGATAATGCCGGATGATCTCGCGCCGCCGCTCATTGCTTGCGCATCTGCTGAAAAAGACATCGACCGCGGCATTTCGCTCGGCGGCGTCGGATGCGAACGGATTGCCGCGCTGCTGCCGGACTACCTTGCCGCCGAAGGCGGGGAGCACGTGATTGATATCCGCATCGTTGCTGAGCACGATCGCGTCATCGCCCAGGGCGGATGCCAGGGCGGTCATCTCGTCCCTCACCGCACGATACTGCCAGTTGTCCTCACGAAAGGGCGGCAGCGGCGGTTCTTCGCCCATTTTCCAGTACGCGTACAGCGCTATGTCCCGCGCCGGAAACGCAAACTGCGCAATCATGACAAGACCGGCCAGCGCAACCGCGACGACACCCAGCCGCCGCGCGGTCCCGGCTGCCACCGCCTCGTGCAGTCGCAGGGCCGCCCAGATCACAGCCAGATGCAAAAAAAACAGAGCAAACGGCAAGAACCGATGGCCCAGCGGGAAATCGGTCACGAACCACAACAAATAAAGACCAATATTTCCCGCCGCCCCGATCACCAGAAAATGCATGCGGTTGCGCCGCAGGAAATACAGCAGCACCGGCAGCCCCAGCAGGGCGGGACCGAGCATCATGGCGACGCCCAGGGGATCATAGAACCGGAGCTGCGCGTCCCATTGCCACAGGGGATCGCGGAACTCGGCTGAGCCCAAAGTGGCATGATGGATCGAGAAATATGGCCAGAGTTCCGCGGCCACGACTCCGGCGGCGATCCAGGCCAGGCAAAGCACTCGCCGTATCAAAGCAATCCCTGGATCGACCGCAGCCAACAGCGCGACCGAAGCGATCGCGAACAATCCGCTCAACGGGTGGCACAACAGCAGGAGACCGGCGCCGAACGCCAGGATCGGCCCGCGCCATGCCGGCAGGTCGGGCCGGCGCAGTGCCTCCAGGGTCCACCACAGCAGGAAAAACGTTCCCGCAAAGACGAAGGTCGACGGATAAAACACGTTGTAGAACAATGACCGAAAATTGTACATGCTGGTCCAGTTGGGTGCCCATCCCCAAAAGAAGACCAGAATGAGCAGCCCATAGACCGGTGCCCAGGGCGAATTGAAATAGCGGCGCAGAAACAGATAGGCGCCGATCGGCAACAGGATGACGGTGATCACGGCCACCGCCTGAATGGTGGCGAAGCCGTCCCAACCCAAGGCATTGCCGAACACGGCAAAAACCACGAACAGCGGCATGAACCGTGGCGAGCTGTCGAAACTGTCGAGATGCGGGTTCGACGGCGCCCACGGATCGGCCTGAAGCTGGCGCAGCGCTGCCAGATGCTCCCATACGTCGCTGCCGGACAGATGAAAGACCAGCGGCGCCGCGAATATCGCGACCAGCACCGGCCCACAGATGATCAAAGACAAGAGGATGTACAGAACATCCGGCCGTTTCATCGACCATTTCCTCGACACAGCAAGGGATGCATCCGGTTGCAATTACCCTGCTCTCCTGCCATGAAATTCCACGATGGTCCTACCGGACTGTCCCGGAATTTACATCTCCTCGTTTGGATAACAAGGCGGGGAGAGGCAAGAGGTCGGCGCGACCCCATGGCGCCGCACAGGACCCCGTTTCCGGGCTGTCGCCCCCTCGACCGCACCTGGCACGCCGCCAGCCGTTCAAACCGTCAGCCAATCAGGGCCGGCCCGACACCCGCTTCCGAGGCGACGTGGCCTCAACGCCCGGCACCCTGCCGGGAAATGGCGATTGACAGGCCCCGCCGGCCCTTTAACATCCGTCTGGTGACATGGGGTGCCCGCCGGCGGCGGGCTGAGATCACACCCGTCGAACCTGATCTGGGTCATGCCAGCGAAGGGAGCCGTCACCGGGACCGCAGGCCAATGGCTTACCGGGTCCGTTCCGGCTCCCTGGCAGTCCGGAACTGGCAGCGCGGATAAGGAGGCCTATGGACGCGAACGAGGGCATTTGGCGGTCCCTCTCGGCGGTGCGGTCGAAGTCGCCGCTGATCCACAACATTACCAACTTCGTGGTAATGAACCTTACCGCCAATGCGCTCCTTGCGGTAGGCGCATCGCCGGTCATGGTGCATGCGGCCGATGAGGTCGAGCAGATGACCGGGCTGTCGAACGCCCTGGTGATCAATCTCGGCACGATCTCGCCCGACTGGTCCGGGGCGATGCGCCTGGCCGTCACCCGGGCCGGCCAGGCCGGTGTGCCCTGGGTCATCGATCCGGTCGGCGTCGGGGCGCTCGGCTATCGCACCGCGGTCGCCACCGATCTGATCCGGCGCGGCCCGGCGGTGATCCGCGGCAACGCCTCGGAAATCCTGGCCCTCGCCAGTGCCGGCGGGGCGGCGGCGAAAGGCGTCGATAGCGCGCATGAGTCCGCCGCGGCGCTCGATGCCGCCGGCGATCTGGCGCGCCGCCTGGGCAGCACGGTGGCAGTCACCGGCCGGATCGACTACGTCACGGACGGCCGGCGGATGATCGCGATCGCCAACGGGCATCCGCTGATGGCGCGGGTCACGGGACTTGGCTGCACCGCGACCGCCCTGATCGGCGCATTTCTGGCCGTCGAGCCCGACGCCGTAACCGCCGCGGCCCACGCGCTGGCGGTGCTGGGCATTGCCGGCGAAGCGGCGGCCGAACACGCCGCCGGTCCCGGCTCGCTCCAGGTCGGACTGCTCGACATGCTCCATTCACTCGATCGGGATACCATCGCGCGCAGGGGAAGGTTGCAATGACAGGACGGCGGGCCTTCGATCTTTCGGTCTATTTCATCGCCGATCCGGCGGTGGCCGGTCAGTGCGATCTGGCGGCGCTCACCCGCGCCGCGGTTGATGGCGGCGCCACCATCGTGCAATTGCGCGACAAAACCGGCTCCACCCGATCCTTTATCGATCGTGCCCTGATTCTACGCGAGCTGCTCCGTCCGCTCGGGGTGCCGCTCATCATCAACGACCGGGTCGATGTCGCGCTGGCGGTGGAGGCGGACGGCGTGCATCTCGGCCAGGACGACATGCCGGCCGCCAAGGCCCGGCGCCTGCTCGGCTCCGGTTTCCTGCTCGGCCTTTCGGTGTCGAGCCCGGCAGAGGCCGCCGAAGCCGACCCGCGCATCGTCGATTACGTCGGGCTCGGCCCGGTCTATCGGACCACCAGCAAGGCCGACGCCAAGGGGCTGCTCGGGCTCGACCGGTTGCGCAGCCTGCGGGCACTGGTTCCGGTGCCGGTCGTCGCGATTTCAGGGATCGATCCGGGCAATGCCGAGGGCGTGATCCGGGCCGGTGCCGACGGCGTCGCAGTGGTGTCGGCGATCTGCGCCGCCAAGGACCCGCGTCACGCCGCAGCCGCCCTGTCCGCCGCCGTCAAGGCCGGTCTGGCGGGCCGGGCCGGCACGCCGGGGATTGCCGCGCCGTGACCGGGACCGCCGCGGCGCCCTCCGCCGTTCCCCCGAACGTGCTGACCATCGCCGGGTCCGACCCCGGCGGCGGCGCCGGCATCCAGGCCGATCTGAAGACCTTTTCGGCGCTGGGCGCCTATGGCATGGCGGTCATTACCGCCCTCACCGCCCAGAACACCCGCACGGTCACCGCGATCCAACAGGTCCCGGCGGCCTTCGTGGCAGAACAGATCGACACTCTGTTTGCCGACATCAGGGTCGACGCCGTGAAGATCGGCATGGTCGGCGTCGCCGAGGTCGCGCTGGTTCTGGCCGACCGGCTGAGCCATCACCGCGCTCGCCACGTCGTGCTCGACACGGTGATGGTGGCCAAGAGCGGCGACCACCTGCTCGATCCCGGCGCGGTGGCCGCGCTGCGCGATCATCTGGTGCCGCTTGCCACGGTGATCACGCCGAACCTGCCCGAGGCCGGCGTGCTGCTCGGCCGGGCACCGCCGTGCACCCTGGCCGAGATGCATCAGACAGTGCGCGACCTCCACCGGCTCGGGCCGCAGGCCGTGCTGCTCAAGGGCGGGCATCTCCAAACCGAAATCAGTCCCGATCTGCTGTTCGACGGCACGACGCTGACCGAGCTGCCCGCGGCTCGGCTGTCGACACCCAATACCCATGGCACCGGCTGCACCCTGGCCGCGGCGATCGCCGCCCTGCTGCCACGCCGGCCCGACCTGCTCACGGCGGTGCACGACGCCAAGGCCTACCTCACCGCCGCGATCGCCGCCAGCGGCCGGCTGGCGGTCGGCGGCGGCCATGGCCCGGTCCATCACTTCCATGCCCTCTGGCCACAGGATGCGGCCTCATGACCCGGTTCACCGATCAGGCATGGCAGCAGACCGCGACGCTGCGCCACGCCATCCTCGACCTCCCGTTCAACCGCGAACTGGCCGAAGGCACGCTCAGCCGGGACCGTTTCCAGTTCTATGTGATTCAGGATGCGCTCTACCTGGTGGAGTATGCCCGCGCCCTGGCGGTCGCCGCGGCGCGGGCGCCGGACCCGGACACGATCGTCCAGTTCGCCCAATCCGCCCAGGGCGCCATCGTGGTCGAGCGCTCGCTGCACGCGGGGTTTTTCGAACGGTTCGGGATCGATGCAGCCCAGGCGGCATCGGCCGAACCGTCGCCGACCTGCCTTGCCTATACCAACTTCCTGCTCGCGGTCGCCCACAACCGCTGTTACGAGGAACTGATCGCAGCGATCCTGCCGTGCTTCTGGATCTACTGGGACGTCGGCAATGCCATTGCCCGCGGGCCGCGATCCGGCAATCCCTATCAGGCCTGGATCGACACCTATTCCGATCCGGAATTCGGCAAAGCCGTCGAATCGGTCATCGCCATCGTCGATCGTGCCGCCGATGCGGCCGCGGCCGAGCGGCAAGGCGCCATGATGCGCGCTTTCGAACGATCGACCCAATATGAATGGATGTTCTGGGACAGTGCCTATCGTCTGGAACGCTGGCCGACGCCGGGGAGAACCGGTCGCGCGGCCTGAGTCGCGGCCGGCCGCCTACTCGTCTTCGTCGTCCTTGTTCGGGCGCCGCCCCAGGCCGATCTCCTTGGCCATCTTCGAACGGGCCGCGGCATAATTCGGCGCGACCATGGGATAGTCGCTCGGCAACCCCCATTTCGCCCGGTACTCCGCCGGTGTCATCCCGTAGGTCGACATCAGGTGGCGCTTGAGCATCTTCAACTGCTTGCCGTCTTCCAGGCAAATTAAATAGTCGGGATGCACCGATTTGCGAACCGGCACTGCCGGCTTGGCCGGCTCCGGAAGGATCTCGGGCGCGGGTGCCGGGGCGCCCAGGCGCTGCAAAGAGGAATAGACACCGCGGATGATCTCCGGCATCGCTTCCACAGGCACCTGATTGTGGCCGACGAAGGCGGCGACGATCTTCGTCGTCAACGCACGGAGGTCGTTATTGTCCTCGGTCATTGATTGTTCTGCTTTCCTCGGTTCTGCCGGTCGGTTTGCACGTGGCATCATTGCCGTTCGCATTCGCAGTTTGATCGCCCCGACTTCGAGTCCGAATGGAACAATCGGGAGTCACCTCTGGCCGTAGCGCTCTTTTTTCCTCATGAGCACAGAACCTCCGGCGGTGCTGTTACCGCATGGCAAACCGCTGCGGATCGAAGCATCCCCCATTTGACCCTGTTACCCTCATCAGGCGACGACTAGAAACTGCCGGGCTACGATGAATTGCGCAAGGGTTTTGATGCATCATCGAACCTACATGTGACACATTTGCCACAACCATCACGCCAAGGTATAACGCCGTTGAAAATTGGATCTGCCCTATGGCGGTATAGCCCAAGTCGAGGGTAAATAATGATCGGACAAGGGTTGGAGCATGTGCGCGAGCCGGCCCGCAGACTCCAGCTCGCTGTCGGGATACACGCTGCGGGTTGATTAATGATTAACCCGTTATGATATCGCCGGGTCGCCGGTTTATTGGAGGAATGAGGTGCTATGGGACGCAAACGTCGAGGAGCTGCCGGTACGTTGGAGGTCGAGGCATATGTCGGGGGCCGTGTCCGGCTTCGTCGCACATTACTGGGAATGAGCCAAGAACATCTTGGTGAACGACTGGGGCTCACCTTCCAGCAGGTGCAAAAGTATGAGAAGGGAGCGAATCGAATCAGTGCAGGAACGCTTTATCAGCTCGGCCAGATTTTGGATGTGCCGGTCGCGTTCTTCTATGACGGCTTCGACAACGGCATCGGCGACGAATCAACCGAAACCAACGGCAGTGGTGAAGGCGATGGCCGATCGCACTCTGCCAGCGAGTCCGTCGACCCGCTCAAAGATAGGCGTGTGCTGCGCCTGATTCGCTCATGGCGCTCGGTACCCCCCAAGGTTCAGGACGAGGTCCTCAGCCTGATGTCCGCGCTGTCAGGCTCGCCCGAGCCTCTGCCCGAAGAATCGCTGACGGCTTGGACCAGCGAACCGCGAACCACCATGCCATTGGGGCTGGAGGAAGAGTCGGTGCTGCCGAAACCGCCGCAGGATCATGGTCAGGATCAGGGTCATGGCCGGCGCCGACGTCGCGGCGCGATCTGGGACCCTGCGGACATCAAGCCGATCCGGTCGTCCCGCAAGGCCTGACTGGCGTGATAGGCATCGGGAGAACCGGTTTCCCGGTCCGCATCTCTCGAGCCTGAAATCTCGGGACAGGCCGGTCAGGAATGCCGCAGATCGGTGCTTGGTCGCGCGGCACAGTATTGTTGCTCTGCCATTGAACGGCAGGATGCACCGGGGTCGGATCAAGCGTCCTCGCCAACAGGAATCGCGTGCTTGGCGCTTAGGGCTCCCGTGCCTGGAGTTTACGGCTCCACGCTGGACCGGTGGGCCGGTCGCCGCCAACAGCTTGACTGCACAGATACCGATCCGGTGACGCATGATCGGGAACGATACTCGTCCCGCCACCGGATAGGCCGCCGCCGCTGGGCCGCGCCGTGTGCCAGGGCCGGTGGCCCGGCCCGCGAAGAGAACGGTCCCAAAAAGACTGACAATGGTCGGTTCAACTGGCGCGCCTCGCCACGCCGTCGATCACCGGCGGCCCGCCATGGCGCCGCAAATGATCTTCGACGATGGCCAAATTGCGGCGGTTGGCTTTCCAGGCCACGTCCGCGAGGTCGCCAAGCAGGGGAATCGCGCCAACCACGGCATCGACCGCCACGTTGCGGGCCATCCGCAACAGAGCGGAGACCGGCACCCCGAGGCGGCGCGCCTCCAGGATCAGATAGACGGCAACGAGATTGGTCGCGAGATCGCCGATGCCCGGCACGAGTCCCACGACCGAATCGAGACCGAATCGCACGCGCGTGCCCGGAATGCGAAATGCGCTGTCGAGCCACCATGCCAGATTGTGAATTCGCTGGCGGCGGCGTTCGAACTTCCAGGCCCGGCGATCATCGTCCAGCCGATCGCCATATCGCCCGATCCCCAACTCAAGGGTCGTCACTGCACGCCTCCACTCATTCGATATATCACCAGGTCGACCGGTTGCTCCGAGTCGACACGCCGGTTGATCAACCCCGAATTCGGCCGCACGCCGGAGCCATGCGGGTCTTCCGCTCGGGAGACGCCGTCGATGCCGACAGGGATCTTCAGGATCGAGGCACAGTCATAAGACCCTCCAGATGCCAGGCGACCGGCCGACGGTCGCCCTACAGGTGGAAGGGTCCGACATCGCGACCGGCTGCTGCACCGATCGCCAGAGGGGCCCGGACCCGGACACTTTACAGGTCGTTTCGACTGCCACTCATTTCAAGGTTTCGGTCGGTTGCCACCGCTCTGCCACCACGGCAGGATTGCGCGCGCCGAAGGAGGCGGGGAGGCAAGCCGTGAAGCGGTGTTGGAGCCGAGCATGGGCCGGGCTGGCCATGGTTGTCGGACTGGCCGCGCTGGGCCTGATCGTCGTCGGCGATAGGCTGGCCCGCGCGGTTGAAGCCGTCGAAGTCACGGCGGACATCTTTGCCGCCGGAGCGGCAACCCGTTCGGCTTCGGAGCCGGCCGGCCCGCCGGCACAGCCACTCACCTATGTCGTCGAGGGCCGCACCCGCTTCGGCGACCTTTATCGCCCGCAGGGCGAGCCGTCTGGCGCGCTGGTGCTGGTGCCGGGCGTGGTGGCCGAGGGGATCGGCCACGCCGCTCTGGTCGACTTCGCGCAGGGCCTGACGGAGGCCGGATTCGCGGTCCTGGTGCCCGACATCCCGAACCTGCGGCGGCTGGTGGTCGATCCCGCGGACTCCGAGGTGATCGTCGATGCGGTCCGCTTCCTTGCCGATACGGCCGGTGGCGGTTTCAAGATCGGGCTGGCGGCGATCTCCTACTCGGCGGGCCCCGCGATCCTGGCCGCTCTGGACCCTGATCTGCAAGACCGGATCGGCTACGTCCTGGCGATCGGCGGGTATTACGACAGCGAATCCGTGATCACGTTCTTCATGACCGGCGAGCACCGGCATCCGACCGGCGGTCCCTGGGTCCGCGGCACCGTGTTTCCCTATGGCCGCTGGGTCTTCGTCCACAGCGTGGCGTCGCGGATCGGGGATGCCGGCGACCGCTTTCTGCTGCGCGCGATGGCCGACCGCCGCCTGACGCGGCCCGACGCCTCGATCGAGGAGCTGGTGGCGCGGCTGGGGCCGGAGGGCCGGGCGGTCCATGCCCTGCTGGTCAATGATGATCCGGACCGCGTGCCGGAGCTGATCGCGGCCCTGCCCGAATCGGTGCGGCGATATGCCGAGGCGCTCGATCTGAGCCGTCGCGACCTGACCGCCCTGCCCGCCCGGCTGATCCTGGTCCATGGCCGCGACGATCCGATCATTCCCTACACCGAAAGCCTCGCCCTGGCTGCCGCCGGGCCACCGGGCCGCACCGAACTGCATGTCCTCGAAAACCTGCGCCATGTCGAGATCGGACCCGGCACCGTCCTGGACGGAGTCAGGCTGTGGCGCGCGGTCTATGGGCTGCTCGAGGCGCGCGACGAGTCGCGGCCACCGGGATCGGAGTCGACCTGAACCCGCAGGCTTTCGGCCGGATCGCCGCGGCTCTATATCTCGGCCAGTCCGTTCTCTCCCAGCGAGTCCCTCCCCAGCAAGTCCCTCAAGGAAAGCCCGCTCGATGAAGGCCGCCGTCATCGTCTTCCCCGGCTCGAATTGCGACCGCGATGTGGCGGTCGCGCTGCACCGGGCCATGGGAGCGCCGCCCGCCATGGTCTGGCACCGCGATACCGAGTTGCCGAAGGTCGATCTGATCGTGGTGCCCGGCGGGTTCTCCTATGGCGACTATCTCCGCTCGGGCGCCATGGCGGCGCATTCGCCGGTCATGCGCGAGGTCAGGACACGCGCCGAGGCCGGCGTCGCAGTGCTGGGCATCTGCAACGGCTTTCAGATCCTCACCGAAGCCGGGCTGCTGCCGGGCGCCCTGATCCGCAATTCGGGCCTGAAATTCATCTGCCGCACCGTCCCCGTCGGGGTCGAGCGCACCGACAGTCCGTTCACCTGCGCCTATCGCGCGGGCCAGGTCTTGCGCATCCCGATCGCCCATTTCGACGGCAACTATTCCGCCGACGCGGATACGCTGAAGGCGCTGAACGACAACGGCCAGATCGCGCTGCGCTATGTCACGCCCGAGGGCGATGCCGTGGCGGCCGGCAACCCCAACGGGTCCGCCGGCAACATCGCCGGCGTGTTCGACGTCCGCCGCAAGGTTCTCGGCCTGATGCCCCACCCCGAACGCGCCGCCGACCCGGCGCTCGGCAATACCGACGGACAGGCGATGTTCGACGGGCTGGTCGGGGCGTTGAGCTAGCACGAACCATCAACAAAAGACGCCACGGCCGGAACGGGCCGACCGTGGCGCTTAACATCCTGAAATTACTATAGTCAGACCGGCAGCGGGGACAGAACGCGTCCGATCTGCGATGACCACCACTACACTACAAGATTTATTTGCCTGTTTAGGAAAAGACATTATGCGTGCGTATACTTACGTTTGTATGACACTGAAAAGCCCCGCTCTATGCTTGCTTTCCCGCCGCGGGCTGGCAGCCCTCGCCCGCCGGCGGGCCGGATGGCGGAGCACCGGACCTGCCGTCGTCCGGCGCCGCGCAGTACAAATCGATCAGCGTCGCCATCAGGCGGCGCACCTCCTCGCTCGCCAGGGCATAGAACACGGCCTGGGACTGCCGCCGGAACGCCACCAGCCCCTCGCCGCGCAGCCGTGCCAGATGCTGTGACAGGGCCGACTGGCTGAGCCCGACGCGGGCCGACAGCTCGCCCACCGAGCATTCCCCGGCGCCGAGCCGGCACAGGATGCGCAGTCGGTTGGCATTGCTCATCGCCTTGAGCACTGCCGCCGCCCGATCGACCCGCTGATCCAAAGCCTCCACATTCATGCTTGCTAATTTAGCAATTGCTAATGTATAAGGCAAGAGCAGACAGCAGAGCGACGCGGGACATCACCGCCGCGTCCGGCGGAGTACCGAGATGCCGATCTTCCCGATCCGTCCCCTTCGATCCGCGCTGGGTACCCTGACCGCTGCAATCCTGGCGCTGTCGGCGCTCACCATACCGGTCGCTGCCCAGCCCTTCACCGTGCAGATGCGGGAGATCGAGGATCTCAAGGCGGTGTTCGGCACGGTCGCCAGCGTCCACACGGTTCAGGCGCGGGCACGGCTCAACGGCACGATCGAGCAGGTCACCATCACCGAAGGCGACTGGGTCGAACGGAACCAGGTGCTCGGTCAGGTCCGCGACGACAAATTGCCGCTCGAACTGGCAGCGCTGGACGCCCAGGTCCGCGCGCTCCAGGCGCAGCGCGAACAGGCCGCCACCGAGCTGACCCGGTCGCAGCAGCTCCGCGCATCGGGCACGGCACCGCAGTCGCGGCTCGACGACGCGGTGACCGCGCTCAACGTGGTCACCGCCCAGTTGGGCGCCATGGAGGCGCGACGCAACGCGGTCCAGGCCCAGTTGGCCGAGCGCGCCGTGCTGGCCCCCGCCGCCGGCCGGGTGCTCGAGGTGCCGGTGGTCAACGGTACGGTGATCATGCCCGGCGAGCCGGTCGCCACCATCGCCACCGAGCAATACGTGCTGCGCCTGTTCCTGCCCGAACGCCACGCCCGCTCGCTCCACGAAGGCGACGTGGTGACGGTGGGTGCCGCCGGCCTCGGCGGTCCCGGTACCGAGCTGCGCGAGGGCCGCGTCCGACAGGTCTATCCGCGGCTCGATCAGGGCCGGGTGGTGGCCGACGTTACCGTCGAGGGGCTGGGCGATTTCCATGTCGGCGAGCGGACCCGGGTGTTCGTCGGCGCCGGGTGGCGGCCGGCGATCATCATCCCGCGCGACTACCTCTATCAGCGCTTCGGTCTCGATTATGTCCGGCTGGAGGACGGCACCGAGGTGGTGGTCCGGACCGGCCCGCCGGCGCCGCTTGATCCTACCGCGGCCGGCGCGGGCGAGAGCGGGATCGAGATCCTGACCGGGCTGCGGCCGGGCGACGTGATCGTGCCGCCCGCCGCCCGAACCGCCGCCGGGGGGAGTGACCGATGAGGCTGGGCATCTCCGGGTCGCTGACCCGCGCCTTCATCGCCTCCGAACCGAATTGCGCGATCGTGCGCACCGGCCC
>CAZTNV010000053.1:12279-15856 GCA_964615535.1 uncultured Mycobacteriaceae bacterium | reverse complement strand
AGGAGCCCGAGGGGCAAGGCGACCAAGCGTGCCGCACGCCAGCCGAGGCTTGCCACCACGGCACCGAAGGCGATGACGACGATCGCCGGCAGACTGAGACGGTAGAGCTGGCCGATTTCGTCGACGAGCAGCACCGCCAGGCCGAGGCCGGCAATGGCCGCACCCCAGCCGCTCGGCGTGTCGGCCGCCGCCTGGATGCGGTGGCGCCTGAGCCAGATGACGAAGGCGGTGACGAACGGGATCACCCAGCCATGGCTTCCCTCGGGCGTCTGCCACCACCGGAAGACGCTCGCCATGCCACTGCTGCCGATCCACAGCACGGCGACGGCGAGAATCCCGATGCTGACCAACCAGGGCAAGGTCGATGCCGTTGCCGGGCGGGCCGGAAAAGCCAGTGACGCACGCATATGGGTGCCTTTCGCCGAACGATACCACACGAAACTCCTAGCCGACCTGCGCGCCCGTCGCCAGAGGCCGCGTCGGCGGCCGGGTAGGATAGCGTCCGCGCGGAAGAGACCGCCCGGCCTAGGTCAGGCCCTGACGCCGCGCTGGGGTTCCCTCCTTCCGATTGGAAGGGTCCGCTGCAGGGCCGGGCCGGCGCCAAGCTGGCAGCCGCTCCCACCCGCGGTCACGCCGGCCTCCGGTCCCGCGGCGGTCCAGGCGACCTGCTTCCGCCGCGCATGATCAGCGCCCTCCGGTCGCCGAGGCAGGGAGAATCGGAGCGGCGGACGAGTCGGGGGGAGCGAGCCCCTCGGTCACTTCGGCATATTGCCGGCGCAGCTCGGCCAGTTGCGGTTCGAAATTCTGACGCAATTCGGCCACGTCCAACTGGTGGTTCTGGTCGAGCAGGGCCAGCACGGTATCGGTCATCCGGTCGCGGTAGGCCAGTTCCCGTTCGATCAGGGCGACCTCGCGTTGCCGCAAGGGAAACTGCTGTTCCGGGTCGAGCGGACCGAGCAGGATCGCGACTGCGGCCCCGCTCGTTGCCATGAGCGCAGCCAGGGCGAAGATGACGGGACGGCGAGCGGATCGTACCGAGCGGCCGTTGGCGGGCAGCGGTGCCGACAGGGCCGGCGCCGCGATCACGGCGCACAGAAGGAGCGCCGCGGCGAAATGCAGCCAAGGATTGAAATCATGCAGGACTGCGCCGATCATGTGCCATAGTGCACGGAAGGAGACGCAGCAATCAATGATGATCGAAGATCCGTGCTGTCATGGTCTGCGCCTCGCCGTGCATCACGGGACCGGGCGCCGACGGATGAGGCGATGACGCTACAGCCTGACTCCAGTGCCGGGCCGGCCGGGGGTGCCGACGGCCCACCGATCGGCAATGATGACGAGGCGGTCGCCGTGCTCGACCGGCAGATCGGGGAGGCGCGGGGGTTGATCCTCGGCTCCGGACGCTATCGGCGGGGCGGCGACCCGCTTCACGCCGTGCCCTGGCTGCTGGTGATGGGCGAGGGCGGAGAGACCCGGTCGCTGCTCGCTACCGCCGCAATCGGTTCACCGTTTCCGCCGCCGCAAAGGCTGGGAGAGACGGCAGCGGTCTGGTGGTACTGGTGGCTGCTCGACGAGGTGGTCGCGATAGAGACAGCACCCATGCTGTTCGGCGATCCGGCCAGCCCGATCAGGTGGCGGCTTTACGAGCAGGCGCTCGGCCTGCTGGTCCGTTACCGCCCGAATCTGCCGTTCGACGGCATGGTCCTGACCGTGCCCGCCATGTCGCTGATCCAGCGCGCAGCCGGCGTGGCGGCTCTGGGCGGGCAGATGCGGGCGATGGTCGATGAGGCTTATCGGACTCTGGCGATCCGGTTTCCGGTCTTTCTGGTGGTGACCGGGTGCGAGTCGGTGCCGGGCCACGATGCCTTCTTTCGCGCGCTGCCCAGCGACACCTCCGGGCAGGCGATCGGCCACCGCATCGATGTCGATCGAACCACCCTCGACCCCTGCGAAGACCTCGACCCGTTCTTCGCCGGCTTGCAGGAGAAGTTCCACCGGATGAGGCTGGGCATTCTCGGCCGCGACGTCGCCCGCCATGAACTCGGGCAGCTATTCGCCTTTCCGCTCGAATTCGGCCAGATGCGGACCGGCCTGAAATCCCTGTGCAGAGCGCTGACCGAACCCAACCGTTTCGATCACCGGCCGATGTATCGCGGCTTCTATTTCACGGCGGCAAACTCGGTATCGCCCCACATCATCGATCTGTTCCGGCGATTCCTGCCTGCAGATGCGTCTCTTGCAAGACCTGCCTGATCGGGCTGCGGTCACGGTATCATGGCTTGCCGAGGTACGACTTCAATCTCGCGTGGTGCCGGTCCGATCGGGCGCAGGGCATGGCCACTGATCAGCCAGTGACCTTGAGCGACCGCCGGACCGCGGTGGATCGGGTCGTCTACCGCCCAGGCATAAGTGCGACTGATGCCGAGTTTCGCCGCCAGCAGGGGGAGGCGATGCGGCGGCAGCCGGCCAAGGCGGGCACCGATCGCGATCGGGCGGCAGGCCGCCAGGGCGTGCAGCCCCGGCCCTTTGGGGCCGATGCGGAACAGCAGATCCCGGCAGGCAGCACGCAGCCGCTGGGCCGCGGCCGCCAGGGGCGCCGGAGGGCTCTGCTCGGGACAGTCGATCACTTCGAGGAAGAGATAGCGGGCCCGCGCCGGATCGGGAAAATAGCGCAGGATTGCAAGTACCGTTTCGAGGTGCGGCGCCAGCAGGGTTGAATGATGGAGGGGCACGATCATCGCCAGCGGGCGACGCTGCTCGATGTTGCTCTCGATCTGCTGAAGGCAGGCGAACAGCATTGCGAAATCGAGATTGGCCGTGGCCGCGGCGCCGGCCAGATGCAGCGATGCCGGGACCAGCGTCGACCCCGGCGGGCCATCGTGCTTGATCGGCTCGCTGAGATAGGTGTCGATCTGCTCGGTTTGGCCGTTCCATACCGGCCAATAGCCGATGTCGATTCCGTCCGGCAGTGCGTCGTCCGGATCGATCGGCGGGATGTCGAGCGCGCTCGGCCGCTTGACGTTGTCCGGTGGCCATTTGAGGGTCGTCCAGGGCGGCGAGACCGGCATTGCCTCGGGCCGTGGATCGGTCAGCAAGGCACGGTTCCCCTGGAGCGGTGGCGGTATCGGCGACAGCCCTTCCATGGCGGCTTCGCCTGCGATCCGCGGCTGATCGAGAAACGCCCGGCCGGGTGCCGGCGCCGCTGGATCGAGCGCGAACGCATTGTCCTTATCCGGGTCGACCAGGCGTTCGTCGAGCAGCAATGCGCGTCCGGGCGGGACGGAGTCCTTGCCGCGCAGGCGAGGCATGGCGTCGTGCCGCTCACCCGTGCCGTCCACGGCCGGCGGCGTTCCCCGCGGGGGTTTGGCTTCGCCGCCATCACCGATCACGGTATCGCCGCCTCGGGAGGTGAGCGGGTCGGGGGACACATAAGCGCGCCCAGCCTCGGCCGCGTCGGCAGTATCGACCACCACGATTGGGCCCGCCCCGGCCGCAGTGCCCGGGGTGCTATGCGCCTGCCGGCCCGGTGACCTGCCACCGTCCTGGCCCGGCATGCGGCGGCCCGGCTCTGCGGCGG
>CAZTNV010000053.1:4988-12269 GCA_964615535.1 uncultured Mycobacteriaceae bacterium | reverse complement strand
CCGGCCAGACGGGCCCGCTCTCCATCCGGCAGCAGCGGCGTTTCCGACAAGGCGGGCGCGACTCGCGGTCGTGGAGCGATCGGAACCTGCCGCGTCTCGTCGGCGTCGGCGCGCGGCTCGGCCTTCTGATCGGACCATTGCGCGGCCGCCTTGCCGCTGCGGCGGATGTCCTGGAAGGCGGCCTCGCGGCGTCGGTGCGCGGTTTCGTGATCCAAATCGGCCGGATCGCGCGGCGCTCCGGCAACAAGGCCGGCGTCCTTTTCGGCAGAGTCGTGCTCGATCGCGCTCCAGCCCGGCGCAGGCTTGACCTCGACCAGAGTCTCGGCCGTCCATTCGAAACGCGGCGCCGCGCGGATGACCTGCTCCAGCTTTTCGCGATCGAGGCGGTGGTCGCCGTCCACCAGATCCGCGACCTTGGCTTCGGCGATCTGCACGCGCATTCCGACGAAGCGTTCGCCGATCAGAACCGTCATCAGCGCCTGGGTGATGTCGCGGATGCGCTGCTCCGCTTCGGCCGGGTTCGGCACCGCGAAGCAGAACAGGTAGGTGTCGTCGGATTCAACCGCGTAGGAATCCCGCGATTTCAAGCGCAAACTGATGGTATTCTCGGCCGCCAGCGAAATGGTGTGCTCCAGCACATCCCATTCTTCTTCGATCGACTCCTTGAAACTGCGGAGCGACAGGATATGAAGCGTGCTGCCGTCGGGAATCTGCCGCGTCTGGATCATTTCCTCGAAGGACAGGAACGAGAAATCCAGATCGGCGATCCTCGTCAGCGATGGCGCCATAGACGAACCCGGCGGCTCCGCCAGCTCGACATACAGGACCTTGTAGACCATGTCGCGCAGGCCGTTGATGATCTTGCGCATGTCGAGGTCCGTTCGGGGCTGAACCGGAGTTGCTGCGCCGCTCGCCGGAAGCGGCCTGGGTGCGGGCCGACGCGATCCTGCGGCCTGGGCCGCACGCGTCCATCGGCACTCTAGGCAACCCATGCCGAAAAAAACGTAAACTCTCGGCCCTGGGCACCTTGGCTCCAAGACCCGCCGCCGGCCGTTCAGGACACCACCATGCACCCATTCCGCCTTGTTCATGCCCTGATGCTCGGACTGGCAGCCGCGGCCTGCCAATCGCGAGAGGTCGGGCCATCGGTATCGCCCGAGGATTCCGAACTGATCCTTGCCATGACCGCGAGCTGCGTCGCAGAGCTGAGAGCCGGGACCGGTCTGACGGAAACGCAGATCGAGGACATGTGCGGTTGCATGGCTCCGGTCACCGCCCGCCATTTGCCGGCCGCACTGCTCGCCGATCTGCGGGCCGGCCAAGCGCCCGCCCGATCCCATGAACCGATCGATCCGGCCGCGCTGGATGCAGCGCTGCGGCGCGATTGTCCCCAGGTGATCCCCTATCTCGATGAGCCCGCGGGACCGTGAGTGCCCGGACCGGAGCAGCTAGCCATCGGTCAACAGAGTGGCGCCGGGATCGATCCGCACGCTTGCGCGGCGCGTCCAGCGCACACCGGACAAATGGTTGCTGTAGGTGATGCTCAACCGCACCAGCCGAAGCTGCTGCGGCGGGCTGCCGAGGATCAGAACGAATCCACCCCGGGCGAAGGCGGGTATCACCAGACGGCAGTCGATCGGTCCGGGTCCCGGCTCGTAGACGCCGTCCATGGCCAACACGGCCGGCCGGGGCCGGCGGATGGCAATCCGCGAGACCAGAATATCATGAACGGTCTGGTTGCGGGCGCGCAGCATGATCTCGAAAACCTGATCTCCGACCGGTTTGACCGCCCCCTCGAAATGAACGCGCGTCTGGCGCCGCAGATGCCGGGTGATCGACCAGCCATAGCCAGCCGCAATCAGGGCGGCCAGGAAGGTCGCCCAGTCCCGCACCGCGGCGACCAAATGCTCGATCACGATAAAGGGATCGTCCATTCTCGAGTTCCTGGTGCCGGGGCGCGGCGGCACCGCACCCTGCCACCCGATGCAGCCGGGTTTAAGCGCCGCGGCGATAGCCCAGCAGGCGCGGCTCGTTGACATCGGGTTCCCGGCCCAACGAGATCGTCCCGCTGCCCAGCAATTGAATGGTTTCCCGCTTCAGGAAGACGGCCTCGCCGCTGCCCGGCACCACATAGGTGCCATTGGTGCTGCAGTCTGTCAGGTAGAAATTTCCTCGCTTTGGTTCCACGATCGCATGCTGACGTGACACCTGGGCATCGAGCACCACCAGATCGGCATCCTCGCTGCGCCCCAGAACGAAACGGGCCAGCCTTTCGCTCACGAGATAGTCGCGCCCGCCGAAGGTGAGCACCAGGGGCGCGGCCACCGCCGGATTCGGTGCCGAAACGGTGCCGATTGCGGTCAGATCGGTTTCGATCCAGATGCCGCGGAACACGTTGATCGGCTCGCGCTTGCCCTTGACCGTAGTCTTGTCGAGCAGGCGGGTCTGCTTGCGGTAATGGGGCGACAGGTGCCGGATCACGTCTTCGGTCATCAGGATTTCGCCGGCATGGGCCATTGAGGCGACCCGCGACGCGACGTTCACCGCATCGCCGAAGACGTCGCTGCCCTGCCGTATGACCGGCCCGAAATGGAACCCGGAACTGATCGGCAGCCGCTCGGCCCGTTGCGCTTCCTGCATTTTCGCCGCGGCGACGAACGCGGCATCCGCATTGGGAAAGGTGGTCATGATCTCGTCGCCGATGGTCTTCACCACCGTGCCGCCCTGGCGTACGGTAATCGAGGCAAGCTGATCGATCGTCTGTGCGACCAGTTGGTGGGCCAGCTTATCGCCATTGATCTCGTAGAGTTGCGTGCTGTCGCAAATATCCGCGAACAGGATCGCAAGTGGTTGTTCGAGGTCGGCCATGGCAGCGCCCGTCATCCCGTTCCGAGATCCTGCGGTCCTTGTCCGACCTTGTGGCGCACCGGTCAATCGCCAAAGCGGGCCGGGGGCGATTTGGCAACCGGGCTCCGGTCATCCGGTCGAACCAGGGTGCCCCGCCCCGGCCCTTTGATGACGATACTGCCTCGAACGGCCGGCGGCTGCAACCGGTGCTGGATGAGCACTGCGCAGGGATGATCGAGGAGTCGCAAAACACGCCTAAAGGATGCGCTCTTCCAATCCAATGCGGGGCAGCGCAGCAATTACGGCATCATTGCGTTTGGTTATGGTACACGGTCATGATGTGGCGGGATTGGCGCAATGGCTGCTGCGAATGCCGGATGAGCATTGATCGCTCCCGGGAACTGGCGACGGTTCCGGCCGAAGCCATGGTTCGGTAACATTTCACAGGCACTCTCAAGCCATGGCGGTTCCGCGCTGCCGATTCACAATAAAGCCCTGGTCATGGACATCCTCAGACTCGTCGAAGAACACCAGCACTATGTGTATGCCATCACCTTCGTGTGGACCTTCCTCGAGGGGGAGACCTTCGTCCTGTTCGCCGGCTTGGCGGCCAAGGAAGGCGCGCTTCGGCTCGATCTGCTGATCCTGTTTGCCTGGCTGGGCAGCTTTTGCGGCGACCAGCTCTACTTTTTCATTGGCCGCCGCTACGGGCAAAGACTGCTGGTCCGTTTCCCGCGGATTGCGCCCGGCGTAAACCTGGCACTGGGCTGGCTGGAGAAGTACAGCACGCTGTTCATTTTAGCCTACCGGTTCATCTATGGCGTGCGCAATTTCAGTTCGGTGGCGCTGGGCATGAGCGGAGTGCCCTGGCGGCGGTTCCTGGTGCTGAACTTTGTTGCGGCCGGCGTTTGGGCGGTGACGTTTGCCGGCGTCGGCTATCTGTTCGGCCACGCCCTGGATACTGTTCTCGAGGAGTCGGCGCACGGCTTCCTGCTGGCGACGCTGGTGCTGTTCGTGAGTGTGGTCGGCATCAAGCTGCTGATCGTGCGGCGCCAGCGGCGGCGGCTGGCGGCTGCGCCGACGTCGGCGCCGATCGGCCTGCCCGCCGAGTCAAGAACCCTGGCGGAATGACCGGAGGCGAGCCGCATCGGGCCGGTGAGCCCGTCCCCGCCCAGGATCTGTGGCCTCGGGCGGGGACGGCTGCGGGTTGGCGATCGGCATCGCGGGCCCGCGATCTCGCGATGCGCGTAAAGACACGGAATTGGAGCCTTAAAAGATCATAAGGCATTCCAATATATATTAAAACTAGAGTCCCTGGAACGGTTCGGTTGTGCGGGTGCGGCCGGAAAAATCTTTGGAAGATGTCACGGTTTGTCACGCCGTCCGGCGGACCGGCTGGGCGATACCGGCGGCGTCGCCCTTGAACGACTCAGACTGGATCTGGTTGACCCGTTCGCAATCCAGGGCGCACCGCCCGCTGCGGGCGCGGCACCATGAGCAGGTCCAACCGGCGCGGGTCCGGATCAGGCCCGGCGGTTCCCATGGCGCGGCGGTGGACCCGAGATGCTGAAATCTGCTGGTCGAATCCAATGTGCCGTCTCCTCTCTGTCGGATGCCGTGTCGGAGGACATCACCTTTTGAAGCCATCACCGGGCGACCAGGAAAAGCGGGATGACCTCGGCCGAATGGTCGCCGTTCACGCCGGCGAGGGGGAACCGGCCGGCGGCAGCCCGGTCCAGGCTCAGGCGATGCAGGAGCTCGGCCTGAGCCTCGATGGTGGCTTCAAGACGCTCCAGCCGGGCCGTCAGAAGGCCGTTCAGATCTTCCATGCGTTGCAGGCGTTCCCGATAGTAGAATTCCTCCCTGGTCAAGGCACGGCGCAGCAGTTCGTTCGAGTCTTCATGGCTGCGACGAATGATGGCGAGCACGCCATCCATGGACGGATCGTCCTCTCCGATCCGGTGCTTTGTGGATGCCTGGGTGGTTGGTTCGGCCTGGGACATTTCGGTCTCCTTGGTCTTGGGCCGGATCGGCCCGGCGTGAACGCGAGAATGCATCGGCCATGCCAGGCGCCGGGTCCGACAAAAAGCAATATCATGGCGCCAGCATGGTGAAGATCGTAATTATCGAACCCGGCATTTCGAATGTGCAAATCGCAGTTAGCGAAATGCTAAGCCAAGAATGCACTTAAAAAATATCCTGATTTGGTGGTTCACACGGGGCGGGCCGCGGCCTTTCGAAAATCCGCCCCGGATGGCGCGGCATGCGACTGGTTGACAGGCCGGGGAGCGGCATTACAGTAAGGGCGTGGTGACTTGGGGTGCCTGCCGTCCGGCGGGCTGAGATCATACCCACCGAACCTGATCTGGGTAATGCCAGCGAAGGGAGACACCGCGGCGGCGCAACCGGCATATTCGTTTTGCGTGCATTGCGCCGCCGCCGTCTCCTCACTTGGGAGACGCTATCGATGACCCGAATGTCGAGTCCCCCCTCCATGGATACGGCCACCGCCCGCCGCACCGGCCTGGGCCGGCGCCAGGTTCTGACCGGCGGAACCGCCATGGGCGTGGCGGCATCGGCTCTGGCGGCATCGGCTCCGGCGGCTCCGGCGCTGGCCAGCGGCGCGCGGCGCTGGCGGATGGTCACCTCGTGGCCGGCCAGTGCGCCCGGACCCGGCACCTCGGCGCAGCGACTGGCCGAGCGCATCACCCGGATGAGCGGCGGCCGTCTGACCGTTACGCTCTATGCCGCGGGCGAGCTGGTGCCCGCTTTCGAGGTGTTCGATGCGGTGAGCCTGGGGCTGGCCGAAATGGCCCATAGCGCATCGATCTTCTGGTCGGGCAAGGCGGCGGCCAGCGTGTTCTTCACCACCGTACCCTGGGGCCTGACCCCGGAATCGCACAATGCCTGGGTCCGTTTCGGGGGCGGGCAGGCGCTGTGGGACGAACTCTACGCACCCTTCGCCATCAAGCCGTTCATGGCCGGCAATTCCGGCGTCCAGATGGGCGGATGGTACCAGCGGGAGCTGGAAAACCTGGACGATCTGCGCGGGCTGAGACTCCGGATCGTGGGCCTCGGAGGTGAAATTCTCCGCCGCCTGGGCGGCAGCCCGGTCAGCATTCCACCCGGCGAAATCCTGGACGCCTTGAACCGGGGCACGATCGACGGCGCCGAGTTTCTGGGCCCGCTGGGCGACATCGGCATGGGGCTGAACCGGGCGGCACGGTATTATTACTGGCCGGGCGTCAACAAGCCGAACGGCACCGCCGAATGCCTGATCGGTCGGGCGGCCTTCGAGGCGCTACCCGATGATCTCAAGGCCATCGTCGAGAGCGCCTGCGCAGCCGAAAACGATTACGGGCTCGCCGAATCGGACTGGCATGACGGGCAATCGTTGCGGCGACTGGTCGAGCAGGGCACTATTCTGCGGCGCTTCCCGGACGACATCCTGGCGGCATCGCACCGCATCGGCGGGGAATTGCTCGACGAACTGGGTGCCGCGGACGCTCTCTCCGGCCGCATTCTCCAATCGTACCGGGCCGCTCAGGACCATGCGGTGACCTGGGCGAAAGTCAGCCGACACGCCATTCTCGATGCGCAATTGCACCTGGCGGAAACGTGAGACGGGCGGGGTCGTACATCCGATATGAGGCGCAGCGACACTCAACGGGCGTCGGCCCAATTGATGACCCGATGCACGACGTTCGACGCCGTGACCACGGTCGCCTCCGGATTGATCACGCGATAGGTCTGAACCGCGGCCACGAACGCCCGGAAATCGGAATGACCAGCCTGCTGGACCTGGCGGTAAATGCCCACCAAGTCGGATACGACGCTGTCTCTGGTATTCATAAACTATCGTCCCGCCGAAGCGCCGCGACCCCGAAACCGCATAGCCGTCATGTTAACCAACGGTTACTGCCGGGCGCTGATCACCACATCCTTATAGCTTTTTACGGAACCCAAGGCAACAACTTTTCATCAATTATTAGGTCGTCAACGATGAAACCGAATTGTGCCAGGACCGGCGGCTAGAGTTCGGGCGCGATCGATCCCGGAATCAGCGGACCGGCGGCCGGCGCCCGGTCGCCGATGACGAAGGCGTCACGCAGTGCGGCTTCGGCCCGATCGGCATCGGTTTCGCTGCGGGCATGGATCACCGCCAGGGGCGCGGCATCCGGCCCGGCCGGCTCGCCCGGCCCGGCCACCGCCGTCAGCCCGACCGCGGGATCGATGGCGTCTGCCGGCGCCCGCCGTCCGCCGCCCAGCTCGACGATCGCCAGCCCGACCCGGCGGACATCGATCGCCGTTACCATCCCGCCGGTGGCAGCAAACACCGGGCGCCGCACCGGTGCCGCCGGCAGGTGGCGCTCCGGCGACTCGACCAGATCGGCGGGGCCGCCCAAAGATTTCACCATGCGGGCAAACCGTTCG
>CAZTNV010000053.1:0-4978 GCA_964615535.1 uncultured Mycobacteriaceae bacterium | reverse complement strand
GCTGTCGAGCGCCAGCCGCGCCCGGGCCCACGCCTCCAACGCCGTCTCCGCCAGCCCGCCCAGTCGCAGCATTTCGGCGGCCAGCGCCAGGGTCACCTGAAGCAGACGCGGTTCGCGTTCCCGCCCGGTCAGCACCGCAATCGCCTCGTGCACCTCGACCGCATTGCCCGCGGCGCGGCCGAGTACCTGATTCATGTCGGTCAGCAGCGCCACCGCGGGCAGCCCGGCCGGAGTGGCGGTGGCGATCAGGCTGCGGGCCAGCGACTCGGCCTGGGCGAGTCGCGGGCAGAACGCGCCCGACCCGAATTTCACGTCGAGCACCAGACCGTCCAGCCCGGCGGCCAGTTTCTTCGAAAGAATCGAGGCGGTGATCAGATCGACCGATTCGATGGTGGCGGTGACGTCGCGGATCGCGTAAAGGCGCCGGTCGGCCGGGGCAATGTCGTCGGTGGCGCCCAGAATGGCGCAGCCGGCCTCGCCCACCACCCGGCGCAGAGTCGCCCGGTCGGGACGGCTGACATAACCCGGAATGCTGTCCATCTTGTCCAGCGTGCCGCCGGTGTGGCCCAGGCCGCGCCCGGAGATCATCGGCACGAAGCCGCCGCAGGCGGCGATCAGCGGCGCCAGAATCAGGCTGACCTTGTCGCCGACGCCGCCGGTCGAATGCTTGTCGAGCACCGGGCCGTTCAGCCCCTCGGCCGACCAGTCCAGCAGGGTGCCAGACCGCGCCATGGCCAGGGTCAGCGCGCTGCGCTCGGCCGGGTCCATGCCGCGGAAGAACACCGCCATGCAGAACGCCGCGATCTGACCCTCGGTCACCGAACCCGCGGTCACGCCGGCCACGAACTGCTCGATCTGGGCGCCGGACAGGGCGGCGCCATCGCGTTTGGTGCGGATGATTTCCTGCGGCAGCATCGGCGGTCAGCGGGTCGGGGAGGGCGCGCCGCGCCGGTCCGGGGTGGCGCCGAGCACAGCCAGGAGATCGTCCATCAGCCGGCTGGCGCCGATCCGAAAGGTGTCCGGCGTCGTCCAGCCCGGACCCATCGCGGCCTCGGCCAGGGCCAGGTACTGCGCCGCCTGGGCCGTGGTCTGCACCCCGCCGGACACTTTCAGGCCGACGGATCGGCTGCCGCGGAGCGAGCCGTAGCGGATTGCCAGAATTGCTTCGAGCAGGATGGCCGCAGCTTCCGGAGTCGCACCGAACCGGCTCTTGCCGGTCGAGGTTTTCAGGAAATCCGCGCCCTCGGACACCGCCAGCCGCGCCGCCTCCGCCAGCAGCTCGGCGGTGGGAAATTCGCCGGTTTCCAGGATCACCTTCAGCGGGACCCCTGCGCCGCATTCGGCCTTGGCTGCCACCACCAGCGCCGGGCCGGCCACCCGGTCGCCGGCCAGGAAGGCGCGATACGGGAACACCGCATCGATCTCGTCCGCGCCGTCGGCCAGGGCGTTGCGGATCTCGTCGCGCACCGTGCGCGGCGTCCCGTCGCCCCGCGGGAAATTGACCACGGTGGCGACGCGCACCCCGGTCCGCTCCAGCAGCCGGCGGGCCAGCCGCACGAAACGGGGATCGACGCACACCGCCGCGACCGGGCCCGCCGGAGACACCGCGGCGCGGCAGAATGCCTCGATCCGCCAGTCGTCGTCATCGTCGTTGAGGCTGGTGTAGTCGAGCGAGGCCAGCGCCCGCCGGGCCGCCGCGGCGCCTGCCCGCGCCTGCTGCGCCGCGGCAACCCAGCCGGCCAGAGGGTTGGGCAGGATCAGGACCGGGGCGCGATGTCTGAACATGGGGCTCTCCGATGGGGGGCTCTCCGATGGGGGGCTCTCCGATGCGGGCCGACCGACCGGTCCCGGCAGCCACTCGATTTCAGGCTCAGGGCCAGGGCGAGGCTGCCGCGCCGGTGCCGGTCGCGGCCAGCCGGTCCAGGAACCTTAGCATCAAACGGGCGAGATCGGTTGCGGCGGCTTCGGCGGCCTGCAGGGTCTGGGCATGGCTGACCGGTTCGGCGCCGAGTCCGGCGGCGCGGTTGGTGATCACCGCGGTAGCGGTCACCGCCAGCCCGCAATGGCGCGCCAGCAGGCACTCCGGGACCACCGACATGCCGACGGCATCGGCACCCAGCAGCCGGATCATGCGGACCTCCGCCGGCGTTTCGAAGGCCGGGCCGAGCCGGGCGGCGTAGACCCCTTCGGCCAGATCGATGCCGAGCGCGCGCGCCGCGGCACGCTGTACCTGGCGCAGGGCCGGGTGATAGGCATCGACCATGTCCGGAAAGCGCGGTCCGAACCGGTCGTCGTTCGGGCCGGACAGCGGGTTGCCGTCCATCAGGTTGAGGTGGTCGGTGATGGTCATCAGCCGCCCGGCCGCCAGATCCGGGTGCAGCCCGCCGGCCGCGCAGGTCAGATAGATCAGGCCGCAGCCGATCAGCTTCATGGTCCGGACCGGCACCGCCATGGCGTCGAGGCCAAGGCCTTCGAAGCCATGGCTCCGGCCGCTCAGCACCGCCACCGGAACGCCGCTCAACCGGCCGAGCGCCAGCCGCCCGGCATGGCCTTCCACGGTCGGGCGCGGGAAGCCGGGCAACTCGGCATAGGACAGGCGCACCGGCCGGTCGACGCGGTCCGCCAGCGGCCCCAGTCCGGACCCGAGCACGATGGCGACCCGCGGCGCGAAGCCCGGTGCGGCATGCCGGATGATCGCGGCGGCCTGGTGCGGCAGGTCGGTCGGGCCGACGGGCCGGTCGGTGGCGGGGATCACGGGCGGCGGGACTCCGAAGGCGGCGGCTCGGCGAGACACTCTCGGCCGAAAGAATAGGGCAGCAATTCGCCCAGCGTCACCGTCTTGCGCAGCCCCTCCGGTCCGCAGATGTGGACCGGCGTGTCGCGGCCGGCGAATTCGCTGAGAATTTGCCGGCAGGCGCCGCACGGGCTGCACAGCGCGCCGTCGCCCTGGCGGCCGCCGATCACCAGAACCTCGACGATCCGGCGGTCGCCCTGCGCAATCATGGTGCCGACCGCGGCGGCTTCGGCGCACAGCCCGACCGGATAGGCGGCGTTTTCGACATTGGCGCCGGCATGGATTCGGCCGGTCGCGGTCCTGACCGCGGCCCCGACCGGAAAGCCCGAATAGGGCGCATGGGCATGAGTCCGCGCCGCCGCGGCGGCGGCGAACAGGGCCGGGACGGAGTCGCTCATCGGGCGATGCTCGTGGTTGGCGCGGGGTCAGCGTTCCTTGACATAGGGCTGGCCCAGCGCCCTGGGGGCCACCGCCTTGCCGCCGAAACCGGCCAGCAGGACGACTGTCAGGATATAGGGCAGGGCCTGGATCAACTGCACCGGCACCAGGCCGATCACCGGCAGGTTGAGCCCCTGGAGTCGCGCCTCGATCGCCTGCAACAGCCCGAACAGCAGGCAGGCGGAGAGCACCGGCACCGGCCGCCATCTGGCGAAGATCAGTGCGGCCAGGGCCAGATAGCCGCCGCCCGCGGTCATGTCGCGGGTGAAGGCGGCATTGTGCGCGGTCGACAGATAGGCTCCGGCGACGCCGCACAGCAGCCCGCCCACGATCATCGCCCGGTAACGCAGCCCGGCGACGTTGATGCCGGCGGTATCGACCGCCGTCGGGTTCTCCCCGACCGCGCGGAGCCGCAGGCCGAATCGCGTTCGATAAACGACCCAGGCGGTCGCCGGTATCGCCGCCAGCGCCAGGTAGGTCAGCATGTTGTGCCCGCTGATCAGCCCGCCATAGAGCGGCCCGAGCAGCGGCACCGGGGCGAGGGTTTCGGCCAGGGGCAGGGCGATTCCGGTGAACCGGGCGTCGTGGTCGAGCATCGGCGTCTGCCCGCCGCGGCCGAACCAGGCCACGCCCAGCGTCGGCGTGAGCCCGGCGACCAGAATGTTGATCGCCAGCCCGGTGACCACCTGATTGCCGTGATGGGTGATGCACGCCCAGCCATGCAGCAGCGCCACCAGCACCGACGCCGCGATTCCGGCCAGCAGGCCGAGCCAGGCCGAGCCGGTCACCGCCGCGGCCGAAGCGGCGGCGAAGGCGGCGGCCAGCATCTTGCCTTCCAGCCCGATTTCGACAATGCCGGCGCGCTCGGCGAACAGCCCGGCCAGCGCCGCCAGGATCAGCGGCGTGGCCAGCCGCAGCGTCGCCGCCAGCAGACCGATCAGCAGGTCGAGGCTTTCCATTCCAGGCCCCCGTCAATCCGCCAGACTCAGGCGCCGGATCAGGCCCGGCCGCCGCCGCAGCCAGGCCTCGACCGGCGACCGGAACAGATGCTCGAGCGCGCCGGCGAACAGGATCACCAGACCCTGGATCACCACCACCATGTCGCGGCTCAACCCCGGCATTTCGAAGGCCAGTTCCGACCCGCCCTGGTAGAGCGCACCGAACAGCAGCGCCGCGGGGATGATGCCGGCGGGGTGATTGCGGCCCATCAGCGCCACGGCAATGCCGACGAAGCCGGCCCCGGCGACGAAGTTCAGCAGCAGTCGGTGCTGCACACCCATCACCTCATTCAGGCCGACGAAACCGGCCAGGGCACCGGACAGGGTCATTGCCAGGATGATCGTCCGCCCCGGATCGATCCCGGCATAAAGCGCGGCGCGCGGATTGCGGCCCACCGTCCGCACCGCGAAGCCCCAGCGGGTTCGCCACAGGAATACCCAGACCAGGGCGCAGCAGATCAGCGCCCAGGGAAAGGCCAGGTTCAGGGGCGACGGTGCGACGGCGATGCCGATGCCGTTCAGCAGATCATGGATCGCCGGCAGCCATGCCGCCTCGATCAGCGGGCGGCTTTCGGGCGATTGCTGGCCCGGCCGGATCAGAACATTGACCATCAGCCAGACCATCAGCGATGCCGCAATGAAATTGAACATGATGGTGGTGATCACGACATGGCTGCCGCGCCGTGCCTGGAGATAGCCGGGCAGGCAGGCCCAGCCGGCGCCGAACAGCGCGGCCGCCGCGATCCCC
>CAZTNV010000052.1:12871-15864 GCA_964615535.1 uncultured Mycobacteriaceae bacterium | reverse complement strand
AGGTCACCGTCAATGGCGAGACCATCGCGATGCGCCGGCTGCGCAATGGCCGGGTGGTTCCGGCCGACCGGCATCAGGTCGATCGCATCCGGGCGCGGCTCGGCATGGTGTTCCAGGGGTTCAACCTGTGGAGCCACCGGACCGTGCTGGGCAACGTGATCGAGGCGCCGGTCCATGTCCAGGGCATGCCGAAGGCGGAGGCGATCGCGCTGGGCGAGGCGCTGCTCGCCAAGGTCGGCATTGCGGAAAAGCGCGACCAGTATCCGAGCCAGCTTTCCGGCGGCCAGCAGCAGCGCGCGGCGATCGCCCGGGCGCTGGCGATGCGGCCGAACGTGATGCTGTTCGACGAGCCGACCTCCGCGCTCGACCCCGAACTGGTCGGCGAGGTGCTGCGGGTGATCCGCCAACTGGCCGAAGAGGGCAACACCATGATTCTGGTGACCCACGAGATGGGCTTCGCCCGCGAAGTCTCGTCGCGCGTGGCCTTCCTGCACCAGGGCCGGGTGGAGGAGGAAGGCCCGCCGGATCAGGTGTTCGACGACCCGAAATCCGACCGCTGCCGCCAGTTCCTGACCACCGCCTACGCCCGGCGACGATAGGGCGGCCAACGGCGGGAGACGTCCGCCGGGCTAGCCGTAGCTGTAGGTCATCAACGGTGCGTCTTCCACGACGCTCTCGACATCCGGCATCTTGCGGATGATCGAGGCAAGCCGCGGCGTGCATGAAATCGCGACGAAGGGCAGCGACATCGGATCGCCGATCTGGCCGGCCTGATCGGTCAGTCCCCGGTCGGCAATCAGTTCTTTAAGCCGGCCGATGAAGGCCGCGGTTCGCTCGCGGTTGGCGCCGACCACTTCCGCGCGGCCGACCGGCGCGTTGGGTCGCGGCGGTTCAAGGGTGACAATATACGTCTTCAAGGCGGCGCGACGCGGGACTGCCACCGCCTGCTCGTGAGCCGCCGGTCGGCCGGCGACCGCATTGCGAAACTTTGCCATGGTGCTCAGCTTTCAGGAACGAAGCGAGCCAACCCGGCTCCCACCCGCACAACCGACTCGCCCTCGATCGGCAGCGCCGTTTCTGCGATCTTCCCGACGATATCCTGGACCGGTGCACCAGGGTCTTTTCCCCGGTAGAGCGCGGCTATACCGGCTACGTAGGGACTGGCCATGCTGGTTCCATCCATTCGATGGTATAAACTCTGGCCGTCTATATTCCGTTCATAGCTGGACAATACGTTTACGCCATACCCCACAACGTTGGGCTTGCTCTCCGATAAGACCATGCCCCCGCCTGAAAATCCAGCAACTTTCTTGTCGAAGTCGATCGCTCCAACACCCATCACGTCGCCATAGGCCGCCGGAAGACGGAACCGATCCGGCCCGTCATTTCCAATTGCGCTGACCACCAAGATGTTGGCCGAGTGCAGACTGCTAACGGCATAACGGAGATTCTTTTCATAAACCTTGTACTGCTTCTGCCTAATTCCCGGAGGAGGAATCGGCGGAAAGCCGAGCGATAGATTTATCACCGCTGGCCGCCTACGATGCTCGGATCGCGCGAACGTGCCGGCCAGCCAGTCCAATCCCCGCAAGACCCTAAGAAACGAGGTCATTAAGGTTTCGGATTCGATCACCGATGCGACATAAAGGTCGGCTTCCGGCGCGATCCCGATGTTATTGCCCGCCAGCGTCCCGCAAACATGAGTGCCGTGATGGTTGGGATCGAACCCGCGCCGCCGTTGCAATTCTCCGCTGAGGGTTCGGGAAGGAATATAAACGAACCTGACCCTCTTCTGTGCGAATTCGCGGTGATCAGCATCGACGCCGCTGTCGAGCACGCCCAAGAGAACATGCTGTCCGCGCACTTCTCGTTTGTGCGCCTCGGCAACGCCGCTCTCCTCAGGCAGAACCGGCGAGGTCGGAACCAGCGCTTCAGGTCTGAAATCTCCAGAAGCCGGAGCCGGCGATGGCAATGACAGTGGGAAATCCTGAACGAACTCGTAATCATCCGCCAATTGCTCGATCGCCCGCTTCTTGGCGTCGTTGTCCGCAAAGAAGACTGCGGTCATGCCGAGCGCCTTCATGGCAAAAAAGCGTGCCGCCTCGCCGTCGCGCAGCAGGACTTCCTCCGCGCCGACCACCGGTTTTGCCCCGGACGAGAGCAGGACCTCCTCGCTCAGTCCCTTGCCCGGCTGCCATGGTTCGGGCCGACGGCCGGCGGACCGATGCAGCACCGCCTCCGATGCGGTCACATGGCCCAGATCATCGGGGGCGATGCGGGGCACGAACACCCCGGCCGAAAAGTCCGGCTCGCGAAAGATCTGCTCGCCATCGAGTTTCTTGCCCAGCGGAAAATTCGACATGAACCAGGCTCCCAGGTCGCGACTCATAAAGGCACGAATCGGCCGGGAAAATGCACCTTTTTAGGGAATCTGTCGAGGAAGACTTCATCGAATTGCCGGGGCAAGCTCGGACCTGCTCACCTTCATACCATGGTGTGCCAAGCTGCGATAACCGATGGTAGGGATGGTCGGCGCGGCTCAGCGCGAAGATGGGGCGCTCTTTCCATCGAAGGCCGAGCAAACGTGAGTTGGCCCGTGTCAGCCGGACCGGCCGGAGGGCGGCCGCGACCTGCCCTCCGGACCCCGGAATGCGCCGATGCTCGAAGTGCGCCCGTCTACAAATTCAGACTCCGCGCATAGTCGACCAGCGCCTGGCGGGCGGCGGCGATCTGGTTGTGGAGGTCGTCGATCTGGCCGCGCAGGCGGGCGATGCGGTCCTCCTGCTCGCCCATGGTGGTCAGGTAACGCTGGTACAGATCGCTGTCGCGCGGCACCGTGCCGAGATTGCGCCGGATGCGGTCCTGGTCCGACACGACCCCGTCCAGCTCGCCCTGCAGGGTGCGCAGCGTCCGCTCGCGGTCGGCGATGTTGGCCTGGAACTGGGCCAGATGGGCGATCGCCGCGCGGATCTCCGGCGACAGCTCGGTGGAGG
>CAZTNV010000052.1:9623-12861 GCA_964615535.1 uncultured Mycobacteriaceae bacterium | reverse complement strand
GTGGAGGACGCATAGAACTCGATCTGCGCCGTGTGCAGCGACGCCAGCTCGACCTGCTGATGGCGCGGCCGTTCCAGCACCACCGTCACCGTCGCGGTCTCGCCCGCACCGACCGGCCGGCCGAGGCGGTACTGGTCCGGGGTGGTCTCGACCGCGCTTTCGGCCGGCTCCACAATCGTCCAGCCGGGCTGGCGGGGATGCTCGATCACCACCGTCCGCGGCTCGCGCGCGGCGCCCTGGATGGTGTAGACGGTGGTGTTCCGCTCGGTCAGGGTCAGGCGCAGCACGCCATCGACCACGCTGGCCTGGGCAATGGTCTGGTCGCCCCGGCTCTCCCGGTCCAGCCGCACCTTCTGGTCGAGTGCGAAGCTGACCAGCCGGCGTTCGCCCGCGGGCAGCGCATTGAGCCGGGCATCGCCGACGAACGACACCACGCCGGACTCCGCCGCGCGCTCGTACAGCGTCAGCACGCCGGGCGGCAGACCGCTGTCGCCGTCATTGCTCAACCGGACGGCGGCCAGCGGGTGCAGGGGATGGATGCCCGGCTGGTACAGCGCGACGCGCTCCACCGGCACGTCGCGGCTGACCATCGGCACCAGCAGCGAATGGCCGCTGGCGACGCTGACCGGCCGGGGAAACCGGAACATCACCTGGGTGGTCGCCTCGGTGCTGGCCGCCGCCGTGATCTCGGCGGTGGCCGCCGGGGCGGGCGGCGGGGCCGGCATCGGCGCGGCGGCCTGCGGCGCCGCGGCGGCGCGTCCGCGCAGGGCGCCCAGCACCATGTCCTGCGACCCGCGCGCCACGGCTTCCGCTTCCGCCGCCATGGCCGAATCCGGGCCGAAGCCGGCGCGGCCGGGCATCGCGCCGACATCCGGCGGCGGCAGCACCCGGCCGAGCACCTCGACCGGCACCTCGGGGCGATCGACGTAATAGGCCCGATAAAGCGCCTGGCGGAAGGTCACCGGATTGCCCGACACCACGGTCAGCTCGACCCCGTCCCAGTCTTCGCCGCTGAGATTCTCGACCACCGCCCAGCCCTGGAGCGCCGCCTGGCGCGCCGCCGGGTCGTCGGACAGGGTCAGGCGGTAGGCGGTCTTCCACAGCGGCACGCCGACCACATAGCCGACCCGCACGGTCCGTTCGCCCTCGCCGGTCATGCGCACGGTCAGGGTGCGGCGGTCGCGCGCCTGATGCTGCGCCACCGCGGCCAGCGCCGCCCCGACCTGGGCATTCAACTGCGGATCGGCGAACCGGACGCTGTCGGTATCCTCCAGCAGGAGCTGGCGCAGCCCCTGATCGGTCATCAGGCTGACCCGGTGCCGCTGCACCGTGCCGGCGCGGTCGGGCAACTGCACCGTCTCCGCGGTCACCGAGAGCAGCCGGCCGCCGATCTCGCGCGCGCCGACCGCGCTGATCTCCGCCCCGCGTAGCGCATTGAGCAGCGCGACCGGCGACTCGAGCGCCTCGGGACCGAAGGGCAGATCGCGGAACGCCTCGCGCAGCGGCTCCTGGCCGGGCAGGCTGATCTCGCCGATACCGCCGCGATCGTCGTACACCACGATGCTCTTGAGCACGTCGTCGACCTGATCGAGCCGGACCGGCAGCGCCAGATCGGCCGCGCCGGCGATCCGCGCCTCGTATTCGAAATAGCCGACGCCGCCGGACGACAGCATCACCCGCCTGAGCGTCAGGCCGTCGCCGGCCGCATCCGTGGTCATCGGCGTCTCCTGGGCCAGGGCGGCGGAGGGCGGCAGCGGCGGGGCCGCGCCCGCGATCGCCGCCGCGGCGGCCAAGACCAGCCCCAGCCCCTGCCATCGTCCGCGCATCGTCTTCGACTCCCTGAAAGTCTTCGTGATTGCACAAGCCGCGGCGGTCCACGCCCGGCACGGCGGCCACCGCGTATATCAAATGCCTTGATGGCGATTCCATGGTGGCTTGCAAGGTCATCGGCGGTTCCGGCAACCGCGCGCCGGGGGCGGCCGGGGCCGCCGGAACCGGCCGGGCGAAGGGCTGCGTTTTCCCGCCCGGCAAGGCCGGCGCGTGCGCTCGATCATTTCACGCAACGCTTGAACGCCTATACTGCTCTGCCCGAAGCAGGGACTCGGAGCAGCAATCCGCATGTCGAATTCGAAAACCGTGGTCTGGCCCGGCCGGCCCCATCCGCTCGGCGCGACCTGGGACGGCAAGGGCGTCAACTTCGCGCTGTTTTCCGCCCATGCCGAAAAGGTCGAGCTGTGCCTGTTCGACCGCAACGGCGAGCGCGAGGTCGAGCGGATCGCCCTGCCCGAATACACCGACGAGGTCTGGCACGGCTATCTGCCCGGCCTCCGGCCCGGCCAGCTTTATGGCTATCGGGTCCACGGCCCCTATGATCCGGGCCACGGCCACCGCTTCAATGCCCACAAGCTGCTGGTCGATCCCTATGCCCGGGCTCTGTTCGGCAGCCATGGCTGGAGCGATGCCCATTACGGCTACCGGATCGGCCATCCCAAGGAGGATCTGTCGTTCGACCGCCGCGACAGCTCCCGCTTCATGCCGAAATGCCGGGTGGTCGACACGGCCTATAGCTGGGGCGACGACCGCCCGCCCGACCGGCCCTGGGGCGAAACCATCGTCTACGAAACCCATGTCCGCGGCTTCACGATGAAGCATCCGCAGGTGCCGGTGCCGTGGCGAGGCACCTTTGCCGGGCTGTCCTCGCCGGCGGTGCTGGACTATCTGGTCCGGCTCGGGGTCACCGCCGTCGAGCTGCTGCCGATCCACGCCTTTCTCGACGACCATCTGCTGGTCCAGAAGGGGCTGCGCAACTATTGGGGTTACAACTCGCTGTGCTATTTCGCGCCGGAGAGCCGCTACCTCTCCTCCGGCCAGATCGGCGAGGTGAAGACCATGGTGCGCTGGCTGCACCATGCCGGCATCGAGGTCTTTCTCGACGTGGTGTACAACCACACCGGCGAGGGCAACCAGTTCGGGCCGACCCTGTCGCTGCGCGGCATCGACAACGCCTCCTATTACCGGCTGATGCCGAACGACCGGCGCTACTACATCGACGAGACCGGCTGCGGCAACACCCTGGATTTCAGCCATCCGCGGGTGATCCAGCTCGTGCTCGACTCGCTGCGCTACTGGGTCGAGGAGATGCATGTCGACGGCTTCCGCTTCGACCTCGCCACCATTCTGGCCCGCGAACCCTACGGCTTCGACGGGCGCGGCGGATTTCTCGACGCGGTGCGCCAGG
>CAZTNV010000052.1:0-9613 GCA_964615535.1 uncultured Mycobacteriaceae bacterium | reverse complement strand
GCGCCAGGACCCGGTGCTGCAGCGGGTCAAGCTGATCGCCGAGCCGTGGGATGTCGGACCGGGCGGCTACCAGCTCGGCCGCTTCCCGCCGGGCTGGGCGGAGTGGAACGACCGCTATCGCGACACCGTGCGGGCGTTCTGGCGCGGCAATGACGGCATGCTGCCCGAGCTGGCCGGCCGGCTCAGCGGATCGAGCGATCTTTTCAACCATGGCGGGCGGCGGCCCTGGGCCTCGGTCAACTTCGTCACCGCCCATGACGGCTTCACCCTGACCGACCTCGTGTCCTACGAACACCGTCACAACGAGGCCAATGGCGAAGGCAATCGCGACGGCCATTCGCACAATCTGAGCTGCAATCACGGCGTCGAGGGGCCGACCCAGGACTCGCGGATCATCGCGCTGCGCGATCGCCAGAAGCGCAACCTGATGGCCACGCTGCTGTTCTCGCAGGGCACGCCGATGCTGCTGGCCGGCGACGAGATCGGCCGCACCCAGCACGGCAACAACAACAGCTATTGTCAGGACAACGAGATAAGCTGGGTCGACTGGGCCGGCATCACGCCCGGCGCCCGCCATTTCCGGGACTTCGTGCGCAGCCTGATCGCGCTCCGCCGCCGCCATCCGGCGTTCCGCCGGGTGCGCTTCCTGCACGGCCAGACCGTGCCGGGCAACGGCCTGAAGGACATCGCCTGGTACAACCCGCTGGGCAAGGAGCGTTCCGAGGGCGACTGGCAGGACCACAAGGCGCGGTGCATCGGCGTCCTGCTGAACGCCGAAGCCGGCACCACGGCGGGCGCCGCCGTCGAGGAGGCCGACGGCGGCGCGACGGGCGGCGCTGCCGCGGAGGTGTTCTTCGTGATTCTGAATGCCGGCCACGATGCCGTGCCGTTCACCCTGCCGACCCTGCCCGACGGCGATGGCTGGCAGCGCATTCTCGACACCGCCTCGCCCGATCTGGCGCTCGACACCAACTTCTACGGCCATGGCCGGCGGTTCACGGTGACCGACCGCTCCCTGGCGCTGTTCCGGCGGGTCGGCCGCAGCGCCGCCGCCGGCTGGTAGCCCGCGTCGTGGAACCACGGGACATTCCAGGGGTTCAAGGGTGGATCGGCGGCCTTCGGCGGCAATGGCGGCCGGCATCGCGGATAAGGGAATGCCTGTTGTCCAATCGCGACGTCATCGTTCTCGGGGCATCGGGGTTGATCCGCGACGTTCTGCTGAACGGCAGCGCGAGCCGGGCGGCCTCGCCGCACGAACCGGCGATCCAGGCGCCCGTCGATGCCCTGGAGGATTGAGCCGGTGCCGCCGCGCCGCCGTCAGGTCGCGGTCGCGATAAACACCCGGTCCATCATGCGTTCCAGCCGCCCGCCATCGAACGGCTTGTTCAGCAGCGGCGCATCGCGGAATTTCTCCGGCAGCACCCAGTCGTCATAGCCGGTCGCGAGGATGAACGGAATCCGGCGCTCGGCCAGTTGCTCGGCGACCGGGAAAATGGTCTCGCCGGCCAGATTGACGTCGAGGATGGCGCCGTCCAGCGGCTCCGCCGCCGCCGCCGCCGCGATCGCACGATCGAGCCGCGGGATCGGACCGATCACCGTGCAGCCGAGCGATTCGAGGATCTGCTGAAGGCTCAGGGCGACCATGAACGAATCCTCGGCAACGAGAATTCTCAGGCCGCACAGCCGGCCGGCCCCGCGGGTCTCGGTCATCATCGCTGGTTCTCCTCTGGAGGCCCCTCCGGCACCCGGCCCGATTTTCCGGTGAGCGGGATCTGCATGCGGCAGATTGCCCCCTCTGGGGGGAACTCGAGCTCGGCGGTGCCGTCCACCTCGAACGGCAGGGCCCGCGCGATCAGGGTCGTCCCGAATCCCTGCCGGGCCGGCGGTTCGGCAATGTGGACGCCGGTTTCGCGCCATTCGAGGGCCAGAACCGGGCCGGGCCGTACCGTCCAGGTCACCGCGATCCGCCCCTCGGGCACCGACAGCGCGCCGTATTTGGAGGCATTGGTCGCCAACTCGTGGAACACCATCCCCAGCGTCTGGGTCGCCGCAGGCTTCAGCAGAACGGCGGGCCCATCGATCGTCAGGTTGCGGCCCTCGACCGCGCGATAGGGCGCCAGCTCCTCGATGACGATCCGGCGCAGCTCGATCTCCTCGAAATTCACCCGCACCAGCAGGTCGTGGGTGGTCGCCAGCGCCGCCAGCCGGCCCTCGAACGCCTCGGCAAAATGGTCCATCGACGGGCTGGTGCGCAAGGTCTGGGCGGCCATCGCGCGAATCGTCGCCAGACTGTTCTTCACCCGGTGTTGCAGCTCGGCCATCAGCAGGGCCTGCCGCCGCGCCGCCGCGCGCCGCTCGCGATGATCGCGCGCAATCAGCAGCACGGTCGGCCGGCCACCCAGTTCGATCAGCCGTGCGCTGGCCTCGACGAACACCGGCTCGCCGCGGGCCGCCGCCAGGAAACCCTCGAACATCAGGTGAGTCCGGCTGCGCAGCGTGGCGAGCAGCGCTTCGAACGTGTCGCCGCCCGGTTCCGGCTCGATCAGCCCGGCGGCGGAGGCGCCTTGCAGGTCGTCGCGGGCGCGGCCGAGCAGACGACTGGCGGCCTTGTTGACTTCGCGGAACCGGCCCGGCCGGCCGTCATCCTCCAGATCGAACACGAACACCGCATCATTGGCGGAATCGAGCAGCGTGCGGTAGCGACGCTCGCTTTCGACCAGGGCGCGCTCCTGGGTCAGCCGGTCCAGGGTGCTCGCCAGCAGATTGGCGATCGACGCCAGAAACGAGGCATCGCTGGCGCTGAAATCCCGCGGGCGCGCCGAATAGACCCCGAGCACGCCGAACGGCCGGTCGCGCCCGCCGATCGGTGCGCTGACGCCGCTGACCATGCCCTGGGCCAGGAGCGGGGCAGAGGGCAGAAACCGGCGCTCGCTCCGCAGATCGGTGATGACGACCGGATGGCCGGATTTCAGCACGAAATCGGGCAGCGAGTTCAGGCCCCGGCCGAACATCACGCCGCCGGCCAGATCGCCGGGCCAGCCCATGCCGGCCCTCAGCCGAAACGACCCGTCTGCCGGCACCAGTTCGAGGATCTCGCCGAGATCGGCCTCCAGCGTGGTCGTCACGGCGCGCACCGCATCGTCCAGGCATTGCGCCGGATCGCTGTCGGCGACGGCGCGCGCCGCGAGCACGGCCACCACCGCCTGCTGCTGCGTCCGCAGCACCTCGTTGCGTTGCGCCCGCTTCACGGCGGTGATGTCGTCGAAGGCTTCGATCGCGCCCCGCACCCGCCCCTGCTCGTCGAACAGCGGCACCGCCGAGGCCAGGAGATCAATGCAGGTGCCGTCGGCGCGATCGAGGCCCAGTTCCTGACCGGTCACCGGGGCGCCGGACTCAAGAGCCTGCTGCAACGGGCGGGCAGTCGCGGCCAGTTCCCGGCTGTCGCCGACCCAGGCGCGGACGGCCGGCGGGTTTCTCTGCATCAGCGCCCCCGAAGCGGCCGGGATGCCAGGGCTGATGCCCAGAATCTCGGCGCCGCGGCGATTGATCCGGGTATGCCGGCCTCGCGGATCATCGGCGATGACGATGCCGATCGGCGCGAGGTCGAGCAGGGCTTCGAGATCGGCCAGCCGTTCGGCCAGATGGCTGTTCAACTGCGCGATTTCGCGTTCAGCCTGCGTGATCCCGGTCACATCGACAAAGGTGATCACCACCCCGTCGATCAGGTTCTCGACCGTGCGGTAGGGCAGCATGCGCATGTAATAGGTCGAGCCGGTCTCGATCGCGACGACCTCGCGTTCGATTGGCGCCAGCGTTTCGATGACCTGACCCGCTTCGCCTTCCAGCTCGGGGGCGTCGAACCGCCGGGCAATATGGGCGATCGGCCGGCCGATATCGGCGTCGCGCAGATGGAACAGGCTGGTGATCGCCGGCGTGAAATTCTTGACGCAGAGTTGCCGGTCGAGGAACAGGGTGCCGATCTGGGTGATTTGCAGCAGGTTTTTCAGGTCGTTGTTGGTTCGCGCCAGCTCCTCGAAGCCATTGTTCAGCTCGGAATTGACGGTTTGCAGCTCTTCATTGACCGACTGAAGCTCTTCCTTGGAGGTCTCCAATTCCTCGTTGGTGGACTGCAGTTCTTCATTCGTCGAGAACAGTTCTTTATTGGATGACTTCAGTTCCTTATTGGCGGCTTCAAGTTCTTCGGTGGTCGTCTGGAGCTGCTCGCGCGCGCGGTGCAGATCGCTTTGCAGTTGCTGGAGGCTGGCATCGCCCGGATCGCCGGAAGCCTCATCCTCGCCATCGCCGAACTCCGACCGGAACGGGGCGGTCTCCTGAAACACGATCATATAGAGCCGATCGCCGTCGCGTGGCGGCAGCGGGTCGACGATCAGGGACAGCGCCTGCCGGCCGCCATTGACCGAGACGATCAGGTTCTTCTGCACGCTGCGGCGGCCGGTCTGAACCGCCTTGTGCAGCATGGCGCGCAGATCCGGGCGCAAATCCGGGCGCGCCATGGTGATCACGTTGACTTCGGGAACGCCGGACGGGAGTTCGAGATACCGCCCGGTCCCCCCCGAGGTCAGCAGGATGCTGTACTCCTCGTTGACCACGACATGGGCCGCCGCATAGCGCTGCAGCACGATCTTCTCGACCGACTGCACCAGCGGGTCGGTCAGGCGGCGGTCGGCCGCCGGCAGCGGCGGTTTCGCCCGGCCACCGGCCATCGCCGTGACGGGAAAGCTCGGCAGGACCGGGGCACCGTCCTGGCGCCGGCGGAACAGGCGCAACCGCTTGTCCACCGGGTGGAACAGCCTGGCATGCTGGCTCACATTTTCCGACGGGCCCAGGAACAGGAAACCGTTCGGCGCGAGCGCGAAATGGAGCACCGGGATCAGCCGGTTCTGGAGGTCGGCGTTCAGGTAGATCAGCAGGTTGCGGCAGGAAAGCAGGTCCAGCCGGGAAAACGGAACGTCGCGCAGAAGATTGTGCAGCGCGAAAATGCACGTCTCGCGGATTTCCCTGCGCACGCGGTAAGTTCCGTCGTCATGGTAGAAAAACCGCTCTAGTCGTTCGGGCGAAACATCCTGCTCGATCGCCGCCGGGTACTGGCCAATCCGTGCCGCTTCCAGCGCCCGCTGGTCGATGTCGGTCGCGAAGATCTGGAGGCGCGGCGGATTGGCCAGCCGTGCCGCATGCTCCGCCAGCGGGATGGCGATGGAGTAGGCCTCCTCGCCGGTGGAACACCCGGCCACCCACACCCGCACCTGATCGGCCGGCGTCTTGTCCTCGAACAGTCCGGGAATCACCGCCTGCTCCAGCGCCCCGAATGCCTCCGGATCGCGGAAGAAATGGGTAACGCCGATCAGCATATCCTCCAGCAGCAGGTCGATCTGCTCCGGTTCGCGCTTCAGCACGGCTTCGTATTCGATCAAGGCGCCGATCCGCAGCACATGCATGCGCCGGGCAATCCGGTGGAACAGCGTCTTGTCCTTATACTCGCTGAAATCGTTGCCGGTCCGATCGAGCAGCAGCCGGCAGATCCGCCGCAACGACTGGGCAGCATCGGGCACCTGATCGGTTCCCGCGGCCGGTATGCCGATCTCTCTGATATGGCGGAAATGATCAATCAGCTTGGCCGGCATCTCCGCCACGGGCAGTTCCAGATCGACTAGGCCGGTCTGGATCGCGCTTTGCAGCATGCTGCCGTATTTCGCGGTGCCGACGGTCTGCGCGATGGTCAGCCCGCCATGCTCCTTGATCGCGCGCAGGCCGACGGTGCCGTCGCTGCCCGCCCCCGACAGAACCACGCAGGCGGCGTTCGGGCCCTGATCCTCGGCCAGGGACTTGAAAAACATGTCGATGGCATGCGATCCGCCAACCGGCAGCGGCCTGACCGGCCGCAGCACGCCGCCGCGAATGCTGAGCCCGGCGTTTTCCGGGATGACGAACACGGTATCGGGTTCGACCGGCATGTCGCCATCAATCAACCGCACCGGCATCGCGGTGCACCGGCTCAGCAGATCGGCGAGCTGACTCCGGTGTTCCGGGCTGAGATGCTGAACGATGACAAAGGCCAATCCCGACTCGGCCGGCGTGTGATCCAGGAAGTCCTTGAACGCATCCAACCCGCCGGCCGAGGCGCCCAGCCCCACCACCGGACAGGGTGCGGTCTCGCCCGCCGTGGTCTCGTCAGGCTGCCCGGCATCGGACGGCTGCTTGACGGTCGCACCATACTTAGGAGTAAGATCTCCCGATTTTCCCGCCATATCCTCCTGCCGCCCGGTCCTGCCAGTTGATCGGATGTCGCCGTGCTAAGGTACCGCGCCCGCTTATGGCAAGCGGCTTGCCAAAACATTGACGCGAGCGTTCCGCCTCCGGGATCACAAAGGCCAAGACAACTTCCTAACGCCATACCGAGCGGTCTCTCAAGCCGCGGCTTGCCGGCACCTGCGACGCCGCCATGTGCACCATTGCATGGCCAATGACGCCATCCATTTGACGGTAACACCCTTCAAGAAGGATGTTACTCGACAAGACTACCACTACCATGGCGCCTCATCCATGATAGTTGCCTGCTCTATCGAGTCAACCCGACAAAGCATTTCCCGCAGCCAGCAGACAGCGCGGCCGTGCACCGAATCGACGGATAACGGGTTGTGTCCTTCGAGCTTTTTTCCTTACCCCATTCTCACCCGTCGGGCCGTTGGCATTAATCCATTCGCCATCCATCCCGGCTGTATGATAAAACCGCCGGAATCGGGGCTTGTTCCACATTGCGAGAGAATGGGGCGAGACCGATCGGGACGAAACCGATAGGAGCGAAACCGATCGGGGCGCCCGGTCAGTGGCCGGGTTCGGGCAGCCGCTCGATCTGTTCGGGATGGGTCGCCTCGATCATCGGGCCGTTGCGCGAGATCAGCCAGCCGCGCACCCGGATCAGGGCGCCGCTCAGGCTCTCGGGATCGAGCCCCGCAGCCAGGAAGGGGCGCCGGTGCCGCGGCGCGATGGTGACCGTGAAATCGGTCCGCCAATCCGCTCCGAAATTGAGATAGATGCGGCCGCTGCGCGTCACGGCATCCAGCACCCGGCCCTCAATCACCTGGAATGTGTCAATGTGCCGGTCGGTCTCGTCCTGCGTGCGCACGGCATAGAAGGGATGGTCCCAGATGCCGCGCCGGGCGGCCCTGGCCTCGCCCTCCAGCGCCAGCATCTCGGCGGCCAGCGCGCGATTGTCGGAAAAGGTGTAGACCCGCGCCATGCCGCGGCGGAGCATCTCGCCCTGCACCCACAGCCCGTCGCCGCGCACCAGATGGGCCAGCACGCGGCCATGGCGGTCGAGCCGCGCGCCGCCATGGCGCAGCGTCACCGCATGGCCGCCGGCGATTTCCTCAAGCGCCGCCCGCGCCGCCTCGGCCAGCGGCCAGTCGCGAAACCCGGCGCGGCCGAGCGCCAGCTTGGGCGCCTGCAGCCCGGTCAACCGCACCTGCCGGCCATCGGCCAGCATCACCGTGTCGCCATCCACCACGCCGGCCACCGCCGCGGTGCCGCCGGACTCGAGCCGGTCCGGCGCGCCCGCCTCGGCCGCCGCCGGGCGGATCGGTGCCATATCGAGAATACCAACGATCAGGACCGAATAGAGGACAAGTATAAGCAGACAAAAATTGCTTGCGCCCAGGCCGGATCGGCATTCTTTCAATTTTGGCGCGCAGAAACCGGCAGCCATGGCGGCGGGATGCTGCGACCTTCCGGCCCTTTCTCCATAACTTGACCGCCGGCGTATCGGGAGCATATCCATATCTGACCTGCGGTTAAGGCCGTGGATCAGGGTCAAGTTTTCCAGGATATGGGGTGGACCGAAGGGATCGGCGATGAGGTCGGCGCTGTTTGCCGTGGTCGTCCTGGCGTTTCCGGTCCTGCCGCAGGCGTCGGCGGCGGCGGATGCCGAAGCTGGCCGCCGGCTCGCGGAGCGATGGTGCACCGAGTGTCATTTCGGCAGCGCCGCCAGGACCGGCAGCGATGCGGCGCCGACGCTGGAGAGCCTGGCCCGGGAAAACCGTACCGGGGCGCCTGGCCGGTCGCCCGATTGGCGGCGCTCATGGCTCACCGCCCCGCATCCGCCGATGCCCGACCTGTCGTTGAGCCGGCACGAGATCGACGACATCGTCGAATACCTCGACCGCTTATCGACGGAGTAAATGGCGGCGGCCGCCCAGGCGGTGCCACGGTCGATCGAGGAGAGGAAAGAGATGGGCTACAAGATCGGCGACCACGTTGCCCTGAAGCGGGCCGATGCCGTCACCGAGGACCCGTCGGGCTATCAGGTGGTTCAGATCGATGGCGACATGGTGACCCTGAAAAAGGGGCATCTGGTGATCAAGGGCGTGCACCGGGACGACATCATGACGCCACCCGCCCCCAAGCACCACCATGAGGTGGTGGCCCCCTGATCCGCGATAGCTGCGCCGCTGAGCGAAAGACGCCCCGGTGCGGAAGACAGCGCAGACCGGATGCCGGGCGAAGGAGGGCCGGGACCGGATGGCTGCTGCTGTGCCTCGGTCTACGCCGCCCGGTCTGCCGGTGATCGCCGTTGCCAGAGCGTGCCGGTCAGCGGATGTCCAGAGTGCGCTGGCTGCACAGGTTGAGGCTCCAGAACTGGTGCCGCTCGCCGTTGGCATTGCCGACCATGACGTCGAAAAAGCAGTCGCTGCCGACATTGCCCAGATCGACCTGCACCTGATCGCCCGGCTGAAGCGGCTGCGATCCCAGGCGGTCGCTGCCCCAATTGCTGCGGTAGTCGGGCGAGACATGGATGGTCGAGAGCGGGACCGAGCCGGAGTTGCGGACATAGAGGCTTTGGGATCCGTCTGTCCGGGTTCCGTCTTGGGTCATGCCCGGCACGGGGGCGGCCAGTGCTGCCAGCAGGGCCGCCGTCAACGGCAGACCCGAGCCACGGCACTGCTTGCTCAACCGCATCGTGTCGTTCCCCCCACTTCACCGCATAGCGCCAGAATCCCGGCAGCACGCCGAAATTGCTGCACCGGTTTCATCCGACCGCAACAAGTTAAGAGCGGTTTATGGCTTTCGCGGGGCCTGATCGTTCAGAAATGCCGAAGGGGTGTGCATGGAAAAAGAGCAGGCCGCGGCCAGCGGGCAAGCGGGGCCGCCCTGACCGCCCGTTCGATCACCCCCGCTCGACCGCGCACTACGCTATTGCACGACGATGCGCGGTGCAGTGCGGCGCGGGGCCGCCGTATCGCCCGAGAGCTTCTGCCATACCCGCGCGGCGATCGCGCGGTAGACCTTGGCGTGCTCGCTGTCCGGCCGGGCCAGCACGATCGGGTGCCCGGCATCCGAGGTCTCGCGGATGTCCAGATGCAGCGGCACCTCGCCCAGGAATTCGCAGCCCAGCCGCTCGGCCTCGGCGCGCGCCCCGCCATGGCCGAAGATTTCCGACCGGTGGCCGCAATTCGGGCAGCAGAAATAGCTCATGTTCTCGATCATGCCGAGGATCGGCACATCGACCTTGCGGAACATGTTGAGGCCCTTGCGGGCATCGAGCAGGGCGATGTCCTGCGGCGTCGAGACGATCACCGCGCCGGCCAGCGGCACCTGC
>CAZTNV010000051.1:6594-16146 GCA_964615535.1 uncultured Mycobacteriaceae bacterium | reverse complement strand
TGGGCCGCCGGCCGTCATCGCATCGCCGGCCATCGGTTCGGACCTCCATCGTTGCCAAATCTGGCCGGTAAACCGGCAAATGAACCCCGATGCGATCGGCCGGCCGGCGACCGGATGAGGCCCTGATATCCGGCCGGGCGGGTCGTCTCCCGACCCGACAATCCATTCATATTTTTTTCTTGCCCTGCTTGTTAGATCCAGATCAATTCATATTGGTCGGACCACCGGACCACTTGATCAAGTGCGGTTGTCAACGCACGCTTCGAGGATCGGGATGTCCCCTGGCAGTCAACGCCGGGTTCCCGGCAGGCGGCAGACCGACCAGGACGGACTCGATCCCGTGCAGAACGACAAAACCAAGAAACATGAACAGCCAGCAACACGTACCTATGAGCCGGAGCAGTTTCCCATGGCCCGCGCCGCCGCCATTGCCGATCTTCTTCTGCCGTCCCGACCCGCCGCGCCGGCCGAAGCGTTGCGGGCCGCTGTCCCCGCAGCGACATTGATCCACGACCCGCTGTGCCGGCCGGGTCACTGGCGCGGCCGGCGCTGCGGGACCGGCCGGTTACAGCACGCCGGGCAACCAACCGTATCCCCGGCCCGGACCTGCACCGGAGCCGGCTGACCGCCGTCCGGCTCGATCGCGGCGCACCAGACCGGGCGCCCCCGGCCGCCGCCCACCAAACCTGGCCGTCCCCAGAAGGCGGCAGGCAAACCCCCAAGGGAGTCCGAAATGCCCGAAGCGTCCGCCCTCGATGCCCTCCTGGCACTGGCGCCGATCGTCATCCTGATCTACATGATGACAAAGAAGAATTCGGTACCGTCCTATATTGCGCTGCCGGTGGCGGCAATCCTGGTCTATGTCCTGAAACTGGTCTATTTCGATGCCGACCCCAACGTGACCAATGCCACCGTCATCTCCGGAATGCTGACGGCTTTCGTGCCGATCTTCATCATCTGGGGCGCGATCCTGCTGTTCAAGACGATGGAGCATACCGGGGCGATGGCGCAGGTGCGCGCCTGGCTCAACACCGTCAGCCCAAACCCGGTGGCCCAGTTGATGATCATCGGCTGGGCCTTCGCCTTCCTGATCGAGGGCGCCAGCGGCTTCGGCACCCCGGCGGCGCTGGCTGCGCCGATCCTGATCGGCCTCGGTTTTCCGGCCCTTCCGGTCGCCTGCCTGGCCCTGATCATGAACTCGGTGCCGGTGACCTTCGGTGCGGTCGGCACGCCGACCTGGTTCGGCCTCGGCCAACTCGACCTCACCGCCGCTCAGCTCATGGAGGTCGGCATCAAGTCGGCGATCATCCACAGCGTCGCCGCCCTGATCATCCCGGTGATCGCGCTGTCCTTCGTGGTGTCATGGCGCGAGATCAGGGCCAACCTGGTCTACATCTATCTCAGCATTCTCAGTTGCGTGGTGCCCTATCTGGTCATCGCCTTTTTCAGCTATGAATTCCCGTCCCTGCTGGGCGGCATCATCGGCCTGGTCCTGTCGGCCGTCCTGGCGCAGCGGGGCATCGGGCTCGCCCGCAGCGACGCCACGGTCCCGGCGCCGGCATCCGCGGAGCGGGCACCGGCCATCGGCACCGGCACCCTGATCAAGGCGATGTTCCCGCTGTGGGGCACGGTGCTGGTACTGATCGCCACCCGCATCCCGGATCTCGGGCTGAAGGGCCTGCTGAACAATACCGAACCGATGCTCTCTGCGTCGCTCGGCACGCTCGGCAACTTCACCCTGTCGACCGCGCTGGTGGCCCAGCTTTCCTCGATCTTCGGCACCAGCGCGGCGTGGAATTTCCAGACCCTCTACATCCCCGCCTTCATTCCGTTCTTCCTGGTCGCGGGCGCCTCGCTGCTGCTGTTCCGGGCCGGACTCGACACCGGCCGGGCGGTGTGGACCGAGACCTACGACCGGATGAAGAAGCCGATCATCGCGCTGCTGGGCGCGCTGGTCATGGTCGGGCTGATGCGGGCCGGCGGCCAAGACGCCCTGGTCATCGTCATCGGCCGGTTCTTCGCCGACAGCTTCGGCGGGAGCTGGCAGTACGTGGCTTCTTACCTGGGGGCGATCGGCGCGTTCTTCGCCGGCTCCAACACCGTCTCCAACCTGATGTTCGCCGGCATCCAGCAATCGATCGCCGAGTCCGCCAACCTCAACGTCACGACCATCCTGGCCATGCAGTCGGTCGGCGGCGCCATGGGCAACATGGTGTGCATCAACAACATCGTCGCCGTCTGTTCGATCCTCGGCATCCTCAACAAGGAGGGCTGGATCATCAAACGCACGGTCGTGCCGATGATGATCTACGGCATCATCGCCGCGGCCGTGGGCGGCGTCCTCGCCTGACCGCGGAAGGCAGGTTCCGCCCTCCCGGGGGCGGCCCGTCGCCGGACGGGCCGCCCTTTTCCCGTTCCTGCCGTCCGGTCGCCGGCACGGCATGGCTTGAACGAAGATTGATGGTGTTACAATCATTGATTGATCTTGCGGCATTGCCGCAGGATAGCCATCCATGGCCAGTATCTCATTCGGACTCTCAATAAGGGACTGAAGCGCCGGCTGCGCATCCGTTCGCCGCTGCGGCGGCATCGAGCGCTTTGGCTTCACCCTGCCATCGTGCTCCAATGCCGCGCCGATTCCTGACCGGAGCGGAAGGACGAGAGGCCCCATGACCGGAGAGACCCTGCTCGTTTTCGGCATATTGTTCGCCGCCGTCGTGCTGTTCGCGAGCGACCGGGTCCGCCTGGACGTCGTGGCGATCCTGGTCGTCCTGGCGCTGATGCTGAGCGGGGTCCTGACGGTGGCCGAGAGCCTGGCCGGCTTCGGCGACCGGATCGTGCTGATGATCGCCGCCCTGTTCGTGGTCGGCGAGGGTCTGGTGCGGACCGGCGTCGCCTATGCCGTCGGCAACTGGCTGATGCAGGTGGCCGGGGCCAGCGAGACCCGGATGATGACCCTGCTGATGCTGGTGGTCGCCGGGTTCGGGGCGTTCATGAGCTCGACCGGCATCGTCGCGATCTTCATTCCGATCGTGCTCGCGGTGTCGGCCAAGACCGGGATGGCACGCGGCCGGCTGATGATGCCGCTGGCCTTCGCCGCCCTGATCAGCGGCATGCTGACGCTGATCGCGACGCCGCCCAACCTGATCGTCAGCGACGCCCTGCGCGGCCAGGGCCTGGAGCCGTTCGGCTTCTTCAGCTTCACCCCGATCGGTCTGGCGGTGCTGGCGCTTGCCATCGGCTTCATGCTGTGGATCGGCCGCCGGCTGCTGCCCGACCGCCGCGACGGCGGGGACCGGCAGGAGAACCGGCGGACGCTGCTGGATCTGGTCGAAGCCTATCGCCTGCGGGGCCGGCTCCATCGCCTCCGTGTCCGGCCGGCCTCCCCCCTGGCCGGGCTGACCGTGGCCGAAGCGCGCCTCAGGACCGCGTTCGGCGTGACCATCCTGGGGGTCGAGCACCGCGACCGGTTCACCCAGTCGGTGAAACCGGCACTGGCGGAGACCGTGTTCGCGCCGCACGACATACTCTATGCCATCGGCGGCGATGGCGAGGTCGCCGAGCTGGCGGCAGCCAGGGGCCTCGACCGGCTGCCGCTCGACGAGCGCCGGCAGCGCAGCCTGGCGCAGGATCTCGGCCTGGCCGAAATGCTGGTGACGCCGGACTCCCGGCTGGTCGGCCGCACTCTGGGCGAGGCGGCCTTCCGGTCGCGGCACGGCGTCAGCGTCCTGGCGATCCGGCGCAGGGGCGAACCGCTGGCCGGCCGGCTGATCGACGAACGGCTGGCCGCCGGCGACCTGATGCTGGTCAGTGGCGGGTGGAAGGCGATCCGGACGCTCAAGACCGAGACCCGCGACTTCGTCGTGCTCGGTTTTCCGGTCGAAATGGCCGATGTCGCCCCGGCGCGCGACCGGGCGCCGACGGCGCTCGCCATCCTGTTCGGGATGATCGGGCTGATGACCTTCGACCTGGTGCCCGCGGTCGCCGCGGTGCTGATCGCGGCGTTGGCGCTGGTGGTGACCCGGTGCGTCACCATGGACGCCGCCTATCGGTCGGTCAACTGGCAGAGCCTGGTGCTGATCGCCGGCATGCTGCCGCTGGCGACCGCGCTGGACAAGACCGGGGGAACCCACCTGATCGCCGCAAGCCTGACCGCCGGCCTGGGTGCGGCCGGGCCGTTCGCGATGATGGCCGGGCTGTTCGCCATCACCGCCGGGATCGGCCTGCTGGTCTCCAACACCGCGACCGCAGTGCTGATGGCGCCGATCGCCATCAGCGTCGCCCAGGACATGGCGGTGTCGCCCTATCCCTTCGCCATGACCATCGCGATCGCCGCCTCGGCCGCCTTCGCCACGCCGATCTCCTCGCCGGTCAACACGCTGGTGCTGGAACCGGGCGATTACCGGTTCAGCGATTTCGTCAGGACCGGCCTGCCTCTCCTGCTGCTGACCATGGTTCTGGCACTGGTCGTGATACCGCTGATCTTTCCCTTCTGACCGGCGCTTCCGAGCCCCGGATCTGGCGGAAATCGGACGGCTCCCGATGCGGCGGCGGCCTTGCCTTCTTCTGGATATAGGGATTTGTTCCTAACATTCGCGATCCGCAGCGACCTCCGGCCGGGCATGGCCCGGCGGCACCCATGATCAGGAAAGGGTATGTTGTCAAAACAGTTGCACAACATTCCTGCCGCCCCGCCCGTTCGCAGCCGCCGCAGACTCAGCCTGATTGAGGGATGGTATAATACCATAGAATTAACGAGTTTAGTCTGACTCTGCATTGATCGTAGCATGAATGTTTGCTACCGAATAGGACAATGAATATGGTTATATTATTCATCGGCAGTCGTCGTGTGGCAGATTTCTCGGGGACCCCAGGTCAAGACATGAACGGTAAAGAACTGGCGGTGGCTTGGCATGTCTGCCCGTCCACAGTGCTTGAAGGGAATTTCATTGATCTGGACCGGCGCCGAACGGCCTCGAGAGAATCGCCCGGGCCGCTCCATGGACGGGAGATCATGAACGGTATCGGGCATGGCCGTGACGATCGCGACCGCCGAAATCCACGATCGGCAGGGTGGCGTTTTTCCCGTCAAAGGACAGGCCTCTGCCACAGGCACCGCTCTCCTGGCAAGGCGGTTGACAACGGCTCAAGGCAAAAGCATCGGCGCCCTGACCATGTCCACCCGTCTTGAACCGGGTACCGATACCTGGTTGCTGCTATCGCAGCCGCCGGGTCGTTCACCTCGATCGTGCGATTGCCGGCTTGCATAGCCGTACCCCGACAATTTCCGCCAGTGGGCTCTCAATAAAGGACCAAATCCCATGAAAATATTTATCCTCGATGCATATTCACCCCGGCCCTATCGCGTATCAAAAGACACCAATGGCGGCTTCGGGACCGTGAACGACTTCGGTAACGCGGCGTTCCCAAAAATTTTAAGTTGGATCAAAAAGCAGACGGTCGATTTTCCCTCTCTCTATCTGCCGTACCTGGCCGCTCAGTTGAAGCGGCAGGGACATCAAGTCACATATGGGCGGAACCGGATGCCCGATGCGGACCATGACCTCGTGCTGATGCCGTCCAGCATCGTCGAGCACAGCGAGGAGTTACGGTGGGGCCGGAAAATCCGCGACGCAGGTGTCCCGGTCGGCTTCCTCGGTCCGTTCGCCGGGGTCGTCCCGGATCGCTATCTGGAGGCGGGAACCTTCGTCCTGTGCGGCGAACCGGAGGCATTCTTCAGCCGGCCGCAGGATCTGGGCACGTTGAAGGGCGTGATCATGGACTACGGCTTCGTCAATCCCGACGAGGCGCCCTTGCCCGACTGGGAGCCGTTCGGCAGCCAATTCCTGCAATACCGCTTGTATGGCGGCGGCGGCCGTTTTCTGCCGATGATCGCAAGCCGGGGATGTCCGTTTCCGTGCCGGTACTATTGCACCTATCCGTTGCAGCAGGGCAAGACGGTCCGCCGCATGTCGGCCAAGCGCATTGTCGACGAAATGCAGTATCTCAAGGAAACCTATAGTGTCCGGAAAATTCTGTTCCGCGACCCGATCTTCTCGCTCGACCGCAAGGCGACCATGGAGTTTGCGAAGGAGCTGATCGCTCGCGAGCTGAACCTGTCCTTCATCATAGAAACCCATCTCAATTGCCTCGACCCGGAGCTTGCGGCAGTGCTCCGTCAGGCTGGCCTGGTTACCGCCAAGGTCGGTGTCGAAAGCGGCAATCTCGAAGTGATGAAAAAATTCAACCGGAAGAATTTCCGGTTCGACGAACAGATCGAACGTATCCGTGCTGTCGAGCGCCTCGGTATCCAAATCATTGCCTTCTACATTTTGGCAATGCCGGACGATACGATTGATACCGCACTGCAGACTATCCGCTATTCACGGCTGCTCAATACCGCCGGAGCACAATATTCAGTCGCTACACCCTATCCCGGTACCAAGTTCTATGACGATATCAAAGACAATATTACAGCCGAAAGGTTTGACGATTATACCCACTTCGACCTGGTGATGCGGCACAAAAATCTGTCGGCAGCGGATGTCACGCGGCTCAAGAACATCGCCTATTCGAGCTATTACCTGAGACCACGGTGGCTGGCGAAATACCTGAAGTCGCGGGTGCGGACCGGACCGCGCGTCATGCCGGTCGCGCCGACCGAGCTTCGGTCCGAACCGTCCTGATCCGATTCCGGCCGATTGCCCTGACCGGCCGGGTCCTGCAGCCGAGATGGGCAGGGGACCATGAGGGCAGCTTGCGGTTTCCGAGGGGGAGGTCTTGGCGGCGGCACGGGTGGCTATCTGGCCAACCTCAACCATGGTACTAGGCTGCCTGCGTCCTGGTCGCACTCCGGTAGTCCGGTTGGACAGGTCGCGGGCGATCCCGGTTCATGGTATCAAAGACCATGTTGGCATGTAATGATTTGGTTCAGGGCAAGCCTATGGTCTCATTATCGGCCAGGATCGGATATCCGGACTCAGGAGCTCCGTCGAACACCTATATCATCAAACACCGGCCTCGTAGCGAACCAATCACCATAGACATAGATCTGTTCGACGGCCGGCTGCCGGACAAGTTACGGCTCGATTATGTGATCGGTGCCTTGCGGTTTATGGAAGCGGTCGGCACTGTAAAAGGCAAGACTTTCTACCTTACCTATGACTGCATCCACGATCTCCCTTCTTATGGCGATGACGTCGTCGCGCTGATTTATGGCGATGAGGCCAACCGCATTCCGGATTACGTTGATAAAGTTGGCATGATCTTCAAATGTTATGGCGCAACGCCGATCAATCAGGCGTCCGCTTCCCTCCGCTGGATCGACATATCGTCGGCAATCAAATATGTCCGCGAATGTATCCGATGGACTCCTGGTTTCCTGAATTATGCCCGCTTGAAATTAACCCAGCAGAAAATCTGCCCGCTTCTGACGATGCCATTGGGCTACGCTGCGCAAGAACCTATTCCTCTCAAGCCGTTCCGGGAACGCACATTTTTTCTGTCGTTCGTCGGCAGTGTTAATCATTTCGGTAATCCGAGTCGATTAAGGCAACTCTTCAAGAGCCCCAAGGTGCTTGCCCGAGAACAAATGGCCGCCAGCATTGCCAAAATAAAACGCCATGAGCCCGAAATTGAAATATTCTTCGGCGAAACGGCCAATTTTCACTCCAGCCTTGCGGCGGGCGGCGATCGCTACTCGTCGATCATGATGGACACCAAAATCTGCCTGGTGCCGCGAGGGACTTCGCTGGAGACCTTCCGGCTCTATGAGGCTGCACGGTATGGCTGCGTGGTGATCTGCGAGCGCCTGCCGAGACGGTGGTATCTCGATGATTTGCCCAGGATCACCGTACGCTCATGGGACGAGCTTCCGGAACTGGCGGCAAAACTTCACGCCGATCCGGAGCGGCTTTTCGACCTCCACCAGCAAACCTTGGCGTTTTGGGACGCCAAATGCTCGGAGGCCGCCCTTGGTACATACCTCGCCGACCGGATCAGCGGATTGGAGTGGCATCGGCACGGGAATCGCGACCGACACTCCAATCGTTCGCAAATATCAGCGGACCAGCGGGCGGCCGGATGACCCGGTCACTGCTTTCTCTTTCTGGGCAACAGGTCAGGTTTCAGGAACCGGTTTGCGGGCTGTGGATAACCGGCTGGCCCTGGCCTGAATAGTATGAGAGTGGGTGATTAGAGCAGAAGTATAAATATGAGACGATTAGGACAAGAGTGGAGTAACACCATCGGATGCATTGGCCGGCGGAATAAGGCGTGATAGATGGTCCTCGGGCCGCAAAGTTGATTGAGTCCCGGTCTGGTCTGTCACGCGACAGCTATCAAGCATACATCATTTGCCGGATACTGTAAGCCTTTGGTATGGCCTGTCAGATCTGGCTCCACACAATTGGAGGGCCGACGCTATGGCGGGCGAAGCGAAGCTTACCGTGACGATCAACGGTGATGTTCAAACTTCAAACTTCGGTTTAAACTCTTTCTTGATTACGAACCCAATCACAAGCACAAAAAACATCAAACAGATTGAGATCGATGTCACAAACGCAATCTACCCCGATACGGTCTTTGATCCTTTCGGATTGGCGGGCGACACTGCTTTCAAGGCCTTGACTATCGATACGGCTGGAGCCACCGGCGTCGTTGCGCCGTCCATGGCCTCCTATATCGGGACCGGCGGCACTGCCGGGTACGAGGGCATTCAGCTTTCCTTTGATCCCGCGGTCAATGGCGGGTTCCAGCCCGGGGAGACGCTCGGGTTTTCCATCGATATGGATCCCAATTCAATCGCCGGGGCAGCGAAGACGACGCTGGATGCCGGATCGAACCCGGCATGGGATGTGGGCGGCGTCAGCGGCGCCGAGCTGATCGGTTCGCGGTTCACCGTCACCTTCGAGGACGACACGACCGCAACCGGATATCTCCAGGGCGTGCAAACCGTCTCGGGCGTCAGCGACAGTCAGGGTGGGGCTCAGGCCCTGGCGTCCCAGAATACCGGAAGTGGTGACGTCACGCTGACCGTCAATGGCCTGGCACCCGGCGGCGTAGGGTCCTATGACGCGACGACCGGACCGCAGGTTTCGATAAGCGGTCCAGCAGGGCAAACCGCCCGAGTGGTGCTTACCAAGGGATTCATCCAGCCCAAGACCAATCTCTTCGCGGAACCCTACAAGAGCCAGTTGGACCAGCAACTGGCGGCGCTTGCCGCTTCCGACTTTCCGGCAAACAATGCGGCCGAGTTTCAGGTGAGGGATATTCTTCTCACCGGCGGAACGCAGGATATTACAAACCTCTTCGATTTCACAAACATCCCGGTCAGCGGCATTTCGAATGCCGACAGATTGCCGCTCGGATTTGTCGCGAGCTTGATTGATCCTGCCAATGGCGACCTACCGATCAGTGCCGTGACGGCGCCCATCTACCTGACGGCGGCCGAAACCGCCGCACCGGCGATCGCCGTCAATGCCGGCGGCGGCGCCGTCACCGCGGCCGACGGCACGGCCTATGGCGCCGACCAGTTTTTCAGCGGCGGCAAGG
>CAZTNV010000051.1:0-6494 GCA_964615535.1 uncultured Mycobacteriaceae bacterium | reverse complement strand
ACCAGCCGCCCGACGCCCAGAACGACACGGCGACGACCGCGGCGGGCACCGCCGTCACCATCCCCGTGCTGGCCAACGACACCGATCCCGACGGCGATACGCTGGCGCTGTTCAGTTTTTCCCAGCCGACCAAAGGCTCGGTGACCCGCGACGACAACGGCACTGCGAGCGATCTGACCGATGACAGACTGACGTACACGCCGCCGGCGGGTTTCAACGGGACGGCGGAGTTTTCCTATACGGTGGACGACGGCAAGGGCGGTTTTGACAGCGCTACCGTGACCGTGACCGTCGGCGACCTATCCCAGGCGATCGCTTTCGATCTCGTCGATCTTCAGGGCGTCCCGGACAAACCCTATACCTCCCTGCAGTTCGGACCGGACGGACGGCTGTACGCCGCAGAGCGGTTCGGCACGATCTACGCGTTCGACATCGGACAGAACGTTGACCCCGCGACCCAAAAGATCACCAGCTTCAGCGTCCTCGGCACGGCGGAAGAGATCAATCTCGTCAAGAACATCCCGAACCATGACGATGATGGTCAGCTCAACACCAATGTCGCCAACCGCCAGATCACCGGCATCGTGGTCACCGGAACCGTTCAAAATCCCATAGTTTACGTCTCCTCAAGCGACCCTCGCGAAGGCGGCGGCAGCGGCGGCGGCAAGGGCGACGTCAATCTCGACACCAACTCCGGCATTATTTCGAAGCTGACCTGGACCGGGTCGGGTTGGGAAAAGCTGGATTTGGTTCGTGGCCTTCCCCGATCGGAAGAGAACCACTCGACCAACGGCATGACTCTCGGCACCGACCCGATCACCGGCCACACGATGCTTTACGTGGCCCAGGGCGGCCACACCAATGCCGGCGCCCCATCGACGAATTTCGCCTTCCAAACCGAATACGCACTTTCCGCGGCCATCCTTTCGGTCGATCTGACCCGGCTGGAAAACCCGGCCGAATTTCCGGTGATCGAAAACGGCGCGAATGATTACGTCTACGATCTTCCGACGGTAAACGATCCGACGCTCGACGACGCCATCGAGGCCACTCGCGATCCGTTCGGCGGCAATAACGGGCTCAATCAGGCCCGTCTGGTGGCGGGCGGACCGGTACAGGTCTATGCCTCCGGTTTCCGCAATTCGTATGACATCGTCATTACGGAAGCCGGCAAGATGTATACGATCGACAACGGTGCCAACAAGGGCTGGGGCGGCCTGCCGAACGGCGAGGGCACCGCGACCGTCAACAACAATCTTCCGACCAACGACCCGGACGGCTTCAACAGCGTCAACAACCTCGACCATCTCGAGTATATTTCCGGCCCCGGCTATTACGGCGGCCATCCCAACCCGATCCGGGCCAATCCCAACGGCGCCGGGCTGTACACCGAACCGGGCGGCTTTCGCCAGACGCCCGGCGTCGATCTGCCGACCGACTGGCCGCCGGTCGATCCGGGATTGTCGTTCCCCAACGATGGCGATTTCCTGCTGCCGGGCGTTGAGGATCAGGCGCTCACGACCTGGCCCGTCTCGACCAATGGACTGACCGAGTACACCGCCAGCACCTTCGGGAATGCCATGAAGGGCGATCTGATCACTGCGGCTTTTGACAGCGCGATCTATCGCATCACTCCGAATGCGGACAGCACCTCTGCCGTCAAGGAACAGATCGCATCGGGGCTGAGCGGAATCCCGCTGGACGTGACCGTCCAGGGCGACAATGGAGCGTTTCCGGGAACGATCTGGATCGGGTTCATAGCGGGCACCAAGGACATCAGCGTTCTGGTTCCGACCACCCTGACCGGGAGCCCGGACGATACGGACGGCGACGGCTATTCCAACGAGGACGAACTCGCCAACGGCTCGAACCCGAACAACCCGTCCAGCGTGCCGCCGGACAACGACCAGGACTTCGTTTCCGATCTGAACGATCCCGACGACGACAACGATACCCTCACCGACCCGACCGACCACTTCGCCCTGGCGGCGCTCAACGGCAAGGATCTCGTGATCACCGATACGACGGGCTTCTTCAACCCGCTCCGCAACGACGATCCCGGCTTCGGGTTCCAGGGTCTCGGCTTCACCGGCTGGATGAACAACGGCACCACCGATTACCTGGACCAGTACGACGACGACAACCTGATCGCCGGCGGCACCTCCGGAATCTTTAGCATCCTCAACACGACGGAAGGCGACGCCAAGGGCGCCACCAACACCCAGGACAACGGGTTCCAGTTCGGCATCACGCCGAACCTGTCCCCGGACTCATCGTTCCTCGTCAACGCCCGCATGCTCAGCGTCATGCAGCCGCTGACCCCGGAAACTCTGCTGAAGGGACAGTCGGCCGGCATGCATATCGGTACCGGCGATCAGGACAACTACATCAAGCTGGCCGTCGCCGCCAACGACGACAGCACCAGCGGCAATGATATCGACATCCTGATCCTGCACGAGGAAAATGGAGTGGTCGTAGCGGAGAGCTTCGTGGAGGCGGCGATCGAAATCGGCGCCCAGGTGGACCTGTTCTTCGAAATCAATCCGGGAACCGGAACCGTGATCCCGGCTTGGCAAATCGATGGGGGCACGCTTGAGACCGGGACAGCGATCACCCTTGCCACCGGCAGCAAGATCCTCGCCGCCATCCAGGGCACCTACCAGAATGGCAGCGTGGACAGCGGCTTGGCCGTCGGCGTGATCAGTACCCATTCGACCACCAACACGCCGTTTGCGGCCCAATACGACCATATCAACGTCTATGCCGGTTCCCTGCCTCAGCAGTCGCAGACGACGGTGCTGCTGGCGACGAGGTCGGACGAGACCATCAAGTTCGACGCGACCGACACGTTCATTTACAGTGAAAGCACAAGCTTTGCCGATCTTAACCAGATCGACTTCACTACCAATTCTGCCCTGCCGTCCGGGTTCAAGGTCGCAGCGCGGGCCTCGGCGCCCGACTCTCTGGACTTCCAGAATCCGGTAGAGCTGACCGGCCTCACCAGCCCGACCTTGCCCGAGACCGCATTGCTCGCGTGATCGTCGAACCGGAGCGAATTGCGGGCGCGATGGCCGGCCAGCGGACATTGCGCCCAGATCTCTGCCTTCAAGCTGAGATCCCGCACATCTCTGCATAATCGCCATGCTACCCGATAGGATAGGCTATGCAACTGAGGACTCTGGCTGTATTTTTGAAACTCTGTTCTTGGCGCGTTTGGATTTGATATTGGCAGGCGAGCCAAATACAGGTAGCGCCCTCGGGTGTATTGCAGCCTTGAAGAGCGATCAACCAGCCGCGGCAAAGGCGAGGATCGCACAATGCTCAAAGTGCTGCTGATGTCCCCGTTTACTGAACAATACCGGACAAAATTTAAAATTGTCAAACCGTTAAATGGTACAATCTTTTGTTTCAGAATTTAGATATCGTGAACCTGTGTCCTTGCAGAGTAAGATCGCCATGCATGGATAACCGAGAATAGGGTAAGCCAGCAGTCGCATTAAGGTTAAAAAATATTTCCAAGATTTGGAGGTGTACAGTGGCAGGATTGAAGAAGTTGGCTGTATTTTTTTTCTCACCTCCTCACCGTCCGCCGCATCTTCAGTATTACCCTCATGTGGCCGTCTGTCTGGCTGAGGGCTTGCTCTGCTTTGAGGCAAAACTGTTTTCCGATCGTGCCTTTTGGCAGACTGCCCCGGACAGACCGGATACGTTGTTTCGGCTCGAACCTAGTGTAGCACCAAGCGACTGCGACATTATCTTGCTGGATAGTGAAATCCTGCTTCTCCGGCCGGAACTCAATATTGAAAAAATCCGCGCCGAATGCCGCCATTCGTTGATTGTGCTGATTGAGCACCGCGATCAGGCGCGACATTCAATAATTGGGCGGCAGCTCGACACCATCCGTAACGTGGACCTGATTCTAAAGGCACATGACTACGAAGGAAGGAGCAAAAACCCTGTCGTGGTTCCCTGGTCCTTTGGATTGAGCAATCGACAGATCAGCGCAAGCATTGGACAGGGACAGTTTTCCGAACGCAGCCGAGTTCTCCGGGTAAGTTACCGGCATACGAAATTCTCACACTCCGTCAGGCTTCATGTCGAGCGAACGATTTTACCGAGGCTGAAGCCAGTTCTGCCAAGTGAGGAAAAGGTAACCGAAGCGAGCCCGCTTCCCTACCATCGGCTGATGTGGGAACAGACCGGCCGAAGGCACTCGCCCGCCTATTTCGATGACTTGAAAAAAGTAGTCGCGTGCGCTTCCTTTGGCGGCTGGTACGTTGCGCCCTGGTTGGAAGAGGAAGCTACCAGCTATTTCATCGCGCGTAAGATAATAACGCGCTTTCGCTTGACTTCCTCACGTATTTCTCAATGGGATAGCTGGCGTTTCTGGGAGTCTATGGTTTGTGGCGCCGTTGCGCTTCACGCGGACATGGACCAATATCGCTTCCGGCTTCCCGTAATGCCGACAAACAAGCGCCACTATCTCGGGATCAACCTTGGTAATCGGAAAGAAGCGATTTCTCTGATTATGGAAGGACTTGCGGAGTTTGGCGATATTTCTGCTGCAGGACGGGCTTGGGTTTTGGAGCATTATTCACCAAAACCTACCGCAAAGCGATTTCTGGCCCTGCTCGGAGTTTACGGACTTAGCGAAACGCCCGAATTTGACGCACGCCATTATCAACTAGACACAACAGTTCCACAATGAACTGCATCTTCCCGCGATTTCCCCGTTTGTGAAAAGGTCAAGGTGACGATGGCGTCCGGAACGGACGAGGTGTCCGCGATCAGGAGCATGGCAGAGACAGTCGAGCCCGTCCGGGTCGATGGGCGAGGCGGACGCCTGCTCAAAGCGATGGTCTGGCCGCGCGGACAGGGCTGGCGCGATCCGGTGACGAGCGTTTACTAGACCGTTAGCAGGATACGACATATGACGGCAGTCAATCCAGAACCGGCGGCCTCTTTGCGCCCAGCCGGGTGGATGCCCAGCCCCTCGGCAGCGATCTTGATCGGGTTCGCGTGTATCGTGACCGGGTTGCTGATGAGTCATCAGGGCCGATTGGTCGCGCCGGTTTACCTGGCTGGCGCCTTGGCGATTGGCGGCTTCCTTTATTTCCGATCACCGGGGCTGTATGTCGGGTTCACGTTCTGGCTTTACTTTTTGAGCCCGATGCTCCGCCGAATGGTCGATTATCAGACCGGTTGGACGGATTTCAGCCTCGTCCTTCTGGCTCCGGTCCTGACCGCTGCACTCGCAGGACTGACCTTGGTGCGGCACGCACCGGAGCTGCTTCGGCCGGCATTCTTTCCGTTCGTTCTCGTCATTTGCGGGATTTTCTATGGTTATGCAGTTGGTGTGGCGCGAGTTGGGCCGTCGGCCGCCACATTCGGCTTGATCAATTGGTTGGGGCCGGTGATTTTCGGGCTTCATATCGCGATCAATTGGCGCTGTTATGCTCAGTATCGTGAGACCGTCAAGGCGGCGTTCAGTTGGGGCGCGCTGGTCATGGGCACCTATGGGCTGGTCCAGTTCTTCCTTCTGCCCGTCTGGGACGCCGCCTGGATGATGGATGTCGACATGACATCCATCGGCAGGCCCGAACCGCTGTTGGTGCGCGTGTTCAGCACGATGAATGCACCCGGGCCATTCGCGATTGTGATGATGGCCTGTTTGTTGATGCTGTTCGCCGCTCCGGGGTGGGTGCGCTGGCCAGCCGCGGTGGTTGGGCTGGGCAGTCTCCTGCTGTCGCTGGTCCGGATTTCCTGGATTGGCGGAGCCTTGGCATTGCTGGTGCTGGTGATGTCCGTCCCCGCGCGGCAACGCATCTACATCCTGGCGATTGCAGCCGCCGCGACCCTCTTGGCCGTGCCCTTGATGACTGTTGATGAGATCAACAACACCATAACTGAGCGGCTTGGCACTCTAGGCGACGTCGAAACCGACCATAGTTTCATGGCGCGGCTGGCATTCCTTGGCGACGCCGTCGGGCTTGCGCAGAACCAGATCATCGGCAACGGCATCGGGACCGTAGGGTCGGCAAATCGGCTGGCCGGTGCCGATAACTACCTCAGCATCGAAGTTTTCGACAACGGCGTCCTGGAGCTGCCGTTTGTGCTGGGTTGGCTAGGCGCATTATTCTATATCATCGGATTCGGACGGATCATGTCCGGTCTGGCCGTGGGGCGTGCAGGCGGCGATGTGTTCATGCATACGGCCCGTGCCATCATCCTCGGCGCCGTCGCCCACATGTTGGCGACCAATACACTGATCGGCGTCAATGGCATGATTATCTGGGGTTTTGTGGGTCTTTTTATTGCAGGCCGGCTTCACCACTATCAGAACTCGTCCGGGGGTAGGCAGGTATCGACGCGGCTTCCGAACCGGACGTAAAGCCCGGTGCCCCTTCCCCAAAGTATACGGTCTTTCCGCAGTTTGCGTGGTTTCCCTATCCAGCTAATGCAGGTGCTGCAACCGAACCGGATCGGCGCCGCAG
>CAZTNV010000050.1:0-16268 GCA_964615535.1 uncultured Mycobacteriaceae bacterium | reverse complement strand
TGGCGGGCCGCGTCTCCAGGCGCACGACATGGGGCTGCTGAAGCTGCAGCTCGGCCGCATCCTCGATGGTGACGATGCGCTCGCCATTGTCGATCGTCTGCGACAGGGCGTTGAGCAGGGTGGTCTTGCCCGAGCCGGTGCCGCCCGAGATCAGCATGTTGAGCCGCGAGCGGCCGGCGATCTTGAGCAGCATCGCCATTTTTTGCGACAGGTTGCCCTGGCGCGCCATGACGTCGAGCGTGATCGCGCGCTTGGAGAATTTGCGGATCGAGATCGACGGCCCGTCGATCGCCAGCGGCGGCACGATCACGTTGACGCGGCTGCCGTCGGCCAGGCGGGCATCGCAGATCGGATTGGATTCGTCGACCCGCCGGCCGATCCGGGTGACGATGCGGGTCGCCACGCTCATGACGTGGGCGTTGTCCTGGAATCGGATGTCGGTGAGCACCAGCTTGCCGCCGCGCTCGACATAGACCTGGTTGGGGCCGTTGACCATGATGTCGGTGACGCTCTGATCGGCCAGCAGCGCCTCCAGGGGCCCGAGGCCGATCATGTCGTCGACCAGCGCGGTGACCAGATCGTTGTGCTCGTTCTGGTTCAGATGGACCCGCAGCTCGTCGCGGATCTCCGCCACCACGCCGCTCAGCTCGCGGATCAGCGAGGGCTGATCCAGGCTGGATGCGGCGCCGATGTCGATCCGTTCGAGCACCAGCGGCTTGATCCGGCGCTTGGCGTCTTCCAGCGTGGCCTTGGCCGGGCCCGGCGCCTTGGCGGCACCGGCGGCCGGCCGCTCCGCGGGAACTTCCGGCTCCGGCGGCAGCTCGGGCGGGGTCTCGACCTGGGCATTGAGCAGGGTATCGATCAGCAGCGCGACCAGCCGGCGCTGATCGATCAGGCCCGGCGGATCGGGCACCCGGTCGAGCGCGTCGATGACGAAATCGGTGACCTGTCCGGCCAGCTCCTTGCGCGACAGCTTGCGCGCCTCGTCGGGGTTGAAGCCGGCGAGCAGGGTCGGGCGCAGATGGTCGAAGAGCTGCGCCAGCCGCGGGCTGAGCGAGGCGGCCGCGGCCTCGGCCGGCCCGCCGCCGCCTGCCGCCATGCGGCCGTCATCGGGCGGCACCGCGCGGAGCGTGGCGAAACTGGCAGGACCGCGGTTGTCGGGAGGCATGATCCGTTATCTCCAGCGCCGCAGCCAGCCGCGCCGGTCGCGGCCCGCACCGGCATCGATCGCCCCCAGTTTGCGCGCGAGCGCCTCCAGCGGCGCGGCGGTCCGGCTGCCACGCAGGGCGGCGGCCAGCGTCTTGCCGCTGAGCGCGGCCTTGGCCGCCTTGGCTTCCTCGGTCATGACGAAGTCGAGCTTGCCGCCGACCCCGCGCTCGAACTCGGCGGCGCTGATCTCGTTGGCCTTTTCCAGCCCGACCCGGTTGGCGACCAGACTGATCGCGGCGTCCGGCGCGATCCGCGCCAGTCCGGCCTTGATCCGGCTGGTATCGCGCAGGCCGGCCAGCGACAGGTCGGTGACCACGGCCAGCGCGTTGACGGTGGCGAGGGTCGAAGCGGCGACCGGCACTAGATGGCGCGGCAGATCGAGCACCACGATGTCGAAGATGCGCCGCAGCTCCGCGATCAACTGTTCCAGGGCGGCCGGTTCGACCGTGAAACTCTGGTCGAGCGGCTCCTCGCCGCCCAGCACGAACAGGCTGTCGGTGACATTGACCAGCGCGCTGGCGACGAACAGCGAATCGATCCGGTCGGCGTTCTCCAGCGCGCTGCGCAGACCGTTGCCGATCTCGACGTCGAGGCTGAGCGCGACGGTGCCGAAATGCAGGTCGAGATCGACCAGCGCGACCTGCTTGCGGAACTGATCGGCCAGCAGCCAGGCGACGCCGGTGGCGATGCTGCTGGAGCCGACCCCGCCGCGCGCACCGACGATGGCGCAGCAGCGGCCCTGGGTGGTCTGTTCGGGCTGTTCTTCCTGCCGCCCGGCGGCCAGGATGGTGCGGCGCAGCTCCTGGCTGGTCACCGGCTTGACCAGATAATCGGTGACGCCGGCGCCGATCAGGGCGCGGTACAGCCCGACATCGTTTTCCGGGCCGATCGCGACCACCGTTGCGTCCGGCCCGCAGGCGGCGATCACCCGGGTCAGGTCGGGGATCGGGTTGCCCGAATCGGAAAGGTCGACGATCAGGAATTCCGGGCGCGCGCCCTGCTGGATCGCCGCCGCGGCGGCACCCAGCCCGCCCTCGCGCACCTCCACGCCGCGCCGCCCGCCGGGCACCACCCGGCAGATCGCGGCGAGCGTGTCCTCGTCGCAGGCAAAGGCGAGGATCTGATCGCTGGCCGCCTTGCCGGCCGTCGCCTTCGCGGAGGAGGTCATTGCCCACCGTCCAGGAGTTCCGGCTCGATCACGCCATCGGTCCGATAACGGTCGATCGCGCGGACCTGTGGATTGGCATCGGCGCCACCGACCGGCTGACGGCCGCTGAACAGATCGGCCGGGTTGGCGACCATTCGTGCTAGGTTGTAGGCATTGGCGCAGCCCGGCGTGGGCAGCGCGGCACCCGTGAACGGGTCCCGGATCTGCGATTCGATCAGACAGGCGGTCGGCATGAACACGGTGCGCGCGACCTCGACCGTGACGCGCTCCTGCGGCTCGGGCTGCTGGGCGATGCTCACCGACGGAATTCCCAGCACCGCGAGCTGGTTGCGCACTCCCAGGCTGCGCCGCGGCCCGAGCATGCCGTAACCGATGATGCGCACCGTGTCGCCCGGCTGCACGCCGACCTGCGCGACGAAGGCTTCAAGCCGAAGAGCGTCAGCGGGCGATGGCGCGGTGGCGCCGGGCGCGAAGACCATCTCGTGGGCGACCCGCACCCGGTCGGCGTCGAACGGAATGGTCGGCCGGGTGGTCGGGCCGACCGAGGCCGGCACGCAGGCCGACGCGGCCAGCGCCCCAAGGATGCACGCCGCAGCGGTGGCGGCGAGGCGGCGGAACCGGGTCGGATGATCCTGCCGAATCGTCATGGCCGCCTCCTCAGTTCAGGATGAAGCCGGAGGCGACGGGACGCTGCCCGCTCGCCATGACCGGGGCGGCATCGGGGCTGTCCAGCACCGTTGTCGGTGCCGACCGGTCGAGAACGAAATCCTCGACCGTCCGATCGTTCGGCGCCGACAGCGGGTCGCTTGGCGCCAGGATGCTCGCGCTTTCCGACACCGGCTGGACCAGATAGGGCGTCACGACGATCACCAGCTCGGTTTCGTCGCGGTCGATCGAATTGGAGCGGAACAGATTGCCCACCACGGGGACATCGCCGAGCAGGGGGACTCGTGAATTCCGGGTGCCGACATCCGACCGGAACAGACCGGCGATCGCGAAGCTCTGCCCGCTGCCGAGCTCGACGGTGGTTTCGACCTCTCTTGTGGCGAATTCCGGCACGCTGAAGCCGGCGCCGATGTCGCGCTCGCCGGCGATGCTGCGGACGCGGGGGTGGACCCGCATGCTGATCCGTCCGTCGTTCAGCAGGGTCGGGGTGAAAGCCAGATCGACGCCGACATTCTGCAAGGTGTAGGAAATCGTGTTTGCGCCGTCTTCGCGGTCGATATCGGTGATCACCGGGATCTGCCGGCCGGCGAAGAAGCTGGCGGTCTGGCCGGCAACCGTGGTCAGGTTCGGTTCGGCCAGGACGGTGGCAAAGCCCTCGGTCTGGAGGGCGTCAATAAACGCAGTGATATCGTAATTGCCGCCAGAGAAGGCTGCGGCAAGGGCGCTGATGGTGCCGTCCACCGGGAGTGCGGTCAGAAAACTGAACGCGAAGTCGCCGCTTTGGACGCTCGCCGACCAATTGATGCCGAGAGAACGGCTGGCCGAGCGCGAGACCTCGGCGACTCGGACGCGCAGGTTGATCTGGGTCGGGCCGTCGATCCGGGTCTGGTTGATGATGTTGTCCGCCGGCACAAATGACCGGGCCATGCGCTCGACATTGGCCGCCTCGATCGGCGAGTCGGCGCGGCCGGTGATCAGCACGTTGTTCTGCACCGCGCGGGCCGTCAGGTTGCCGCGGGGCGAGACCTGCGCCAGGCCCTGGTTCAGCTCGCCCACCGCCTGCCGCACGGTGACGCGGATGTTGGCGACCAGCGCGTCGTTGCCGTCGACCGCCAGCAGGTTGGTCACCCCCGGCGCGCGGGCATAAACCCAGACCAGCCGGAGCGACGACGACACCTCGTCGAACCGGACATTGGCGACCTCCTCATCGGCCAGCAGCACGGTGGCCGCCGGGCGATCCAGCCGGATCAGCCGGCCCTGGCCGACCTCCAGGCTCAGCTCGGTGGCGGTGCCGCTCAGCACCTCGATCGCACGGGCCGGCACGGCCAGGGCGAGACCCAGCAGCAGCGCGAGGCTGGCTGCGATTGCGCGACCGGTGTGCATCATGACCATACCTTCTGTCGGTCGTTGTCGATCCGGCGGCCGTTTCGGTCCAGCCGCGGTTGGCGTTGCGGGCGTCAGGTGCCGCCGCCGCCCAGCGGCGCGGCATCGCCGCGCAGCACCGTGCCGCCGGGCGACTCGCTGGGCGGCGGTGGCGGCGGCGGTTCTTCGGAAGCGGCGATCTGGGGAACCGGCGGCGGTTCGGGAAACTCGATGCCGGTCGGCAGCGGCGCCAGCAGCAGCGAAAAATCGCTGTCCACAGAGAAGGTCCGCCGCTCGGTCGGTGCGGCGCGGGCGGCGGTGCCGAAGAACTTCTCCTCGCCGGGATGCGCGGTGTTGCCGACCAGTTGAATGCCGCCGTTCTCCTCCAGCGCCGACACGACGGCCGGCTGGTTGGGATCGGTCAGGCTGCGCAGGCTGAGCGACAGGCTGCCCGAGCGCTGGGCCATCATTTGCTGCGCGATGGTCAGGAATTCGGCCTGCTGCGGCGTGACCTCCACGGTCACCATGCTGCCGCCCCCCGGCCCGCGCGGCTCCGCCGGCGCCTGACCCGGCTGGGGATTGGGCGTGGCGAATTGCCGGGTGTTCTGGTCGATCGCCAGAACCCGGATGTCGAGCAGCACGGTTTCGGTGGTCACCCGGTTTTCGTACTGGATGCCTTCGGTCGAGGCGCGGCGCGGCCTTCCGTCCGGCCCGACGATCTCCTCGATCCGGAACACGTAGGTCATCATCACGTCGACCCGGTCGCCCGGAAAGATCAGGCCGGCGATGCCGGTGCGCTGGTCGATCGGCACCGCCACCGCGCGCATGCCCGGCCCCAGCACGGCGGCCAGAAAGCCGCGTTCGCCGGGCCGCACCACCAGATGATCGGTCAGCGGTTCGCCCGCCGCCACCCGGCTGCGGATGACCGCGCCATGAAATTCGGTGATGTCGCGCCGGCCTTCCTCGATGTAGCTGGGCGCCAGTGCGGCATCGGGCCAGGCCTGCCAGCTCAGATCCTCGGGCCGGATCAGATGGCCGAGTTCCAGATCGGCCGCGGCGACCAGGATGGCGCGGCCGGCGGCGGGCGCCGGTGGCGGGGCGGCGATCGTGGCCGGCACGTTTCTGGCCGCCCGCTCACGCTCCTGCGCCAGCCATTGCTGCGCCACCTGAACCGTGCCGTATCCGACCGCGCTGGCCAGAATCAGCAGCAGAACCACGCGCACCCACATCGACGACCTCCCGCTTGATCGACCGCTATTCCACAATCAGCCGGTGGGCGAGGTGGAGACCGCCCAGAGCGATCGCCACTCCATAGGGAATCCGCTGTCGCGTCAGAGAGGCAGTGGCCTGGATCGACTTACCTCTCATGGTAAATGGTAGACGGCGAAACGTCAAGACCGCCAGCATGGCGAGCGCCAGCAGCCCGCCGGCCATCACGATCACGATCATGGTTTCGACGATTCGCGCCGTTCCGGCCCAGACGCCCAGGGCGATCAGCAATTTGACGTCGCCGCCGCCGAGCCATCCCCGGGCGAACGCGGCGAAGCCGAGCGCGAAGATGCCCGCGCCCACCGCAAGGCCCGACAGCGGATCGACCGCCGGCCACGCCGCCGCGACCCAGGCGGGGTACAGCACCAGCATCGCCGCCGGAATCCGGTTGGGGATGGTGAAGGTCAGGGCGTCGCTGACCGCGGCCCAGCAGAGCAGGCCGATCAGCGCCACGACCAGGGCGTGCTGGACCAGTTCCGTCCACATGGCGGTTCTCCGCCGCACCGATTCAGGCCAGCCGCAGACGATGCTCGCGGAGGCCCTGGCCGCCGTCGCCGGCGAACCGATGAGTGTTGCGCAGCCCGTCGCGGGCCGCCGCCCGGGAAAGAGCGCGGTCCGATGCCTCGCTCCTTCTCCTGGCGTCCGGCTCCTGGCGTCCGGGCCCTGTCGTCCGTCACACCGATGCCGGCCAGGCCGAAATCGGTTCATGACGTCGTTCAGATGGCCTCGTTCAGGTTGTTGGACACGGCAGTGAAGATGTCGGTCAGAGAGTCGCCGAGCGCGGTCAGCGCGCCGATCGCCGCGATCGCCACCAGGGCGGCGATCAGGCCGTATTCGATCGCGGTCGCACCGCTCTCGTCCTTCAGGAAGCTGCGAAACTTGGTGATCATGGGATGCCCCTTCATGCTTATTGGAAATGCGATGACTGCTACTCTGCCTAGCAAAACCTAACAATCAGTTAAGCGGTATGAGCAGGCGGCAGGGTGAAAACTCAATTATTCCTGTCATCCAAGGTTCTTCTAAAATGCCGGGACGATGCCGGCCGGGCGCCGCCGAAGTTCCGGGGCGATTATCCGAATGGCAGTGCCGGCGAGCATTGCCGTTCGCGGGCCGGCTCCGGCAAGGGCGGCAGGTTTGACTTGAAATCGTCAACATTCGGAAGACGAGGGTCGAGCGCCGCGGCGCCGGCCTTAAGCCCTGTTTAACATTCGTCGTGCGTAATATCGGGCTGGCTAGGAGATGCCGGAGGCGAAAGGGCCGACCGGGGGGATCGCGGCATGAGCGGGCAGGACCACGATCGGGCGCACCGGCCATCCGGCCCGGCAGCGCGCTGGCCGGGACAGATCTCGGGGCGAAGGCTGGGCTTCAGGCGAAGGCTGGGCTTGCGGCGAAAGCTGGGGCGGATCGGGGCCGACCGGCGCGGCGCCACCGTGATCGAGTTCGCCTTTCTGGCGCCGATCTTCCTGGTGCTGATGACCTCGATCTTCGACGTGTCGATCATGTTCCTCAACGACATGCAGCTCCAGGCCGCGGCCGCCTCGGCGGCGCGCGAGGTGCGGATCGGCGCGGTGAGCGAGGAGGAGAACACGCTGGCCGATCCCTTCGTCCAGGTGCGCTTTTTCCGGGATGCGCTGTGCGATCAGATGCTGCTGACCCCGTGCAACAAGATCGCGTTCCAGGCGGTGCGGCTGGGCGACGGTTTCGGCGGCACGCTGGCCACCCCGCCGCCCTTCGACTGGAGCCGGTTCGGCGGCGACGGCACCTGGACCTGCTTCAATGCCGACGGCTCGGTCAATGCCGTGGTGAACTGCTTCACGCCGCCGCCGCCGCCCGGCGCCACCGGCAACCCTTGTCAAAATCCCGACGGCTCGATCAACGCCACCACGCCGGAATGCTCGCTGTTCGGCGACGGCAACGACGTGATCCTGATCCGCGTGGCGCGCCAGTACCGGTTCCTGATCCCCTACACCGCCGGATTGTGGGCGGGCTGGGGCGGCAGCGCCAATTCGCTGAACCTGATGACCACCGCCGTGGTCCGCAACGAGCCGTTCTGATGATCCGGGCGGATCGCCGGAGCCGGCGCATGCTGAGACGCCTGCTGACCGACCGGCGGGCCGCGGCGGCGATCGAGTTCGCCTATGTCATGCCGGTCATGCTGATGCTGCTGCTGGCCTCGATCGAGCTGAGCCATCTGCTGACCGTCCAGCGCAAGGTGACGCTGACCGCCCAGGGCATCGCCGATCTGGTCGGAACCTATGGGGTGGACCGGCAAACCCTGCAGGCGGAGAACATGACCGCCACGGATTTCAACACCGTGGCGACCGCGGCGGGGTGGCTGATGGAGCCGTTCCCGACCGGCGGCGGCCGGCTGCGCTTCGGCATCGCCCATGTCGCCTTCTTCGACGCGCCTGGCGACGTCCTGACGCCATCGCTGTCCTCCGACAAGGGGGGCTGGATCGAGAATCGCGGCCTGACCGGCAGCCCGCCGATCTTCTTCTCGACCAATCCGGCGCAGGCCGGCAGCGCCCTGTCCCTGGCCATGAACCGGCCGGGCGGCGGGTCGCTGGGCGCCGGCCCGCTGGGCGATGACGAAGAGGCCATCGTGATCGTTCGGCTCGAATACGACTACCAGCCGATCGTCGGCCGCTTCGTCCTGCCGATCGTCGGCGATTCGGGGCTGGGCAGCGTGATGACGCTGTCCGAGGTCGCCTATGTCCGGCCGCGCCTGATCGACCGCATCTGCCGCGAGGACTGGCCGGTTGGCGATCCGGTGCCAGACCACTGCCCGCACTAACCCTGTCGACCGTGCCGCGAGGCGGCCGCCGGGTGCCGAGAAGAGGAGTCGTCATGATCATGGCCGGAATGGGGAGCCGCCTGCGGACGGCCCTCGACTCGTTCCGCCGCTGCGAGCGCGGCAATTTCCTGATGCTGTTCGGGCTGGCGCTGATTCCGCTGGTGCTGGCGATCGGCGTGGGGGTGGATCTGGGCCGCGCCTATGTCGTGCAGAGCCGCCTGACCTCCGCGCTGGATGCCGCCGCGCTGGCCGCCGCGACCGCGCCGAACCCGGACCGCCTTGCCGGCGCGGCTGAGCAGAACCTGATCCGCGACTTCGCCACGCGGGTGTTCTGGGCCAATTACCGCACCGATTTCTGGGGCGGCGGGCTCGATTCCTCGGGGCTCCAGTTTGCCTTCGGCGCTTTCAACAGCACCATCGACGTCAGCGCGCGGGCGCAAATGCCGACCGCGATCATGGCCCTGGCCGGGCAGAACACCGTGAACGTGTCGGCCTCGAGCCAGGCCCGCCGCGAGACCACCGGGCTGGAGCTGGCGCTGGTGCTCGACGTCACCGGGTCGATGCGCAGCGGAAACAACTATGTCGCTTTGCGCAACGCGGCAACCTCGCTCGTGAATATCGTCTATGGCGAGGGGCCGAGCGGGTACAACAACACCGGCAGCAATCTGTTTGTCGCCCTGGTGCCCTATGCCGCGACCGTCAACATCAACCGGGCGCGGCTGGAAACCAGCCACAGCGCGACCAGTTCCGGCCGGGTGCGGCCCCAGCCCAGCGTCGCGAACACGGCCAGCACCAATCCGCGGACCGGCTTTCCGCTGTACAATGCCAGCCGGATCGACTGGATCAGAACCGCCGACCGCCCGAGCATCGATCCTGACGGCACCTATCCTCCCGCTGATCCGGGCCACGAGATCTGGAGCGGCTGCATCGAGGAGCGCCGCACCACGCCGACCGACTATTTCGGCCCAAACTATACGCCGTCCATCACGATCACGGCGAATGCCGGCCAGACATTCCAGATCCGCTACGACAACTTGCAGGACACGACGTACAACGCCCGGAGCGACGCCCACGATCTGACCGACGCGCCGCCGAGCGCCGATGCGCAGCGATTTCGGCCTTACATCTATCCCTGGAACGCGATCGACAACCGTTACGTCGCTGCGGACGGCAGCGATCCGACCTATTATCTGCACGCCGATGCGAGGCCGTCCGGTCCGCCCGCGCCGGAGGGATACACTTTCAGCGGCACCGGCGCCAACGAGAACCACCAGCGCGGCCCGAATCTCGGCTGCCCCAACCTGTCGGTCATTCCGCTGGTCAGCGACCGCCGCCAGATCGTCAACGCGATCACGAATATCCAGCCCTGGCATCGCGGCGGCACCATGACCAATGTCGGGTTGGCCTGGGGCTGGCGCGTCCTGTCGCCCAACTGGCCGCACTCGGCCTATTGGCCGGAAGGCGCGCAGAGCTGGACCTATTCGGGAAGCACCTATTCCCTGCCGCTCGCCTACGCCACCGCCAGGCAGTTCAACATGCGCAAGGTCATCGTGATCATGACCGACGGCGAAAACCAAGCCTACGACTATATCGGCCTGCAACTGGATACCGATGCTCTGTCATTGGGCAACGATTACGGGGCCTATGGGCGCCCGGATTCGACCGACTCGGGGTTCTCATGGGGCGCGACCCGCAACAATCTGGGCGTGGTGATGCGCACCGGATCGGGCAGCAACGGCTGGGAGCAGACGCGCAACGAGGCCCGCGTGGTGCTCGACCGGCGCACGGCGGAACTCTGCACACGGATCAAGGATGAAGGGGTGATGATCTATACCATCACCTTCGGCGATGTCGATCAGCAGGGCCGCGGCCTGTTCTATCAGTGTGCCACACGCAACCTTGATGGCGAGCGGCTCTATTTCCACGCCCCCAATCAGGCCGCCCTTCAGGACGTGTTCGAGCAGATCGGCGACCAGCTCTCCAATCTGCGGATCAGCCGCTGAGCGCGGGACCGTTCATGCCGTCCGCCGCCGCCGCCAGCGGCGGATGCGCAGAACGGCGAAGGCGATCAGGCCGATCAGCGCGATCCAGAACACGATGTTGAAGATCGGCACATGGCTGTAATCGGCCGGCACCTCGCGCAGGCCGACCACGTTGGGATACTGGCTGAGCAACGGAATCCGCCAGCCGTAATAGGTCACCAGCACGGCGGGGCGCGGCTCGGCGGTCAGCAGATTGGCCGCCCGTGCGGCAATGTTGTCGGAGTTGAACTTGAAATAGGGCGGCCAGCCCCAGCCGGTGTCCTCGTTGCGAAACACCCGCTCGCTGCCGTCCGCGACCCGCTGGGCATAGAGCAGCCTGAGATTCTGGCTGGTCTGGCCGGTTTCGCCCGGCGTCCGCTCCTGGCGGATCAGCGCCTCGGTGCCGGTGATCCGCACCACGTCGGACGACGGCAGATGGAATTGCAGCACGGCCACGATCACCAGGATCAGCGCGCCCAGCAGCCCCCAGAGAACGATCCTCGCCCGACTCATGTCGACGTCTTGCCTCGTGCCTTGCCCGCCCGCGGTGTCCGGGCGTAACCGCCGTGCCACGGTGCGGCCGGTCGCTGCAAATTGCAATGTCCCGTTCGAGTGATGGCCACCCGGCATGCCGGGCGGCCGGCGACCGGCGCTGAACGGCCCGCCGCAGAGGGATTGTGAATCGGGGGAAGCAACACAGATTGCTCCTGGATTTGTGTGGGAACGTGCGGCGGAACGGCCGGAGAATCGAACCGCTTGCCGCGATCCGAGTCGAACTGGAGCAGAACAGGTGATCTCGCTGACCGGTGCGTTTCAGGGCGGTGCGGATGTCGCGCTGTCGCCAGCGCTGTCGAATGGCGGCATACGAGTCGCGATCGAACGGACGCCGCAGCGTTCACCCGAGTCCGCGGGTGCGATCAGCGCGGTGCCGATGACCGTGACCGGGATCGCGGCCGGCGATGCCACCCGGGTTTCGGCCGAGCAGCCGGAGGCGGCGGGCGGTGCCGTCGTCTGGCTCGGCACGGGCAACGGCGATGATGCCGCGACGTTCGGGCTGGATCTGGCAGTGCTGCCGCCGGATATCGATCGGGTCGCCTTCTGGCTTGAAGGCCGGGACGCCGACGAAGGCGCCCCCGGTCCAACCGAACCGAGCTTTGCGACGATTCGCATCGCCGATGCCGCGAACGGGCGGGAGTTGTGCCGATTTGCCCTGCCTTTGGCCGGTTCTGCACCGACCACCATCGTCCTGGGCGAAGTCTACCGCCAGGTCGGCGAATGGCGTTTCCGCACTCTTGGACATGGTTTGGCGGGACATGATTTGGCCCGACACGGCGCGAGCGGGCCGGGTCAGGCGGGTTGGACACCGACCGTAGCGCCGGAGTCGGGCCGCGACTCGACCGCCACTGCGGCCGAACTCGCGCCGGTGGCGCTGGAACGGCAGGGCCAGTCGGTCAGCCTCGGCCGGCGGCCGGCCGGGTTCGGCAACATCCGGGTGACGCTCGCCTGGGCGCGCGGGGATGGGCAGGAGCAGCGCAGCGGTCTGCTGGGCGGTCTGCTGGGATCGCGCGACGCTGGCGCCATCGATCTCGACATCGGGTGCCTGTTCGAATTGCAGAACGGCGAGCGCGGTGCGGTGCAGGCGCTCGGCAATGCGCTCGGCACCTACGATGCTCCGCCCTATATCCAGGTTTCGGGCGACCACCGCTCCGATACCCTTGCGGCCTGCGAGACCCTGCGGATCAATGGTAACTACTGGTCGGAATTGCGCCGCATCCTGATCTATGCCTTCATTTATGAAGGAGCGCCGAACTGGGTTGCCGCCGATGCCGTGGTTGCGGTGCGCGTGCCCGGCGAGCCGCCGCTCGAAATCCGGCTCGACAACGCGCGCGAGGATCGCGGCCTCTGTGCCGTGGTCCTGCTGGAAAACGGTGACGGCGACATGAAGGTGACCAGACTGTCCGAGTATTTCCGCAGCCATAGCGATCTCGACAGCACCTATGACTGGGGCCTGCGCTGGGCCGCCGGCAGCAAATGAGCGGCGCGCACACGGGGTCCGGAGGATCGGCAACGTAAGGATGGGTAAGGAGAGGATGACGCCTGTCATTGCGGTCTTCGATCTGGATTGCACGCTCACCCGGCGCGACACGCTGCTGCCCTGGCTGGTCGAAATGCGCGGCTGGCGCCGTACGCTGACCGCCGCGGCCAGGGCTGGGGTGATCAATCCGGCCAATCGCGCAACCGGGGCCGGCGATCTGCGGACCCGGATCAAGGAACGGCTGCTCAAGCACCTGCTGACCGGTGTTCCGGTCGAGGCGGCGCACGAGGCGGCACTGGCGGTCGGGCGGCGAATCGGTTGGCGGACCGAGATCGTCCGGGCGCTGGAAGAGCATCGCGCCGCCGGCCATCGCGTGCTGATCGCGACCGGGTCATCCTCGCTGTTTGCGTCGGCCATGCTGGCCGACCGATTCGGCCTGCTCGATGTGATCGGCACCGAACTCGAAGTCGCCGACGGGCATCTGACCGGGCGGCTGGCCGGGGCCAATTGCGTCCGGCTGGCCAAGGCCGATCGCGTGGCGGACTGGCTGCGGCGCAACGGCCCTTTTGCCGAACGTTGGGGCTATGGCAACACGCCCCACGACCTGCCCATGCTCGACCTGATGGATTATCGCAAGATTGTATGAAGATGGCTCGGGGCAGGGCGGGGTCGCGCGGGCTGCCTTGATGCCGCCGCCCCGCCCTTGGTCCGGTCAGCGCGAGGCGCTGCAGGTCCGATAGGTGTCGCGTGAACGCTCGGCCACCTGACTTAGATAAGCATCCAAATCCTGCGGATTGAGCCGGGCGACGGTGTAGAACGCCTCCCTCTGAGCCTGGCAATAGCCGTCATGCGTGACCGCGATGACCACCTGCGACTCGTCATTGGCCATCTCGGTGCGGTAGGTGTCGAACAGCCGGGCATTGCTGCCCCGCTGATTCTGACCGAGAAACCGGCCGAGATCGGTCTGCACCTGCCGGATGCGATCGGCATGGGCTGCGGTGAACACCTGATAGTTGCCGAACAGCTCCGGGTCGTTGTAGCTGTGGGCGCAGGTCAGGCCGGTGACCATCAGTTCGGTATGGAGACGGATGAACTGTTCGGCCTTGATCAGCTCGTCGCTGACGCAACTGCCGTTCGGCAGGCGCGATGGCGCGATGGAGGCGCGCTGGGCCGCCAGTTGCTCCGAAGTGAGCCGTGGCGGCATGGCCGTTTCGGGGGGCGTCCGCTCGGAACACGCCGCAGCGAGCAGCATTACCGCGATCAGACAGGCGAGGGCCTTCATGGAACGACGTCTCCTGAGCAATATGCATTACGGGCAGACTGTATACCACTGCTGTGACCCAAGGGAATCCACCGGAACGGCATCGAGTAGAAAGATGTGGTACGCCGATTCGACATCCTGGTCACGCGTCCGTTCCAATCGTTAATCCAAGAGCCTTGGAGGTTGCGGATCAACTTTGGGCGATTGTTGGACTCTGCTTGAAGATGGCCGGTGTCCGGCGACCCGCTGTAGCGGATCGATGATTCGGCCCGATGATGGTTTCTGCCATTCGGCATGGTCGTCGCCATTCCGCCAGCATAGAGTAAGGCGTCAGTCGTAGCGCATCGATCTGGGGTAGCGCCATGAGAGAATCGATCGTATGGAGCGTTGTCGTTCTCGTCCTTGCCTGTCTGGCGGTGGTGCCGGCGAACGGCCAAATCCGCCTGCTTGAGGAAAACGAACTGATGCAGGCGGCGCGGCAGAACGATACGGCCGCCATCCGCTCGCTGATGATCCGCGGGGTATCGCCCAACCGGCAGGACAGCGAAGGACGCACGCCGCTGATCCTGGCCGCGATCAACGACAATCTCGCCATGGCTCGGGAACTGCTGGCTCATGGCGCCACGCCCAACCAGACCGACCGGCTGGGCAACACCGCGCTCCACTGGGCGGCCGAAGGCGGCAATCCCGATCTGGTCGGCACCCTGGTGGCGGCGCGCGCCCAGCCCAACCGCCAGAACCGGGAGGGTCTGACGCCGCTGATGATGGCCGCCCGGCGCGACCATGTGCCGGTGATCGAGGCGCTGATCGATGCCGGGGCCGACCTCGGTACGCTCGACTACACCGGGCGCAGCGCACTCGGCTGGGCACAGGAGGCCCGCGCCGGTGCTGCCGCCGCATGGCTGCGGCAGGCCGGTGCGGAGTAGCCGACGCCTTGGGTTCCGGGAGCCAGGGCCGGGGAGGGGGCGCATGGGGCGACAACCGGTCAGGGCAGCAGAGTGGCCCGCAAGGGGTCGGCTTGGCGATTGACGAACTGGCCGGCAAAGATCGCCTCGGCCGTGGCGCCCGCGCTGTAATAGGCCTGATTGCGGCGGCCCTGCTCGGCGACCACCGACCCTTCCAGCGTGCCGCCGGCAAAGGCGCCGCGATTGCGCGAGAACGCATACATGTCGGAATCCAGGCCGATGCCGGTGCGGGCATCGATGCCGGCGCCGACCGCGACCAGGGCGACGCTGGCATCGGCGCCCAGCGTCACGTAACGGTTGAGAAGCGAGCTGAGGCCGCGCTCGCTCATGACGCACAGCACGACTTCCGATATCTGTCCGCCGATTTGCAGACCGAACGATCCCGCGGCCATCAGGTAGAATCCCGGATAGCTCCAGCTCCCGTCGGCCCGCCGCACCAGCAGGACCCCTGCACCGCCCTCGCCGCCGAAGATGAAGCCGCCGCGGTACAGGCGCGGGACAATCAGAACGGCACGGGAGCTCGCGATGAACTGATGGACCACGGTGAAATTCGGGTCGGCCATCATTGAGCTGAGCGTGAGGCGTGCGCGTTCGACCAGCTCTTCCTCGGCGGTCATCGCGCGAGCCGGCGGCGCAAGACCGGCGGTCACGGCAACCAAGAGGAGCAGCAAGGCGATCGCATGAGTACGGATGGTGGTCATGGCCGTTCTCCCTCGGGCCGGGGTTGCCGACTGGATGCCATCGGACCTTAAGATAATCTTCTATGCCTTTCTTTCACAATAGAAAAATTTGGCGAGCCCTGGGCCGGGATCGGCGACCGGCTCACCGCGCCGGAAGATTGATCGTGCCGACCCGCCAGAGCGGCGAAGCTGCGGGAAAGGTCAGCCGATCGAGCCGGGTCAGCGACAGCGGATCGATTTCGAATCGGAGCGCCGTTTCCGGGCCGAGATCGAGCGCCAAGGCGATGGCTGCCCTGATCGTGCCGCCATGCGCCACCGCCACCAGGTTGCGCCCGACATGCTGTGCCGAGAGCCGCTCGATTGCCGGTTGTACCCGTGCCATCAGGTCGAGAAAGCTCTCGCCGCCGGGTGGCCGGGCGCGCGCCGGGCTGAGCCAGAACGGATGCGGCGGTTCGTCGCGCTCGCCATAGGTGGCGTCGCGCGGCTGGCCCTGCCAATCGCCGAAGTTCTGCTCGATCAGCTCGGGTTCGACCGCAAAATCGGCGGGTGCTTCGGGTTCGGCGCCGCCAAGGATGGCCAGTGCCGTGGCGCGGGTGCGGCGAAGCGGCGTCACGATCCATTGCGCCCCGGCGGGCAGCCGGCCGGCCAGCCGCCGAAGGCTCGGCCGGTCGGAGGTGTCCGCGTCGATGTCGAGCTGGCCGTAGATGCCGCCGCCCGGATTGATCACCGGTGCATGACGTATCCACCACCAGCGGGTCGTCGTGGCGTGGCTCGTCCCGCTCACGATCGTGCCGCGAACGTCAGGAGCATGCCGATCTCCACGAGCTGCTGGGCGCCG
>CAZTNV010000049.1:0-16300 GCA_964615535.1 uncultured Mycobacteriaceae bacterium | reverse complement strand
CAGGACCGGCGCGACGAGGTGATCCGCTACGTCGCCGACAAATACGGCCATGACCGGGTCGCCCAGATCATCACCTTCGGCAAGCTCCAGGCCCGCGCGGTGCTGCGCGATGTCGGCCGGGTGCTGCAACTGCCCTATGGCCAGGTCGACCGGCTGTGCAAGCTGGTGCCCAACAACCCGGCCAACCCGGTCACCCTGCAGAAGGCGATCGACGGCGAGCCGCAATTGCAGGAGGCGCGGCGGTCGGACGATGCGGTGCGCCAGCTCATCGACAACGCGCTGAAGCTGGAGGGGCTGTACCGCCACGCCTCGACCCATGCCGCCGGGGTGGTGATCGGCGACCGGCCGCTGGCAGAACTGGTGCCGCTGTATCGCGATCCGCGCTCGCCGATGCCGGTGACCCAGTTCAACATGAAATATGTCGAGCTGGCCGGGCTGGTGAAGTTCGATTTTCTCGGCCTGAAGACGCTGACCGTGCTCGACCGCGCGGTGCGGCTGATCCGCGCCGGCGGCGGCACGATCGATCTCGACCATCTGCCGCTGGACGATGCCAGGACATTTCAGATGCTCAGCCGCGGCGACGCCACCGGGGTGTTCCAGCTTGAAAGCACCGGCATGCGCGACACCCTGAAGCGGCTCAAGCCGACCCGGTTCGAGGACATCATCGCGCTGGTCGCGCTGTACCGGCCCGGCCCGATGGACAACATCCCGAAATACATCAAGGTGAAGAACGGGGAGGAGAAGGCCGACTATCTGCACCCGTCGCTGGAGCCGATCCTGCGCGAGACCCACGGCATCATGATCTATCAGGAGCAGGTGATGCAGGCGGCGCAGGTGCTGGCCGGCTATTCTCTGGGCGGCGCCGATCTGCTGCGCCGGGCTATGGGCAAGAAGATCCAGTCGGAGATGGACGCCCAGAAGAAGCTGTTTGTCGACGGCGCCAAGGCCAAGGGCGTGCCCGAGGCCCAGGCCGCGATGATCTTCGATCTGGTCAACAAGTTCGCGGGCTACGGCTTCAACAAGAGCCACGCCGCGGCCTATGCCCTGGTCGCCTACCAGACCGGCTATCTGAAGGCCAATTTCCCGGTCGAGTTCTTCGCCGCCTCGATGACGCTCGATCTCGGCAATACCGACAAGCTCAACGTGTTCCGCCAGGAGCTGAGCCGGCTGAAAATCAGCCTTCTGCCGCCCGACATCAACCGTTCGGAGGCGGAGTTCGCGGTCGAGCCGCTGCCCGCTGGCGGGCGCGCGATCCGCTACGCCCTGGGCGCGATCAAGGGGGTCGGCGTCGAGGCGATGAAGGCCCTGGTCGAGGAGCGCAAGGCCAACGGCCCGTACCGGGATCTGTTCGGCTTCGGCCGCCGGCTCGATCCGCGGCTGATCAACCGGCGCCAGCTCGAAGGGCTGGTGCGGGCGGGCGCGTTCGACGGGCTGAACCCGAATCGGGCGCAGGTGCTGGCGGCCATCGACCTGCTGCTGCGCGACGCCCATGCCGCCGCGTCGGATCGCGACAGCGGCCAGATCAGCCTGTTCGGCGGCCCCGGCCCGGCGGCGAAGCAACCCGCGCTGCCGCCGGTCGCCGACTGGGACATGCTCGAAAGGCTGCGCCAGGAGGCCGAGGCGATCGGCTTCTACCTGTCGGCCCATCCGCTCGACGGCCGCAATCCGGGGCGTTTGGGGGCGATCCCGTCGACCGAGATCGAGCGCAAGGTCAGGGCCGGGGCGAGCCGGATCAAGCTGGCCGGCATCGTGATCGCGAGGCGGGAAACCCAGACCAAGACCGGCAAGCGGATGGCCTTTGTCACCCTGTCCGATCCCGGCGGGCAGTTCGAGGTCACGGTGTTCGCCGAGGTGCTGCTGGAGGCGCGGCCGAAGCTGGAGCCGGGCACCGAACTGCTGCTGATGGTCGAGACCCAGTCGCTGCCCGAGGGCTATCGCCTGACCGCGCAGGGGGTGGAACGGCTGGACGATGCGCTGAGCCGGGTCGGCAGCGAGGTCCAGGTGACCCTCGCCGATGCCCAGGCGGTCCCGGCGCTGCGCGATCTGCTCGGCCGGTTCGCCAGGGGGCGCGGCCAGATCACCGTGCGGTTCCCCCCGAACGTCGCGCGGGAGCTGGAGATCGTCCTGCCGGGCAGCTATGCCCTGGCCGCCAAGGAGCGGTCGGCGATCAAGGCGCTGCCCGGCGTGCAGGACGTGCATGAAGCATAGTTAATCCGCAGATCCGGCCAAGCCTGTTAGCATTTGACGCCCGCAAGCAGTCGCAAGGCTTCGCCGATCTTGCAAAAGGCCGTCCGCCGGGCTATCTACCGGCCATATTGAACCGACCACATCCCACACGCGGGCACAACGATCTGCCGGAGACTGCCGACGGATCGATCCGGTGTGTTCCGGTCATTCGACCAGAACAAACGCCCGCGGCGGACCAACCGGAAACCGAGGACCACAGATCATGCCCATGCCGACATTCTCGATGCGCCAGCTTTTGGAATCTGGCGTGCATTTCGGCCACCATACGCGGCGGTGGAACCCGAAAATGGCGCCGTACATCTTCGGCGTCCGCAACGGCATTCATATCATCAATCTGGAACAGACCGTGCCGCTGTTGTACCGCGCGCTGGGCGCGGTGCGCGAAGTGGTGGCCGGGGGCGGACGGGTGCTGTTCGTCGGCACCAAGCGGCAGGCGCAGGACAAGGTCGCCGATGCCGCCAAGCGTTGCGGCCAGTACTATGTCAACCACCGCTGGCTGGGCGGCATGCTGACCAACTGGAAGACCATTTCGCTGTCGATTCGCCGGCTGAAGGAAATGGACGAGCAGCTTGCCCAGCCGGAAACCGGCCTGACCAAGAAGGAGCTGTTGCAGCTCAGCCGCGAACGCGACAAGCTGGAGCGGGCGCTAGGCGGCATCCGGGACATGGGCGGCCTGCCCGACATCCTGTTCATCATCGATACCAACAAGGAATCCATTGCCGTCAAGGAGGCCAACAAGCTGGGCATTCCGACCATCGGAGTGATCGACAGCAACTCCGATCCCGACGGTATCAGCTTTCCGATCCCGGGCAATGACGACGCCCTGCGGGCGATCGACATGTATTGCGAGCTGGTCAGTCAGGCGGTGCTGGCCGGCATCGAGGCAGAGATGATCGCGTCCGGGAGCGATATCGGCGAGATGCAGGAACCGCTGCCGGAAGACCTGCCCGAAGCTGTGCCTGATTCCGTGGAGCCGCAGGGCACCGGGCAGGGCGATGGCGGGCAGGGCGATGACGTGTCGCCGCAGCCGGCGTCGCCCGAGGCCGAGACGGCCGGCGACAATGTGGCGGCGCAGGCGTAGGGGTGGCGGCGAAGGCGTAGCGGCGCAGGCCTAGGGCCAGTGAACCAAGGCTGCCCAAGGCCGCGGGGGACGATGCTCCGGCCGTCCGGGGCGGGGGATCGACCGCTTCGGCAGCCGGGCGCAAACCGGGCGACGGGCGGAACTGCGGATTGAAAGCGAGAGGACGATGGCGGAAATCACGACTGCGCTGGTGAAAGAGCTGCGCGAGAAGACCGGCGCCGGCATGATGGATTGCAAGCGGGCGCTGGGCGAGACCGGCGGCGATCTGGAAGGGGCGGTCGACTGGCTGCGCAAGAAGGGCCTCGCTGCCGCCGCCAAGAAGGCCGGGCGGGTCGCCGCCGAGGGGCTGGTGGGCGTGGCGCTGGGCGAACGCGTCGGCGCGCTGGTCGAGGTCAATTCGGAAACCGATTTCGTCGCCCGCAACGACGTTTTCCAGGGCTTCGTCACGACCGTGGCGCGGCTCGCCCTGGACGGCGACGGCACCACCGAGACCCTGCGCGCGACGGCGTTTCCCGGCACCGGGCGGACCGTGGCCGAGGAGGTCACCCAGCTCGTCGGCACCATCGGGGAGAACATCAGCCTGCGCCGCGCCGCCCGGCTGACCGTGGAGAACGGCATCGTCGCCTCGTACATCCACAACGCCGCAGCGCCGGGACTCGGCAAGATCGGCGTGCTGGTGGCGCTCGAATCGGCCGGCGATGCGGCGGTGATCGAGTCGCTGGGCAAGCAGATCGCGATGCATGTCGCCGCGGCCCGGCCCGAGGCGCTGACCGTCGAGGAGGTCGATACCTCCGCGCTGGACCGCGAACGGGCGGTCTTGACCGAACAGGCCCGCGCCAGCGGCAAACCCGAACAGATCATCGCAAAGATGGTTGAGGGGCGGCTGCGCAAGTATTACGAAGAGGTCGTTCTGCTCGAACAGGTCTGGGTGATGGACGGCGAGAGTCGGGTCAAGGCGGTGATCGAGGCCGCGGCCAAGCAGGCCGGGGCACCGGTCACGGTGAGCGGGTATGTCCGTTTCACCCTGGGCGAGGGGATCGAAAAAGGCGGTCCCGATTTCGCCGCCGAGGTCGCCGCAACCCTGGAACGGTGACGGGGAACTGGACCGGGGGAACGGCGAGGGGCGCGAACGCCGCGCGCGACGCGAAGGGGAACCAAATGCCATTTGAGGCGCCGCGCTACCGCCGGGTCCTGCTCAAGGTCTCGGGCGAATCCCTGATGGGGAGCGAGCGCGACTACGGTATCGATCCGGGCACCGTCGACCGTATCGCGCAGGATATCGCCGGAATTCACGCGCTGGGCGTGCAGGTGTGCGTGGTGGTCGGTGCCGGCAATATTTTTCGCGGCCTGTCCGCTGCCGCCCGGGGAATCGAGCGGGCGACCGCCGACTACATGGGCATGCTGGCCACGGTGATGAACGCGCTGGCGCTTCAGAACGCGATCGAACGGGCCGGGGTGGCCGCGCGGGTGCAATCGGCGATCCCGATGGATGTGGTGTGCGAGCCTTATGTGCGCCGCGACGCGCTCCGGCATCTGGAAGAGGGCAGGGCGGTGGTGTTCGCCGCCGGGACCGGCAATCCGTTCTTCACCACCGATACCGCGGCGGCCCTGCGCGCCGTCGAGATGGATTGCCAGGCCCTGCTCAAAGGGACCCAGGTCGACGGCGTCTACGATGCCGACCCGAAGAAGGTGCCGGATGCCCGAAGATACGACAAGTTAAGCTATTCCGAGGTGCTCGCGAAAGATCTTCGGGTTATGGATCACGCGGCGATCGCCCTGGCGCGCGAGAACAAACTCCCGGTTCTGGTGTTCTCGATCCATGATGCGGGCGCTTTCACCGAAGTGGTGAAAGGCGGCGGCCGCTATACGATTATCACCGAGGAGGGCTGAGGAGTGGCCGATCCCGACCTGACCGGAATTGCGCGCCGCATGGATGGCGCGCTGGATGCCCTCCGCAAGGATTTCGGAGGGTTGCGCACCGGGCGCGCTTCGACCAGCCTGCTCGAGCCGATCATCGTCGAGGCCTATGGCACGCCCATGCCGATCCCGCAGCTCGCCACCATCGGCGCGCCCGAGCCGCGCATGCTCACCGTCCAGGTCTGGGATCGCAGCATGACCAAGGCGGTCGAAAAGGCGATTCGGGAGTCCGGGCTCGGGCTCAACCCGCAGGGCGAAGGCACGCTGATCCGGGTGCCGATCCCCGAACTCAACGAGGAGCGGCGCCGCGAGCTGTCGAAGGTCGCCGGCAAATATGCCGAGCAGGCCCGCATCGCGGTGCGCAATGTCCGTCGCGACGGCATGGACATGCTGAAACGCCACGAGAAGGACGGCGACATTTCCAAGGACGAGCACAAGCACATGTCCGACCAGATCCAGCGCTTGACCGACGAGCACATCAAGAAGATCGACGACGCTCTGGCGGCCAAGGAACAGGAAATCATGCAGGTCTAGGACGCCCGAGGCTGAGGCTCCGGTCATGCAGCGCGCCGCACAACAGGCCACGCCACGGGCGCCGAACCATGTGGCGATCATCATGGACGGCAATGGCCGCTGGGCGAATGCGCGCGGCCTGCCCCGGTCGTTCGGCCATCAGCGCGGCGTCGAGGTGGTCCGGCGGATCGTCGAGGTCGCGGCTGATCTTGGAATTAACTATCTGACGTTGTATGGCTTCTCCACCGAGAACTGGAGCCGTCCAGCCGAAGAGGTGCGCGAGCTGATGCGCCTGCTGCGCGTCTATCTGCGCAGCAACGTGGCGGAGCTTCACAAGAACGGCATTCGGCTTCGGGTGATCGGGGATCGCTCCCGCCTGGCATCCGACATCACCGACATGATCGACCATGCGGAGACCTTGACCCGCGCCAATGCGCGCGCCCATCTGACGATCGCACTGAGCTATGGCAGCCGACAGGAAATCGTGGCCGCGGCCCGTCGCCTGGCCGAGGAGGTCAGGGCCGGACTGCTCGATCCCGAGGCGATCGACGAGGCGGCGGTTGCCGCCCGGCTGTTCACCCACGATCTGCCCGATCCCGATCTGATCATCCGGACCAGCGGCGAAAAGCGGGTGAGCAACTTCCTGCTGTGGCAGGCCGCCTATGCAGAACTGGTGTTTGTCGATACTCTGTGGCCTGATTTCTCAAGAATGGATCTGGAACAGGCAATTGGCGAGTTCCACCGGCGTGAACGGCGCTATGGGGCCACGGTCGGCGGCCCCTAGGCAGGGCAACCTGCAGGCTCGCGTCCTCTCCGGGATGGTCCTCGGCCCCCTGGTGCTGGCCGCGATCTATATCGGCGGCACGATTTTCGAAATCCTGATCGTCGCGGCGGCGCTGATCGCGGTGCGAGAATGGGTTCGGCTGGTCTCGGGACCGCGCGCGGATCTCGCGCTCGAACTGTCCTACGGTTTCCTGCTGGCCGGGCTAATAGTCGAAATTCTGGCCGGCCCGATCGTGGGGGTCGTGCTGCTGGCCGGTCTGGCCGTTGCGCTTCACGTTCTGCTGCGTGCCTTTGGTGCGCCGCCGCGGGGATGGATCGCGCTGGGCATTCCCTATGTCGGACTGGCCGCCGCGGCGACGCTCTGGCTGCGCGATCTGCCGGAATTCGGCATGGCGCTGGTCTATTGGCTGGTCCTGACGGTGTGGGCCACCGATATCGGCGCCTATGCCGCCGGCCGCACGATCGGCGGGCCGAAGCTGGCACCGACGATCAGCCCGAACAAGACCTGGGCCGGTCTGATCGGGGGCATGATCTCGGCCGCCATCGTCGGAGCCGGCGTCGCCCTGGCGTTCGACGCGGCCCGCCCGCTGCTGGCCGGGCTGATCGGGGCGATGCTGGCGGTGCTCGCGCAGGGCGGCGACCTATTCGAGTCTTCCATCAAGCGCCGGTTTGGTGCGAAAGATAGTGGCCGGCTGATTCCGGGCCATGGCGGCATGCTCGATCGCATGGATGGCTTCATGGCGGCGGCGCCGGTGCTGGCCCTGTTCCACGCCACCCTCGGGAGATCGATCGCATGGTGGTAGAAGCCGTCGTTCACGCGCCCCGCCGGGTGACCATCCTAGGCGCGACCGGTTCGGTCGGCTGCAACACCATCGACCTGATCGAGCGGACTCCCGCCGCCTATCAGATCGAGGCGCTGACCGCCCACCGCAACGTCGCCCTGTTGGCCGCGCAGGCGCGACGGCTCCGGCCGCGGCTGGCGGCGATCGCCGATCCGGCCTTTTACGCCGAACTGAAATCCGCCCTGGCCGGTACCGGCATCGCGGTGGCGGCCGGCCCGGCGGCGGTGATCGAGGCAGCCGAGCGCCCGGCCGACTGGGTGATGGCGGCGATCGTCGGTGCCGCCGGGCTGGAGCCGACCCTGGCGGCGGCGCGGCGCGGTGCCATGGTCGCCTTTGCCAACAAGGAATGCCTGGTCTGTGCCGGTCCGTTAATGATCGATCTGGTCCGGGCCCATGGCGCCACGCTGCTGCCGGTGGATTCCGAGCACAACGCGATCTTCCAGGTGCTCGACATCAACGGGCCGGAGGCGGTCGAGAAGCTGATCCTGACCGCGTCGGGCGGCCCGTTCCGGACCTGGGAGCGGTCCCGGATGGCGCGGGCGACGCCGGCGGAAGCGGTCAATCACCCGACCTGGACGATGGGCGCCAAGATTTCCGTGGACAGCGCCACCATGATGAACAAGGGCCTGGAGATCATCGAGGCCTCGTTCCTGTATGCCATGCCGGAGGAGCGGATCGCGGTGCTGATCCACCCTCAATCGGTCATTCACAGCCTGGTCGAATATGCCGACGGCTCGGTGCTGGCGCAGCTCGGCACGCCGGACATGCGGACGCCGATCGCCTATACCCTGGCCTGGCCGCGGCGCATGGCGACGCCCTGCGCAAGACTGGATCTGGCCGCGATCGGCCGGCTCGAGTTCGAGCCGCCCGATCCCGAGCGGTTTCCGGCGCTGCGCCTAGCGCGCGCGGCGCTGCGGGCGGGCGGCGGCGCGCCGACCGTGCTCAATGCCGCCAACGAGATCGCCGTTCACGCCTTCCTGGCCGGGCGGATCGGTTTTCTGCAGATCGAGAGCATCGTCGAAGGCACGCTGGCCGCGCTGCCGCACAGAAAACTGGACAGTCTGGCCGACGTTACCGACATTGATCAACAGGCCCGCCGCCGCGCCGCAGAGCTGATCGACTCCCACGCCGGCTGATCGGCTTCGCTGTGACAGGTGGAAGAGCATGGAAATTTTCTCTTTTTTGATTAATTACATCATCCCATTCCTGGCCGTGCTGACCGTTTTGGTGTTCGTTCACGAGTTCGGCCATTACTGGGTGGCGCGGCGAAACGGCGTCCGCGTCGAGGTGTTCTCGATCGGGTTCGGACCCGAGCTGTTCGGTGTTACCGATCGCGCCGGTACACGGTGGAAATTCAGCGCCGTTCCGCTCGGCGGCTATGTGAAGATGTTCGGCGATGCCGATCCCGCATCGACGCCGGATGCGGCGGTTTCGAGCATGTCCGAATCGGATCGGGCGGTGTCGTTCCATCACAAACGGGTCGGCCAGCGCGCGGCGATCGTGGCGGCCGGTCCGCTCGCCAACTTCGCGTTCGCCATCATTGTCCTGGCCGGGCTGTTCTTCACCGCAGGGCATCCGTTTCCACCGCCCGTCGTGGGGTCGGTGATGCCCGACAGCGCCGCCGAGGCTGCCGGCATTCAACCGGGCGACCGGATCGTCGCGGTCGAGGGCCAGCCGGTGTCGCGGTTCGCGGAGTTCTCGATCCTGGTTCAGCGCAGCGGCGACCGGCCGCTGTCGATCGCGCTGGAGCGCAACGGTGAGGCCGTCGAGGTCGTTGCCGTGCCGCGGCCGACCACCGTGACCACCGAATCCGGAGAGACGGTCGAGATCCACCGAATCGGCATCGGCGCGGATACCGGATCCTATGGGCTGGTCTACTCGGTCGGTGCGGCGGTGGAGGAGACGGTCGAGCTGTCCTGGATGACGCTGTCCGCGGTGAGCCAGATGATCGCCGGCGAACGCGGCACCGAGGAGCTGGGCGGTCCGCTGCGGATCGCCCAGATGTCGGGCGACGTCGCCCAGCTCGGCATCGTGGCACTGTTCTGGTTCATGGCCATCCTGTCGATCAACCTCGGCCTTATCAACCTGTTCCCCATCCCGCTGCTCGACGGCGGCCATCTGATGTTCTATGCCGTCGAGGCGATCCGCGGGCGTCCGCTCGGCGAGCGCGCTCAAGAATATGGTTTCCGCATCGGCCTAGCTTTGGTATTGACTCTCATGCTGTTTGCCACCTGGAATGATTTGGTGCATTTGCAGGTGGTGGACTTCATCAGAGATTTCATTTCATAGCCGGGCCGGTATCGCCGGGGGGACGAGTTGGGACTATTGACGCGTCTATCGGTTCTGCCGTGCCTGCTCTTGGCGGGCGCGGCATGGCAAGCAGTGTCGTCCTGTCCGGCGGCAGCGCAGGCGCCGGAACAGGCCGGCGCGATCAGCGATATCGTGGTGCAGGGAACCCAGCGGATCGAACCCGCCACGGTGCTGTCGTATCTGACCGTCGCCCCCGGCGACCGGTTCGACCGGCAGGCCCTTGATCAGTCGCTGACCAGCCTGTTCCGCACCGGCCTGTTCGCCGACGTGGTGCTGCGGCAGGAGGGGGCGACCCTGGTGGTCCAGGTGGTCGAAAATCCGATCATCAACCGCATCGCGTTCGAGGGCAACGAGCGCATAGACTCGAGCGATCTGCAGGCCGAAATCCAGCTTCGCCCGCGGGTCGTCTATACGCGCACGCGAGTCCAGGAGGATGTCGAGCGAATCCTCGAGGTCTATCGCCGGAGCGGGCGATTTGCGGCGACCGTCAATCCGCAGATCATCCAGCTCGATCAGAACCGCGTCGATCTGGTGTTCGAGATCGAGGAGGGGCCGACGACCGGCGTCCGCTCGATCAACTTCATCGGCAACCGGGCGTTCAGCAGCAGCCGGCTGCGCGATGAAATCCAGACTCGCGAGACCCGGTGGTGGGCGATCCTGGCCACCGACGACACTTATGATCCCGATCGTCTGGCGTTCGACCGGGAATTGTTACGACGGTTCTACCTGTCGCAGGGCTATGCCGATTTCCGGGTGATCTCGGCGGTGGCGGAACTGACCCCCGACAGCGAGGAATTCTTCATCACCTTTACCGTGGACGAAGGCGAGCGATACACCTTCGGCGAGGTCGAGATCGATCCCCGTTTGCCTGGTCTCGAAGCCGAGCCGCTGCGGTCGGAGCTCGAATCGGTTCCGGGCGACTGGTATTCCAGCGTCGCGGTGGAGCGGTCGATCGACGCGCTCACTGCGGCGGTGGAGGCGCAGCAATACCCGTTCGTCGAGGTGCGGCCGGTGGTCCGGCGGGATCGCGATGAGCGGATGATCAACGTCACCTATGAAATCGACGAGGGCCCGCGGGTGTTCGTCGAGCGAATCGACATCACCGGCAATGTCCGCACGATCGACCGGGTGATCCGCCGCGAATTGCTGCTGGTGGAAGGCGACCCGTTCAACCGCACGCGGGTGCGCCAATCCGAGGCCCGGCTGCGCAATCTGGGCTTTTTCGAGCGGGTGACCGTGACGCCGGAACCGGGATCGGCGCCGGACCGCACGGTGCTGCGGGTCCAGGTGGCCGAGCAGTCGACCGGCGAGCTGTCGCTGGGTGCCGGCTACTCGACCAATGACGGGGTGCTGGGCGACATCACCTTGCGCGAGCGCAACCTGCTCGGCCGCGGCCAGGAACTGCGCTTCTCGGCACGGCTCAGCTTCACCAGCCAGGAATTCGACGTCAGCTTTACGGAACCCTATTTCCTGGATCGCAACATTTCGGCCGGCGTCGACCTGTTCCGCATCACGCGCGACAATCAGGACGAAAGCTCCTTCGACGAGTTTACGGTCGGGTTCGGGTTCCGGCTGGGCTACCGCCTTTCGGAGCGCTGGCGGCAGACGCTGCGCTACACCCTGTTCCAGCGCGAGATCGAGAACGTCGCTCCGACCGCCTCGCGGTTCATTCAGGAACAGGCGGGCACGACACTGAACTCGTCGATCGGCCAGCAGCTCATTTTTGACAACCTGGACAACCGGATCGACCCGACCAGCGGACAGCTCTTCCGCTTCGGGCTCGATTTCGCCGGGCTGGGCGGCGACGTCCATTATGTCCGCACGACCCTGGCCGGGAACGTCTACTACCCCGTGCTGGAGAACGTGGTGCTCGGGGTCAGCGCCGAGGGCGGCTATATCGTCGGGCTGGGCGAGGACGTGCGGATCAACGACCGGTTCTTCGTGGGCGGTTACAATCTCAGGGGTTTCGAACGGGCCGGCATCGGGCCGCGGGACCCCGCGACGGGCGATGCGCTGGGCGGACAGGCCTTCGGGGTCGGCACGGTCGAGTTGAGCTTTCCGCTCGGCCTGCCCGAGGAGCTGGGCATTCGAGGCCGCACCTTCGGCGATTTCGGCACCCTGACGGAGGTCGATGGCGCCAACGGGGATATCCAGGACACCGGATCGCTTCGGGCGGCGGTCGGTGCCGGGATCTCGTGGGCCTCGCCGTTCGGCCCGGTACAGCTCGATCTGGCCTATCCGGTGCTGAGCGAGGATTTCGACCGCGAGCAGTCCTTCCGGTTCAGCTTCGGCACGAGATTCTGACGCATGCCCCGCTGGCTGATCGGCTTGGCGTTCGGGAGTCTGGCATTCTGGGTTGGATTGGCCGGCATGGTCGATCCGGTCACCGGCAGACGGGGAATCTCGACCGCTTCGGCAAATGCGCCCACGCCGGTGATCATCGTGGTGGATTTCCAGGCGGTCATCCGGGACTCCGCAGCGGCCGAGCAGATTCAGCGCCAGATCGCCGAATTGCGGCGTGGCTATCAGGAGGAGTTCGGCGCGGTCGAGGACTCGCTGCGGGCCAGCGAAGCGCAACTCACCGAGCAGAGAACGACCCTGCCGCCCGAGGAGTTCGTCCGCCGCCGCCGCGAATTCGAAGAGCAGGTCACCAATGCCCAGCGGGATGTGCAGGCGCGCCGGACGGCCTTGGATCAGGCGTTCAATCAGGCCATGGACACGGTCCGATCGACCCTGCTCGAAGTCATCGCCGATATCGCACGCCAGCAGGGCGCCAATCTGGTGCTGAGCAAGGGGCAGGTGGTACTGGTCGACCATTCCCTGGAGTTCAGCGATCAGGCCCTGGCAGAGCTGAACCGGCGGCTGCCGAGCGTGGCCGTCGTGGCGCCGGGCCGCTGAGCGCATCGAGCCGAGCAGGACAGCCCATGGCCGATCCAAGATTTTTCCGTCGTGCGGGACACCTGACCCTGGAACAGGTGGCGGGGATCACCGGGTGCCGGATCGGCGACGGGGTCGACCCGGCCATGATCGTCACCGATGTCGCGCCGCTCGATCAGGCGGAGGCCGTGCATCTCAGCTTTCTCGACAATCGGAAATATCTCGACCGCTTCGCCGCAAGCCGGGCCGGGGCCTGCATCGTGCCATCGAGGCTGTCGGTGGCGGCACCCGAGGGCATGGCGCTGCTGTTCGCCGATCAGCCCTATCGGGCCTACGCCCTTGTGGCGAGAAGGTTGTACCATCCGGAGCCGCCGCGGCCGGGCCTTGCCCCCAGTGCCGTCGTCGATCCGTCGGCGCGGGTCGATCCCTCGACCGAGATCGGTCCCGGCGTCGTGATCGGCGAAGGCGCCGAGATCGGCCCCGCCTGCCGAGTCGAGGCGAATGCGGTGATCGGACCGGGCGTGGTGTTGGGCGAGGGATGCCGGATCGGCGTCTCGGCCTCGTTGAGCCATTGCCTGGTCGGGTGCCGCGTGACGATCTACCCCGGCGTGCGTATCGGTCAGGACGGCTTCGGTTTCGTGATCGATCCAGAGGGGCACATCAAGGTTCCGCAACTGGGCCGGGTCGTTATCGAGGACGATGTCGAGATCGGCGCCAATACCACGATCGATCGCGGCGCCGCGTCCGACACGATCATCCGACGGGGGTGCATGATTGATAATCTGGTCCAGATCGGGCACAACGTCGAAATCGGCGCGCACTCCGTGATCGTCGCACAGGCGGGCATTGCCGGCAGTACGAAGCTCGGGTCTCTTGTCATGGTCGCGGCCCAGGCCGGCATCGCAGGGCACTTGAACATCGGTGCCGGGGCGCGGATCGCCGCCCAGTCGGGCGTCTTCCGGGACATCGCCGGCGGCCAGGAGGTCTGCGGTGCGCCGGCAATCCCGACCAGACGATTTTGGCGGCAGCAGGTCGAACTGGCGCGGCTGGTCGAGACGAAGGACAAGTAGATCATGGAAGCGACCGCGACGGGTGAGATCGCCGCCGAAATCGATATCCTTCGGGTCATGGAAATGATCCCACATCGCTATCCGATGCTGATGATCGATCGCGTCCTGGACGTGGTTCCGAATGTAAGCGCCGTCGGCATCAAGAACGTGTCGGCCAATGAGAGCTATTTCCAGGGTCATTTCCCGGCCCGGCCGGTCATGCCGGGCGTTCTGATCATCGAATCCATGGCCCAGACCGCGGCGGTCCTGGTGGTCCATACTCTGGGCGACAGCGCAGCCGGCAAGCTGGTCTATTTCATGTCGGTGGACAATGCCCGGTTCCGACGCCCGGTGACGCCGGGCGACACCATGCGCATTCTGGTGAGAAAGCAGCAGCACCGGCGCAACGTGTGGAAGTTCTATGCAGAAGCGAAGGTCGGCGAGAAGATCTATGCCGAGGCCGAGTTCGCCGCGATGATCCTTGACGAATGATCGGACGAAAGGCGGCGTCGCCGGATTTTCGGCGCCACTTGCGATCCCGGAGCGCGGCATCGCGATGACCGCCGCCCCGACGTCTGAGCCGGCTGTCGGGCCGCCGGCAAAGCTGGGCATCGTCGCGGGGGGCGGACCGCTGCCGGCACGACTGATTTCGGCATGCAGCCATTCCGGCAGGCCGGTTTTCGTCGTGGCCTTTTCCGGCCAAACCGATCCGATGCTGACCGGGGACGGCTTGCCGCATGTCTGGACCCGGCTCGGCGCGGCCGGCAGCTATCTGGGTCGGCTCCATGCGGAAGGCGTCAAGGACCTCTGCCTGATCGGCAATTTCCGCCGCCCGAGCCTGAGCGAGCTGATGCCGGACTTCAAGGCCGCAGCGTTCCTGGCGCGGGTCGGCCTGCACGCACTGGGCGATGACGGCCTGCTGCAGGCGCTGCGGGATGCGCTGGAGCTGGAAGGGTTCCGGATCGTCGGCGCCCAGGAGGTGGTGGAGGATTTGCTGGCCCGGCCCGGCCTGCTGACCCGTGCCGCGCCCGACGAGCATGCCTGGTGCGACATCCGGCGCGCGCTCGAGGTGGCCCGGGCGATCGGCGGTCTCGATGTGGGGCAGGGCGCGGTGGTGCAGCAGGGGGTGGTTCTGGCGGTCGAGGCCGCGGAAGGGACCGATGCCATGCTCGACCGCTGTGCGGGTCTGCGCCGGGCCGGCCCCGGCGGCGTGCTGGTCAAGGCCAGGAAACCGCAGCAGGACGACCGGCTCGATCTGCCGACCATCGGGGTGACCACGGTGGAACGGGCGGCCGGGGCCGGGCTGCGCGGCATCGCGGTGGAAGCGGGCGGCGCCCTGATGGCCGATCGCGCGGCGATGATCGCGGCAGCCGACCGGCTGGGGCTGTTCGTGATCGGGCTTGATCGCCCGTCATGATCGCGACCGCGGCTTCGCGGGCTCGGGCCGACTGGACCGCGGGAAATTGCGCACGATATGGTGGGCTGAGCCCGGTGGGCATGACCTCCCCGGAGGGTCCGGGGGCGGTCGGCCCGATCGAATTCACGAAGAGGATGGATCGATGACCGCCACCGCCGCGCCGCCATCGGCGCCCGCCATCGACACCAGCAGTTTCCGCATGCTGCACACCATGATCCGGGTGAGGGACCTGGACCGGTCGCTCGATTTCTACACTCGGCTGCTCGGCATGACGTTGCTCCGCAAGAAGGATTATCCCGGCGGCGAATTCACCCTGGCCTTCGTGGGCTATGGCGACGAGAAGGCCAGTACGGTGATCGAACTGACCCACAATTGGGGCCGCACCGAGCCCTACGCGCTGGGCGACGGATTCGGCCATATCGCCCTGGGGGTGCGCGGGATTTACGAAACCTGCCGCGCGCTTGAAGCGGAGGGCGTGAAGATACCGCGCCCGCCCGGCCCGATGAAGCATGGCGGCAGCGTGATCGCCTTCATCGAAGACCCGGACGGCTACAAAATCGAGCTGATCGAGCTGGAAGGCCGGCAGGACTGAGCCGATCCGGACCCGGCGCCGATCCACACCCGGCGCCTGGGGGCCCGGCCATGACGCCGGGCGTCAACCCGCCATCGCCAGGATCGCCGCCGCCACGGTACTCAAGAAAATTGCGATCGCCACACCGAGCCGCCACCGGCGCGCCCATGGCATGCGATTGTCATTGGCGGCGGGCGGAACCGATCGGGTCGGCACGAACATGCCGCGGCCGGCGCGCAGTCGACTTTCGCGCCGGCCCCGTCCAACCGAGGATGATCGTCGGCTATCCACGCTGTCCGAGCGGAATGTAGTCCCGTGTCTGATAGCCGCTGTAAAGCTGACGCGGGCGCCCGATCCGCTGCTCCTTGTCCTCGATCATCTCCTTCCATTGCGCGATCCAGCCGACCGTTCGCGCAACCGCGAAGATGACCGGGAACATGCTGGTCGGAAAGCCCATGGCACGGAAAATGATGCCGGAATAGAAATCGACGTTCGGATACAGCTTCCGCTTGACGAAATACTCGTCTTCCAGCGCGATCCGCTCCAGCTCCATGGCCAGCGTGAACAGCGGTTCGTCGCCGTTGCCGGTCGCCTCCAGCACCTCGTGGCAGGTCTTCATCATGACCTTGGCGCGCGGATCGTAATTCTTGTAGACCCGGTGGCCGAAACCCATCAGGCGGAACGGGTCGTCGG
>CAZTNV010000048.1:5178-16376 GCA_964615535.1 uncultured Mycobacteriaceae bacterium | reverse complement strand
GACGCGGACATGCCGGGCGACCCGAACCGCTGGGACCCGCAGGGGATCGACGGATATTGCCGGTCTCGCCCTTTCGCGAATCGTATGATCGAACACCAGCGTATCAATGGCCGTATAAATAAGATGAGTTTTCTCATTATAGGTGCTCAAGACATGCTGCAGCATTTCGCTGGCGGCGATACACAAATCGGCCTGACTGGCAAATTTCTGCAGGATATGGCGCGGATGCAGATCCGGGAGCAATTCGGACAGCCGGCGGGACAGGAAAAAGACCTCGAGCTCGTTGTCGTCGTAGTCGAGCACCGTCTTGTTGCCATTGGCCAGTTTGGCCATGCCGATGGCGAGAAGGTTGAGATCGGCCTTCTGAGCATAAAGCACGGCATGGTTGTTGCCGGCAATGACATCAAAGGCATCGATCACCTTTCCCATCGTGAATCGATCGATGCCCGGCCAATCGTTGAAGGCGTGATGCGAGGATTCCTCTGAAGCGGCGCCCTGATTGCCGAGAGAGACCACCTCGGTCCGATAGCCGCGCCTGCCCAGTTCGCGAGCGAACCCGTGGGCGCGCGTCCTGGCCGGGGCCATTTGCATGCCATCCGGTGCCATGAACAGGATATCGGCTTCGCTGCATCGACGCCGCAGCTTCTCCAGGCGTTCGCCATCGGTCGAGCCCGTATCGTATCGTCGCATCGTGGTGTCTCCGCGCGTTCCGGGCGCTCGCCGTCTGCACCCAACCGGCTCCGCAGGGGCCGGTGCCCCAGGCAATCCTGAACCAAGTCTTCCGGACCAACCTGCCCGGGTGATCGCGGGCCATCTCAAGCCGCCGCCGTTCGAACCATGGCCGGGCGTCCCTGAACCGGGTGCTGTCCACGCCGATCCGATGCATTCAGAGGGATGGTCCCGCAGGCCCCTCAGGCCAATCGATCGGCTTCGGACCCAACCCTCTTCGTCAGCAGGCGGTAAGATGGCAGGTAATCTTGCCAACTCGGCAAGCCCCTTCATTTCAGCCCACCAAGATCCCGGTTCCGACCACCAAGGCCCAAGAGAACCTTGGCCGATGGCTTGTCACCGATCGGCAGGGATCGATTGGAGGCTGGCCGGCAACAACTCTGTTGATCCGGATCATATCCTCTCTTCTCTTAAAGACGGATTAATTGCCAAGGACGTTTTTTAATAGGCGCGACAGCAGATTTCTGCGGGCCACCGCGCAGCGGCGCGGCTGGAACTGGCCGGGGAGGAAGGCCGGGAGGGATGCGGGCCGATAGCGAAAGCCGGCACGGCCGCGTTCCGAAACCGTCGGCGACTGGATGGTCCCGAGGCCGATCCGATGCGAATCGGAATTCTCGATGCCGATCACGCGAGGTTGAAAAAATCTCTGAAATCCGCCCAAATCACTTGCGAGCGAAGGGCCGGGAGAACCGACCACGGTATAGGTTTGGATGCAGATACACTGTCAAGCCCTGTTCAACGGTGCCTGGTCCTGTGACGGGCAAGCTGTATCCGGGGCGATGAGGCAGGAACCCGGCGGGTGGGCCGCACACCTGCGCAAAGGTCAAGCTGCGATAGGCCAGACAGACGCGACCGCACGCTGCGCGAGGGGGGGACTTGCGATCACTCGCCGTTGGCGGCGAGCTCGGACGCTTGGCGGCGCGCCGCGCCAACGGACGTGTTGGGGGGATCTGTGTGGGATATGAGGGTTCAATTGAGTCCAGAATTGATTCCAGCAGCAAGCGCAATGCGCACCGCATCGGCCCGGTTGTGCGCGTTCATCTTCTTGTAGGCCCGACGAAGGTGCAATTTCACCGTCACCTCTTCAATGTGCAGGTTTCGAGCAATCTCCTTATTCGAGCGTCCCTGTACGAGTTCTCTCACCGAATCCAGTTCGCGGTCGGTCAATCCGAACAGGCGTTCTTCAGTGGCGCCCGATCCCGAAGAGGTTGAGCGCGGCTTCGGCCTGCTGCGCCAGTCCATTAGAAAATCGGGGAAATAGCGCCCTCCCTCCGCCATCATTCGAATGGCGTGCATCATGGTCGTCGGACTCATGGTCTTGGGAATGAAGCCGAGGGCACCGCGGCTGATGGCATCTTCGGCAAGTAAGGGGTCTTCCTGGCCTGAAATAATTGCTATTCGTGCCGTAGGATAGCTGGCATGGATTTCTCCTATAACCCCCATGTCGCCCATACCCGGCATGAGATAGTCGAGTAAAATCAGGTCCGGTATCCCATTCGTTTGGAGCAGGCCGAACACTTCCTGACCGCTGGTTGCCCTCAAGATTTGTGTGGTCGGGTCTGTGCGGCAGAGCAACTCCTGCAGGGCTTCCAAAACGATGGGGTGATCATCGGCGATCAGAATTCGCACGGTATCCTCCCCTAACCGAGTTCACCATACACCATACCCCCTTGGTATACCCAATTCACCATACTGCTTTGGTATCATGTGTATACCAGATTAACGGACGGGCACGCGGCCGCGAAGCCCAACATGCCATGATTCTGTGAGATCATGAATGTATTGGCGTGAAAAAGGGAGACATAATGATGCCCGCTGTTTGTGAAGGCTGCCATCCACTCGCTCGGGACGCCAGGGGCGACGGCAATCGGGTCGGTGGCGCCGGGGATGTCGCGTCCGGGAGCGGCGGGTCGGGGGACTCTTCGGCTTTGCCGCTGGTCGACCGGCGGCATCTGTTGCAGTGGCAGGCACAGATCGGGCCCGAGGTGGTGGCCCGGCTGTTGAAAAAGCTGCTTGACCGGGCGCCGAACGACATCGCCACGATGATTCGGGCTCACGAGGCGGGCGATTTCGGCGCTTTGGAGGAAGCGGCTCACAGTTTCAAGGGCAGCGTCATGGCGTTGGGTCTTACGCGGCTGGCGAAAATTGCGGCGGTGCTGCAAGCCGTCGCGGCGGGGCGTGAAGACGCCTCAGGCCTTTTGATCTGCCTGCAAGAGGCGGCCGAACAGACCGCAGTCGCACTGCGTGCAGAGCCGGACCATCAATAAATGCTGAACGGGAAATACCGCGAGTTGATTGCATCGTATCGCCCATCGGCAAGGATGCGCGCGAGCGCGCGGTTGAACCGCTGGAGCAGTTCAGGCTCGTCCGGGCGAAGTGCAATCCCGATATCGGTCGATTCGGCAATCGCTTCGCCCAGGAACTCGAAACCGTCCCCAGCAGGGGAACGCAGGAAGTTCCAAACGACGATGGCATCGGCCAGCGCGGCATCGATCCGGCCCTCGATCAGGGCGGCATTCACGAAGTGCTGAGCCTCGAGGAATTCGAACTCGACCCCGGTCGGGAAGTTGGACCGTAGATAATGCTCGGCGGTGGTCGCCACGACGGCGCCGACCCGCCGGTTGCGCAGACCCTCCGGGGTCAGCGTCAGGCTGGAACCGCGGCGCGCGACGAAGCGCATCGGCGTACTGTAGTAGCGGTCGGTAAAGGCGACACGGCGGCTCCGTTCGGGAGTGATCGACATGCTGGCGATGATCGCATCGTATTCGTGATTGAGAAGGCCATCGATGATTCGGCTCCATTCCACCGCCACGATGGTGCACTGTGTGTTCATGGCGTTGCACAGCGCACGGGCGATATCGACGTCGAAACCGACAATCTCGCCGGCCGCGTTGATCTCGCTGAACGGCGGATACGTACCTTCAGTCGCGATGATCATCGCTTCCTCTGCATGCGCCGCTCCGGTACCGGCCGGGATGAGTGATTCGGCAAGCGACGCCGGTATAATCGCCAGCGCCAGGCACAGCCGCACCACTGTTGTCTTTATCATGATCATCGCAAGACCAAAGCCAACCGGTATCAACGCCTCACTCTCTCAAAGCCTGGTTTGATAGTCAAGAGTCCGCTGGAACATGAATTCGTCATCAGTATATTGCCTGTTGATTGGTGCATGGCAGACAGACATTGACAGAAAGACATGATGGGCGACAAGAAACGCTTGGCGCGGGGCGAGGCATGTTAGCAGGGTTAAGGCTCGGGCGGTTTTCGCAAAGAATTCCGATCATGATCGCCGTCGCTTCCATCGTTGCGGGCGTGGCGGTTGGGGTAATCGCAGTCACTCGATCCTCCGACCATCTCCGATTGGCGATGGAGGAGCGGTTGGCGGCCTTGCTGGCGTCACGCCAGGTCTCTTTGCATGCGGTCGCCCAGACTATCGAACGCGATCTCCGCTTGAACCAGCACGATCGCCAATTGCCCAGGGTGTTCAGCGCCTTCGTGGCCGGGTGGACCGAGTTCACCGGCGATCCGGCGGCCCAGCTCCGGAGCCTCTACCTCGATGACAACCCTTTTCCCGTCACCCAGCGCAGCCAGATGGATGCCGCTGGGGATACCTCGCTTTATTCGATTGCGCACAGTCGGTACCATCCGCTCCTGCGCGATCGGGTGAGTGTCCAGGGCTATGTTGACATGGTCCTGATCGCACCCGACGGGCGGGTAATCTACAGCGTCGCCAAGCGGGAGAATTTCGGCCGCAACCTGCTGGCGCCGAACCGCTCGGTCAACAGCCCGCTGACCCGTGCGCTCAGACAGCTCGTGGCGCGCCCGTCGCAGACCTATGCATTCACCGATTTTGCCATCGATCCCGATTACGGCAACGATCCGACCGCGGTGCTGGCGGCGGCGGTGGTGCGGCCGGATGGTGCGCTGGTCGGCATCGTTGCCCTGGTCCTGTCCAACGAGCCGTTCGACCGGGTCATGCGCGACTCCGTCGGCCTGAACGAGACCGGCCAGATCTATCTGGTTGGACAGGATTATCGCCTGCGCAGCAGCGCTCGGCTGGCCGGGCGCCCGACCGTACTGATCGAAACCGTGCGGAATCAGGCAGTGGAGACGGCGCTGGCCGGGCAGGCGGGCGTGACCGCCCTGACCGCCACGGCGGCAGGAACGGCCACGCCCCACGAACTCATCGTCGCCCATGCGCCGCAGAGTCTCTTCGGCGTCCGATACGCCGCGATCGCCGAGGCCGATCTGGCCGAGGTGATCGATCCGGTGAATGCCATGCGCCGCGACGCGATGATCGGCGGGCTTGTTGCGACGGTTTTCGTGGCGCTGGCCGGGCTTCTGCTGGCGCGCACCATCGTGCGGCCCTTGACCGCCATGACCGATGCGACCCTCCGGCTGGCCGAGGGCGATTCCTCGGTGACCGTGCCGGCCAGCGACCGAACCGACGAGATCGGTGCGCTCGCGCGCGCCTTTCAGGTCTTCAAGGAGAACGCCGAACGCATCCGAAAATTGCAGCAGGAACGCGAGGCGGCTCTTGCCGCACGCGATGCGCTGCTCGAAGCGATGCCGTTTCCGCTGATCGTCAGTTGCCTGGAAACCGACCGCATGCTGCACGTCAATGCGCCCGCCGGGGCGCTGATGGGGCGGCCCGAACTGGCGACCGACGACGCCGCGGCGAGCTTCGTCGCGGCGCCCGATTTCTTTTCGGTGCCCGATGATCGCGAGCGGATGCGGGCGCTGCTGCGGCGCGACGGCAGGGTCGACGGGCTCGAACTCCAGGTCCGGACCGCAACGGCCGAGCCGGTCTGGGCGCTGCTCGCGGCACGGCCGCTCAGCTATCGCGGGCAGGATGCCGTGTTGATCACCCTCCAGGACATTACCGGCCTGAAGCGGGCCGAGGCGAAGATCGCCGAGAAATCGGTGCTGCTGGAAACCACGCTCCAGCACATGGCCGACGGAGTCATGATTTTCGATGTCGATGGCCGGTTGATCGGCTGGAATCGGCAGGCGTTCGATATCGTCAATGTCTCCGAACCTCTGCAGCGGATCGGCGCCACCCTGCGCGATTTGTGGATCGACCTGACCAGCCGCGACGCGATCAGCCCCGAGCTGCGAGAGAGCTGGTGCGCGGCGATCGAGAAGCCGGCCGGCGGGGATCGGCCCTCGCGCTATCCCGATCTCAATTTTGCCGGCGGACGGGTGGTCAGCATCCGGCGGACCGTGGTGCCCGATGGCGGCTGGGTGATCACCTTTCAGGATGTCTCCGCCGACCGCGAGCGCGAGCGCGAACTGGCGATCGCCAAGGATCAGGCGGTGGACGCGATGACCCGGCTGGAGCGGCAGGCGATCGATCTCGCCGCCCTGGCCACCCAGCGCGAGGCGGCCCTGACCATCGCCGAACAGGCCCGCGCGCAGGCTGAGGAGGCGACCTGGGCGAAGTCGACCTTCCTGGCGACCATGAGCCACGAAATCCGCACGCCGATGAATGGCGTGATGACCATGGCCGAGCTGCTGCACCAGACCGATCTGTCGGGCGAGCAGCGCAGCATGACCAAGGTCATCCGCGATTCCGCCCAGGCTCTGCTCGGCATCATCGACGACATCCTCGATTTCTCCAAAATCGAGGCCGGCAAGCTGGAGCTGGAATCGATCGAGCTGTCGCCGCTGCTGGTGGTCGAAAGCATTGTCGAATTGCTTGCGCCCAGGGCGGACGATCGCGGCCTCGATCTGGTCGCTTTCGTCGATCCGATGCTGCCCGACCGTGTGATGGGCGACCCGGCGCGGCTGCGCCAGATTCTGCTCAACCTGGTCGGCAATGCGCTCAAATTCACCGAAACGGGCCATGTCTCGATCGAGGTGACGGCGGCGGTGGCGACCGGCCAGCCCCGCATCAGGTTCGTGGTAACCGACACCGGCATCGGCATTCCCGAAACGATCCAGGCCAGGCTGTTCGAGCCCTTCACCCAGGCCAACGCCTCGACCGCCCGGCGCTATGGCGGAACCGGCCTGGGTCTGGCGATCTGCCAGCGGCTGGTCGCGATGATGGGCGGAGAGATCGGCCTGGACAGCCGGCCGGGACGCGGCTCGAGCTTCTGGTTCACGCTGCCGGTCGAATTGGTCTCGGCGGTGCCGCGCCCGGCGTTCGATCTGGACGGGGTGCGCGTGCTGATGGTGACCGACCGTGTCATGCTTTGCCATGCGCTCCGGCGCTATCTGCGTTCGCAGGGCGCGATGGTGACTCTGGCCGGCACCGGCGCCGCGGCGCGCATGCAGGTGGCCGCGGGGTCCGAGCGCAGCGAACGGTTCGACGCGGTGCTGATCGATCACCGGGTCGGCGACCAGACCGGCTTGGCGCTCGGCCAGACCATGCTCAAGGAGGCCGAACGCCGCGGCGATATCGATAAGCCCAGGCTGGTTCTGCTGGCGCCGCCGGCCCTGGTCTCGTCGCGCCAGGCGGCGGAGCGGATCGGGTTTCTCGGTACGGTCACCCGTCCGGTCGGGCGGGATGCGCTGTGGCGGGCGGTCGCCGAGGCGGCCGGCCGGGCGTCGCCGGCCGAATCGCCGTCGGCCCGGCGGGGTGCGCGGCTGGGCGAGGTCACCGCGCCCACGGTCGATCAGGCGCTGGCCGCGGGCGCGCTGATCCTGGTGGCGGAGGACAATCCGATCAATCAGGAGGTGATGGCGCGCGTTCTCGACAGTCTGGGCTATGCCGCGGAAATCGTCGATGACGGTGCGGCGGCCGAGCAGCGGATCAGGGAGTGCGCCTTCGGCCTGCTGATCACCGATTGCCACATGCCGGTGGTCGATGGCTACGAACTGACCCGCCGCATCCGCGAACGCGAGACGGCCGGGGAGACCGGCGGCCGGCGGCTGCCGATCGTGGCCCTCACCGCCGATGCGGTCGGCGGCACCGCCCATCGGTGTCTCGATGCCGGCATGGACGACTATCTGGTCAAGCCGGTCGATATCGAGGAGTTGCGGCTTACCCTGGAGCGCTGGCTGCCACAGGCTCAGCCCCTGCAACGGCCGATCGAGCCCGAGCCGCCGGTCCGGTTGCCGGATACCAGGCGACGCCGGGCAGGAGGCTGACCGGCCGCCGCGGATCGCGGATCGCGACTCAGGCGGCCGGCCGGCGGCGACGCACAGCGGCGCGCAGCGTGCGCAGCATCTCGCGGGTCACCAGGCCGGTTGCCGCCGCCACCGCGAGATAGACCAGCAGACCGATGCCCAGCAGCAGCGCCAATGCCGCCGCCGCCATCGCCACCCGGTCGTCGGCCAGCAGGCCGCGCAGCGCCCAGCCGGCGGCCCACAGCGCCGCCCCCATCGCCAGCGTCGCCGCTGCGATCCGCGGCAGGGTGCGGACCAGCCGGGCGTCGAACGCCAGCTCGCCGCGCCGGATCAGGCCGCGGGCCAGCAGCCCGGCATTGATCCAGGCCCCGGCGCTGGTCGCCAGCGCCAGCCCGGCCGCGCTCAGCGGCGCCATCAGGGCGAATTTCAGCGCCACGTTGACCAGCATCGCCGCCACCGCGATGCGCACCGGGGTGGCGGTGTCCTCCCGCGCGTGGAAGCCGGGGATCAGGCTGCGGATCAGCACGAAGGCGGGCAGCCCCAGCGCGTAGGCCATCAGCACCCGGGCCGACGACTCGGCATCGGCGGCGGTGAAGGCGCCGCGCACGAACAGCACGGTCAGGATCGGCTCGGCCGCGACCAGGAACGCCGCCGCGGCCGGCAGGGTCAGCAGCAGCGACAGCTCCAGCGCCCGGTTCTGGCTGTGGATCGCCGCGGCGGTGTCGCCGCCCTTGATCCGCCGCGCCATCTCGGGCAGCAGCACCGTGCCGATCGCGATGCCGATCACGCCCAGCGGCAACTGGTTGAGCCGGTCGGCGTAATAGAGGTGCGATACGGCGCCGGTCGGCAGCAGCGAGGCGATCAGCGTGTCGGCGAACAGGCTGATCTGCACCAGCCCGGCGCCCAGCGCGGCCGGCCCCAGCACGCGCAGGAACCGTCGCACCGCCGGGGTCAGGCGCGGCCGGGGCAGGGCCAGCGCCATGCCGGCCCGCCGGCTGTCCCAGGCCAGAAACAGGAATTGCGCCACCCCGGCGGCCAGCACGCCCCAGGCCAGCGCATGGCCCGGCGTCGGCAGCAGCGGCGTCAGCCCGAGCAGGGCCGCGATCAGGCAGAGATTCAGCAGGATCGGCGCCGCCGCCGCCGCGGCGAAGCGGCCCAGACTGTTGAGCATCGCGCCCATCAGCGCGACCAGCGAGATGAACAGCAGATAGGGGAAGGTCAGCCGGGTGAACTCGACCGCGAGGCCGAAGCGCAGCGGGTCGTCGGCGAAGCCGGGCGCGAACACCTGGACGAACCCCGGCATCACCGGCAGCACCAGGACCAGCAGGGCGAGCTGCGCGGTCAGCAGCACCGCCAGCACCTGCTCGGCGAAGCGCTGCGCCGCCGCCCGGCCCTGCTGCACCAGCGCGGCCGAGAACAGCGGCACGAAGGCGGCGTTGAACGCGCCCTCGGCGAACAGCGCGCGGAAATGGTTGGGCAGCCGGAACGCCACGAAAAACGCATCCGCCACCGGCCCGGCGCCCAGCACCGCCGCCATCACGATGTCGCGGACGAACCCCAGAACGCGGCTGACCAGCGTCAGCCCGCCGACCGAAGCGATATGGCGCAGCACGGCAGAAGAACCTCGGCGGGGGCGGGATGGCGGTTGGACCGGCCGCCAGGGTGAACCTCCCGCGCCGGGAAGACAAGCCGATGACGTTGGGCTACGGGGCGGGTTTGGTGACGTGGGTGCGGATGGCGGCGGGGAGGGGCTGGCCGGTGACCCTGAGCCACGCCGCCTCCAGCGCGTCCAGGCCGAGCGCGGCGGTAAGGCGGGCGAGATTGTGCGGGCCGGGGCCGGTGGCGGGGTGAGGAAACTCCGCGAACAGGGCGACGCAGCGCACCATCCAGTCGAGCGCCTGCGCCGCGTTGCCGCGCTGCTCCGCCAGCAGGCCCAACTGCCCATAGGTCGGCGCCATGCCGGGCCGGTCGCCGAGGGCCTCCTTGATCTCCAGCGACTTGCCGTACCAGCGCTCGGCGGCGGCGAGTTCGCCACGGAGGTACGATACGTTGCCGAGCTGGTGGTAGCTCGTTGCCATGCCGGGCCGGTCGCCGAGGGCTTCCTTGATCTCCAGGGACTTGCCGTACCAGCGCTCGGCGGCGACGCGATCGCCGCGGTCCTGCGCCACCATGCCAAGCTGGTGGTAGGAGCCGGACATGCCGGGCCGGTCGCCGAGGGCGTCTTTGATCTCCAGCGACTTGCCGTACCAGCGCTCGGCGGCGGCGAGCTCGCCACGGAGGTACGCTACGTTGCCGAGCTGGTGGTAAATCGAGGCCATATAGGGCCGATTGTCGAGCGCTTGCGCGATCTCCAGGGCCCGGCCGTACCAGCGCTCGGCGGCGTCGAGCTCGCCGCGGTCCTGCGCGACCATGCCGAGCTGGTGGTAGGCGACGGCCAGCCTGGACCGTGCGGCCTCGCCGGGCGCCGCCTCCAGCGCGATGCGGATGGCATCATACTCCGCCTCGCCCGCATCCAGGTCGCCGGCCCGGAGCGCGCGGTTGGCCTCGCTGGTCACCACGAAGAGCCAGAGGGCGCCCGCTGGGGTGGCGAAACCGGGCGGGGTGCCGTCCGGACCTTCCAGGGCCTTGCGGCAGCGCCCGGCCCAGCCGCGCGCCTCGGCATACAGGCCACGGGCATTCCAGAAGTCGTTCAGGGGCTGCAGGATGGCTTGCGCCTCGGCGAACCGGTCCTGGTGCAGCGCCCGGTCGGCCTGCCGGCCCAGGGTGCGGCGCTGGCGCGCGATCAGCGCCATCGCCATCTCCGCCGCGCCGCCCCGGATCTGCTGCAACAGCCAGCGCCCGAAGGCGGCATGGGCGGCGAGGAAGGCGGCCTCGGCGGCGGCGCGTTCGGAGTCGAAATCGGCCCCGGCCGCCTCGCGCCACGCCGCCATCAGCCGGGCGGGCAGCGCCGGGTGCAGGCCGTACATGCCCAGGCCCAGGGGCGCCAGCAGCCCGGAGGCGGCCGCGGCCTCGAGCGCGGCGGCCCAGACCTCCCGCGCCACCCCGCGGAACCGCGCCGGCACGCCGTCCTCCTTCGAGAAGACCGCCAGGACATCGGCATCCGCCACCCCCTCGAACAGCGCCAAGGCGGGCAGCAGCCTTTGGTGCTCCGGGGCCAGCCGGTCGAGCGAGTAGCGGACGCAGGCCGACAGCGAATCGAGCCGGCCGGGGCCGCCCTCCGGCAATTCGCCCTCGCCGCGCAGCGCGTCCAGCAGCGCGGCCGGAGTCGCGGTTTCCAGATGCGGCAGCCGCAGCCGCAGGCTGAGCGGATGGCCGCCCAGCGCCTCCAGCAGCTCCGCGAACTTCGGATCGGCCCGGCGCCGGCGCGCATTCGGCCAGGGCGCCAGCAGGTGGTCGGC
>CAZTNV010000048.1:0-5168 GCA_964615535.1 uncultured Mycobacteriaceae bacterium | reverse complement strand
GGTCGGCCAGCTCCACCGTCTCTTCCCGGTCCAGCCCGCCCAGGTCGAGCCGGACCACCTCGCCCAGCCAGGGTTCGGGGGAGCGGCTGGTGACGATCACCCCGCTCGCCCCGCCCGCCATCAGCGCGTGCAGGAAATCGCATAACCGCCTGCGTTCGGTCTCGTCCAGCGGCGGCGTCGCGCCGTCCGGGTCGGGCAGGCTGTGGACGGTCTCGAAATTGTCCCAGATCAGCAGCATGCGGTGTTCGCGGAGCGCGTTCAGCACCACCGCCCGCCGCTGGGTGGCGTCGCGGGTCTCGGCCGTGAACCGGTTGCCGTACAGCCGCCGGCCGATCGCCGTCACCACCCCGTCCAGCCCGAACGACGCCAGACCGGGTTCGAAGGAATGGAACAGCACCCAATCGGGATTGTCGATCCCGCCGGTGTCGCGCCACCAGCGGGCGAAGGCCTTGGCCAGCTCGGTCTTGCCGGTGCCGCCGATGCCGTGCACCACCGCCACCCGCTTCAGCCGCAGCGCCCGTTCCAGATCATGGAACGCCCCGTCGCGCCCGACGAACACTCCGCCCACCGGGTCGAGCGCGCCTTCCGCCGGCACGCCCTCGGCCGCCGTGGCCGGGTCCGCCTCGCGCACCCTGGCCAGCGCCTCGTCCAGCGACGGCGCGCCCTTCCGCCGGGTCGGCTTCAGATCGGGGAAGGCGAGGTCGCGCCGCGCATAATGCACCGGTACGATCCAGTCGGTGAGCGGCAGGTCGCCCTTCGGGCTGGGCCGCCGGTTGGCCCGGTGCAGCCGGCGGCGGCCCTCGGTCACCGCCTGTCCCACGCTGGTGCCGCGGAACAGCGCCTCGTAGAACGCCGCCATGAACTCGGCCGCGGCGACCACATAGACATTGTGGGTCATGGCAACCACCGCTGCGGTGCCGCGCTCGATCAGCCGGGTCGCCACCGCCGCCTCGGCCTGGGCGGCGCCCGCGATGGTGCCGGAGCGGCAGGCGTTCAGCACCACCAGCGGCACCTGCGCCCGGTCCAGCACCAGCGCGAAATCCTGTGCATCCACCAGATCCGCGTCGCCCGTCTCGTCCTCGAACACCAGGACGCCGCGCCGGCCGCCGGCATCGAACCGCTGCGGATCGGTGGCAAAATCGCCCGCGGTCGGGTCGCCGAAGGTGCCGTGGCCGTCGAAATGCAGGATGTGGTAGGGCCGGTCCTCGTCCCTGGCCTCGGCGACTTTCTGGCGGAGCGCGTCCAGGGTCGGCGGGCGCAGCACGTCGATCTCGACCCGGCCGCCCACCGCTTCGCGCCGCGCCATCAGCGGTCGGGCGATCATGCGATAGCCGACATCGTCGCGCCCACCCGGCCGCGCGATCACCATCAGCACCCGCAGCGCCTCGCCGCGGCGGATCGCCACCGGCCGGTCGTGGCTCAGAACGGTGCGGTCGATCGCCGGCAGATCGAGCCCCAGCGGCGTGCCGCGCTCCGGGTCGCGCATCAGCTCCCAGGGCAGGGCGTGGAACGCCGGCGAATCGGACACCAGCATCAGCGGCGGCAGGGGATCGGCGGCGCGGGCGGTCAGGTAGGCATCGCGCCCCGGCATGCCCGGCCCGAACAGCGCGGCGAACAGCCGCTCGCCCCAGCCGTCCAGTTTCGCGGCGATGGTCTGGCCGCGCTCCTCGTACACCGCATAGGGCGCGCGCAGGTAATCCTCGAGATACCAGCGCAGATCCTCGCGCTCTTCATCGCTCAGCGGGGCCTGGAAGGGCACCGGGGCGACACCGGGCGCCCCGCCCAGCTCGCCCTCGCGCGCCAGCCACACCCGCACTTCGCCGTGCTCTTCCCGGACGATCAGGCGGTCCGTCATGGCGCGCGCTCCGGTTCAGCCCGCGGCCGGGGTTTCGGCCTGGACCAGCCTGACCACCACCTCGATCACCCGATCCGCCTGCTGCGCGGTCAGCCCGGCCGGCACCTCGACCTCGACCCGGATGCGGCGCCCGAGCTCGGCGGGGGCCGGCGCGGGCTTGGCCCCGGCCTGCGTATCGCCGCGCCGGTCGCGCCAGATCTTCCAGGCGAAGTCGACGACCTTGAGCAGGAACTCGCCCAGCTTAACCGCGATGCCGAGATCGACGAATTGCGCCGGCCGCCGGTCGGTGTCGCCGTGCAGCAGCCGTTCGACCGCGATCTCCACCTCCGGCCCCAGCTCCGCCGCCGCGCGCCGCGCAATCTCCGCCACCGGTTCGTCCATCGCTCCGCCTCTCTCGAATTCGGCATTTCCATCAAAACCGGACTCTGCCACATAAGAAGTGCGCGCATAAGGGGTCTTCAGCACGACCATTTTCCGGGTGCCTGGGAACGGTCCAACCGGACATCGATACGGAAATTGTCCGAGCGATCGACCCGCCTGACCGATGGCGTCAACGATCCGGGCGGCGGCGCGGGGATTGAGAGGCTTGAGATAGGTGGCAATTTCCTCAAGGTCGGCGAGAGCGGCCGGGCGCCACCTCACCTCCACGGCGGCTTGACGGTTTTCTTGCCGACCGCGACGGCTTCCAGCCAGGCCATGGCCCGGTCATGCGGCACGCCGCCGGTCGGGTCCGCGTCCGCCGCGCGCAGCCCGGCTTCCGCCGCAGCGCTCAATGCGGCATCATCGTTCATGGAGCCGGCGGCCGTGCAGGCCCGGCGGATGCCGGATCGCCCGGAAAATGCGCTCATGCCATTTAAGGTATCCAGCACCGGAACTGCCGTCAAGTCTCGACCGGTCGCTTAGGTTGAACTCAGCCGGCCGTCATACACCCCTGGAGGGCGCCGCAATCTCCGGCCTGCGGCCATGTCCCGCGTCCCCGGTTCGGCGGTTGACCTTTCCCGCCATGGGGGTTGATAACACCGGCAAGCGCGGAAGGTCGCCGGCATGCTCTCCCAAAAGGCCAAGTACGCTCTGCGGGCGCTGATCATGCTGGCGCGGGAGCAGGGCAATGGGCCGATCCTGATTTCCGACATCGCGGAGCAGGAGCGGGTGCCCAAGAAATTCCTGGAAGCGATCCTGCTGGAGCTCAAGCATCACGGTCTGGTGCATAGCCGGCGCGGCAAGAACGGCGGCTATGCCCTGTCCCGGCCGGCCGGGGAGGTGTCGTTCGGGCAGGTCCTCCGGATCATCGACGGACCGCTGGCGCCGCTGCCCTGCCTCAGCCGCACCGCCTATCGCCGGTGCGAGGACTGCCCCGACGAGCGCGCCTGCGCGATCCGCAAGGTGATGGCGCTGACCCACGAATCGACCACCCGGATCCTGGACGAAACCACGCTGCTCGATGCGCTGGAAGGCCTGTCGGAAGCCCTGACCGACGGCATGGGCATTTGAGCTTCTTTTCCGGCTTGCATTCTCTATCAAACCTATAGAGATTATGTGGAGGGTTGTCCCCCGGCCCGCACCGCTGATGAAGGGAGACCGCAGGATGAACGCGATCGTCACGAGGTTCGGCGCCGTCGCGGCAATACTGGCCGTTTTCGCCGGAACCGGTCAGGGGGCGGCAGCCCAGACCACGCTGCTCAACGTGTCCTACGACCCGACCCGCGAACTCTACCAGGACTTCAACCGGGCCTTCATCGACCATTGGCGCGGCATGACCGGCGAAACCTTGACGATCCGCATGTCCCATGGCGGGTCGGGGCGGCAGGCGCGGTCGGTGATCGACGGGCTGGCGGCCGACGTGGTGACCCTGGCGCTGGCCTACGACATCGACGCGATTGCCGCCAATGGAGACCTGATCGCGCCGGACTGGCAGACGCGCCTGCCCAACAATAGCGCGCCCTACACCTCGACCATCGTGTTCCTGGTGCGAGCCGGCAATCCGCACAATATTCGCGACTGGGCCGACCTGGTCCGGCCCGGTATCGCCCTGATTACACCGAATCCCAAGACCTCGGGCGGCGCCCGGTGGAACTATCTGGCCGCCTGGGGTTTTGCACTGCGGCAATCGAATGGCGATCAGGACTTCGCGCGTGATTTCGTTCGCCGGCTCTATACCAATGTTCCGGTGCTGGACACCGGCGCACGGGGATCGACAACGACATTTGTTCAGCGCAATATCGGTGACGTGCTGCTGGCCTGGGAGAACGAGGCCATGCTGGCGATCCAGGAGTTCGGCGCCGGTGCGTTCGACATCGTCACTCCCTCCGTCAGCATTCTGGCCGAGCCGCCGGTGGCGGTGGTCGATGCCAATGTCGACCGGCATGGCACGCGGGCGGCGGCGGAGGCCTATCTGCGGTACCTCTACACCCCCGAGGGCCAGGAGATCGCCGCCCGGCATCATTATCGCCCGACCCTGCCGGAGGTCGCCCAGCGTTATGCCGACCGCTTTCCGGCGATCGAGCTGTTCACGGTGGACGAGGTGGCCGGCGGCTGGCAGGAGGCGCAGCGCGTGCATTTCGCCGAAGGCGGGATCTTCGATCAGATCTTCACCAATCGATGACCGCGCTGCGATGTGCGATCCGGACCGGATGACACGCCCATGCCCGGCCTGCAGTTGAAGCAGCACAGCGTGTTGCCGGGTTTCGGGCCGGCGCTCGGCCTGACCCTGGCCTGGCTCGGCCTGATCGTGCTGATCCCGCTGGCGGCGCTGGTGCTGCGCGCCTTGGGGCTCGGGCTGGAGGGCATCTGGGAGATCGTGACCAGCCCGCGCGTGCTGGCGGCGTTCCGGGTCAGCTTCGGCACCGCGCTGGTGGCGGCGCTGGTCAATCTGGTGTTCGGGCTGATCGTCGCCTGGGTGCTGGTGCGCTACGACTTCCCCGGCAAGCGGATGGTCGACGCGTTCGTGGATCTGCCGTTCGCGCTGCCCACGGCGGTGGCCGGCATCGCGCTGACCGCGCTCTATGCCGGCAATGGCTGGATCGGCCAGTTCCTCGAGCCGCTGGGCATCCAGGTCGCGTTCACCCCGCTGGGCATCGTGGTCGCGCTGATCTTCATCGGCCTGCCCTTCGTGGTGCGCACGGTCGAGCCGGTGCTGCACGATCTGGAGGTCGAGGTCGAGGAGGCGGCGTCCACCCTCGGTGCCGATCGCTGGCAGGTGTTCTGGCGGATCGTCATGCCGGCGATCTTCCCGGCTTTGTTGACCGGCTTCGCGCTGGCCTTCGCCCGCGGCGTCGGCGAATACGGCTCGGTGATCTTCATCGCCGGCAACATG
>CAZTNV010000047.1:0-16542 GCA_964615535.1 uncultured Mycobacteriaceae bacterium | reverse complement strand
CCAGCGTCGCGGCGTCGAAGAACCGGGCCTGCACGCCCAGGGCCGCCGCCGCGGCGTGCACCGCCGGCTCGTCGGCCTTCAGGTCGATCGAGAACACACCCGCCACCGCCGCTTCGGCCAGTCCATTGGCCGCCAGCGTGTCGCGAACCAAGCCCACCAGCGCGGCCGGATCGGCATCGCGGGCCGCACCGACTCCCACCGCCAGCACCGCCGGATGATAGACCAGCTCATCGGCCGAACCGGCAACGGCGCGCTCGGTCACCCGGATCGCCTGCCGCGCCTCGGGGGCGAAGGGCAGCCGGCTGTCCGCCAGCCAGGGTGCCTCGCCCGCCAGCCTGACCGTTTCGCCGGCCAGCAGGGCGCCGGCAAACCCCTTGTAGTCGCCGGGATTGGCCAGCCGCCAACCCGCCGGCGGATCGTCCAGCGCGACCCCGAGGCGCACATCGCCGGCCGTGGTGATCGCCGGCCGCACCGCCAGCCGCTCCCCGATCGCGCGGGCCAGGGCATGGGCGCCGTGATGCCCGCCCAGCAGCGGCACCACCGCGCTGCCGTCCTCTGCCACCGCCAGCACCGGCGGCTCGGCATGCTTGTCGCCCAGCACCGGCGCCAGGGCGCGGATCAGAACTGCCGCCGCGCACACCCCGACGATCGGATGGCCGGTGGCGAACAGGGTCCGCAGATGCTCTGCCGCACCGTCGAACAGCCGGTCGGCCCCCTCGCCGACCCGGCCGCGCAGCCCGTGGATCTGGGCACCCTCCAGCCCGTCGGCGAGCCGGCGGCACAGCGGCACCCCGCCGGGCGACAGCGCGATCAGGACGGGGGGCGGCGGACTCGCGGCGACGGTCATGCTGCGGCCTCAACTGGATCAACTGGAGTTTGGGCACCTGAAATCTGCGCGGCCATCACCGTTTCCGTTTCTGTACCAGCACCACCGAGAAATACGGCGCGATCCCCGCCTCCAGCGCGGCCAGCGGCACGATCCGCTGATTGGCCAGGGTCGCGCGCTCGACCAGCACCGCACGGTCGAGCAGGTCCAACTCGTCCAGGACCCGTCTGATCCGTCCGATATGCCGTCCGACCTTGAACAGGGCTATCGAGTCCGCCGCCGCGATCCCCGCCCGCAGCCTGTCGTCGGGCAGCAGGGCCGGCATCACCGTCAGCGTCTCGTTGCGTGCGATCAGCGGCATGCCGGCGACCGCGGCGCAGGCGGTCAGCGACGACACGCCGGGCACCACCTCGACCGCGAACTCGCCGGCCAGCCGCTCGAACAGATAGGCGAAGGAGCCGTAGAAGAACGGGTCGCCCTCGCACAGCACGGCGACGTCGCGCCCGGCCCGCAGATGCCCGGCCATGTCCGCCGCGGCGCGGTCGTAGCCGGCCTGGGCCGCGGTGGGCTCGGCCATCGGCGTGTCGATCGCGATCTCGATCCGGCCGGCGGCCATATGCGGCGCGACGATGCCGCGCGCCAGGCTCTCGCCGCTCTCGGTCACCGGATAGGCAATCACCGGCGCGGCGCGCAGCAAACGAACCGCCTTCAGGGTCAGCAACTCGGGATCGCCGGGACCGATGCCCAGACCGTAAACGGTTCCGGTCACGGCTTCACCAGGCAGTACTGCATCACCGGCATCAGCGGGCGCCAGCCGACCAACGCACCGACCGGCGCGATGCGGCTGATCGCAATTCGCGTCAGGTCGCCGCCGAGCCGGGCATAAAGGTCGTGCAACTGGCGCTCGCCCTGGAGCGTGACGGCGTTGGCGACCAGCCGGCCGCCGGGACGAAGCGCGGCGCAGCATGCGTCGATCAGGCCCGGTACGGTCAGCCCGCCGCCGATGAACACCGCGTCGGGCGGGTCAAGCCCGGCCAGCGCCTCGGGCGCCTTGCCGGTCACGATGGTCAGGCCGGCGGCGCCCAGCGCCGTAGCGTTCTCGCCGATCATGGCGACGCGGTCGTGATCGAGTTCGATGGCGATGGCGCGGAGTCGCGGTCCGGACCGGACCCATTCGATTCCGATCGACCCGCAGCCGGCGCCGACATCCCAGAGCAATTGACCGGGCAGCGGCGCCAGGGCGGCCAGGGTCGCGGCGCGCGCTTCGCGCTTGGTCAGCTTGCCGTCATGGCGAAAGGCCTCGTCGGGCAGGCCGGGAATGCGCGGCAGCGCGATCGCCTCCGGGCCGGCGACGCACTCGATCGCCAGGGTGTTGAGAGCGTCGGTGCGCTCGACCGCCCAACCGGACGCGGTCCCCTCGATCACCCGCTCGGCCGGGCCGCCCAGCCGTTCGAGCACGGCGATCCGGCTCGGCCCGAAGCCGCGGGCGCGGAGGACCGCCGCCACCGCCGCCGCGGCGGTGCCGTCGGTGGTCAGCGACAGCAGGCGCATGCCCGGCTGGACGAAGGCGTTGAGCGTCGCCGCCGGCCGGCCGTGCAGGCTGAGGCATTCGACTTCGGCACGGCTCCAGCCCAGCCGGGCGCAGGCCAGGCTGAACGCCGAGGGCGCCGGCAGAATGCGGGTCTCCGTCCGCCCGAAATGCTGCACCAACCATGACCCGATGCCGTAATGCAGCGGGTCGCCGCTGGCCAGCACGCAGACCGGCTGGCCGCGCCGGCGCTCGATTTCGGGAAACACGGCCCGAAGCGGCTTGGGCCAGGTCAGCCGCATCCGGCCATCCTCCGGCACCATGGCGAGCAGGCGGTCATCGCCGACCAGCAGTTCGGCCCCGTCGACCAGGGCGCGGGCGGCCTGACTCAGCCCGTCCAGCCCGTCCTCGCCGATGCCGACGATGGCGAGCCAGGGCGTCATCGGTCGTGGCGTCCGAGGGCGTTGACCGCGGCCGCGGCGATCGCGCTGCCGCCGCGCCGGCCGCGCAGGGTGACGTAGGGGATGCCCAGAGCGGCGTCGATCAGCGCCTGCTTGGACTCCGCGGCGCCGACGAAGCCGACCGGAAAGCCCAGGATCGCCGCGGGGCGCGGCGCGCCGTCCAGCAGCACCTCGATCAGCCGGAACAGCGCGGTCGGGGCATTGCCGATGGCTACCACCGCGCCCGCCAGGCGCGGCCGCCAGTGATCGACCGCGGCGGCGGCGCGGGTGGTGCGCTGGCGCTCGGCCGCCGCGATCACCTCGGGCTCGTAGAGGGAGCAGACCACCGGGTTGGCTGCCGGCAGGCGGCGGGGGATGATGCCCTCGGCGACCATCCGGGTGTCGGCGAAGACCGGTGCGCCGCCGCCCAGCGCGGCCTTGACCGCGGCCGGCAGATCGGGCGTCCAGGCCAGATCGGGCACGATGTCGGGCATGCCGCAGGCATGAATGATCCGCACCAGCAGATCCGCGACATCCGCCGGCACGTCCGTCAGGTCCGCCTCGGCGCGGACGATCGCGAAGGACCGGCGATAGATCTCCGCCGGGTCGCGCACATAGTCCAGCACGGGCTGGGTTTCGGCCATGGCTTCAGCGCCCTCCGGCGGCATGATGATGATGGTGGTGATCGTGATCGTCGGGCGCCGCCTGGGGCAGCCCGACCTCGCCGGCATAACCGGGCAGCGGCAAACGGTACTTGCAGGTCAGACAATTCATCCGGTTGTCGCCGCGGAACACCTCCTCGACCCGGTCGACGAACGCCTCGACCAGCAGCGGATGGTCGTTGAGGTAAGGGGCGCGAATGAAGTCGATCCCCGGATGGCGGCTCCTCGCCGTCTCGACCAGCGCGTCGATCCGGCGGATCAGCACGCCGGTGAACAGCAGATAGGGGAACAGCACGATCCGACGATAGCCCAGCCGCGCGGCATGCTCCAGCGCCGGTTCCAGCGCCGGATGGGTGGCATCGCAATAGCCGGTCTCGGCCCAGCCGAAGCCCATTCCCTCCCACAGCATGCGCGCGATCTTGGCGACGTTGCCGTTGGCGTCCGGATCGAGCGACCCGCGCCCGGCGACCAGCAGCAGGGTCTCGCTGCGCGGAATGTCGGCACCGCCGGCCAGGGCCTGCGCGATCCGGTCGGCGGCGGCACCCAGCATCTTCGGATCGACCCCCAGTTCGCGGGCATAGTCGAAGGCGATGTCCGGGTGTTCGGCGCGATAGGCCTGCATCAGGGCGGGGATGTCGGTCTTGACGTGGCCGGCCGCGAACAGCATCGCGGGCACCACCACGATCCGGCGAGTGCCGCGCAGGCGAAGCGTATCGAGGGCGTCGGCGAAGCTCGGCTGGGACAGTTCCAGGAACCCCGGCGCGAAATCATGGCCGTCCAGCCGCTCCCGCAGTCGCTCGGCCACCGCCAAGAACTCGCGCGCGCCGTCCGGATGGCGGGTGCCGTGGCCGCACAACACGATGCCGATCTCGCTCATGGTGTCCTCCCCTTCGGCCGGATAGGCTACTCCACCCGATGGTTCGGGGGCAAAACGAATGAACGAGGCCTGGGCACAATGTCGAAGACCGGACGGGACGGTGCCGCCTGATGCTGTGGCCCGGCGACATCCATCCTGGCGTGCCGCTCCCCGCGGTGCTGCTCCTGGCGCTGCTGATCGATGCCGTGATCGGCGATCCGGCGGCGCTCTATGCCCGGGTGCCTCATCCGGTGGTGCTGATCGGGCGGGCGATCGGGTTCGCCGAGGCCCGACTGAACCGCCCGACGCTCGGGCGCGCCGCCCGGATCGCTCTGGGCGGTCTGCTGGTTGCGGTGCTGGTCGGGCTCGCGGTGCTGGGCGGCGGGGCGATCGCCCGAGGGCTCGCCGCCCTGCCGTTGGGCTGGGTCGCGGAGGCGCTGGTCGCCAGCACCCTGCTGGCCGGGCGCAGCCTGTATGACCATGTCCGCGCGGTGGCGGCGGGGCTGGAGGCCGGGCTGGCGGAGGGTCGCGCCATGGTCGGCCGGATCGTCGGGCGCGACCCGGACAGCCTGGACCGCGCCGGAGTGGCGCGCGCCGCGATCGAGTCTCTGGCCGAGAACTTCTCCGACGGCGTGGTCGCGCCGGCGGTCTGGTACCTCGTGTTCGGCCTGCCCGGCCTGCTGGCCTACAAGACGGTCAACACGCTCGACAGCATGATCGGCCACCGCAGCGAGCGCTACGAGGCGTTCGGCAAGATCGCGGCACGGCTGGACGATGTCGCGAACCTGATCCCGGCGCGGCTGACCGGGCTGCTGCTGGTCGCGGCGGCGCTGTTCGTGCCGGGCGCGCAGGCCGGGCGCGCCTGGGCGGCGATGTGGCACGATGCTGGAAGGCACCGCTCGCCCAATGCCGGCTGGCCCGAGGCGGCGATGGCCGGGGCCCTCGACCTCGCCCTGGCCGGCCCGCGCCGCTACGGCCCGACCCTGGTCGACGACCCCTGGATGGGCAACGGCCGCGCCGACCTGGACGCGGCGGACATCCGGCGGGCGCTGGAGCTTTACTGTTGCTGCATGGGCCTGTTGTTTGGCTGTTGTGGCGGACTGACCGTGACGCAGATAGTGGGAAGCGTGACCGGGAACTAAGAGCCTGACTGGGGATCGCGATTGGCGGCTCATGCCCCGGCAACCCCGACTGAATCTCAAGCCACTAAAATCACTCAATTTTTTCGGGTCGGGCTCTAACGGCGGCCCCTGCGGGGGGCGGGTCAGGGCGCCCCGAGTTCGGCAAGATCCACCCGGAAGCAGGCGCCCGGTGCGGTGCGGTCGATCGCCACGGTACCGCCGAGCTGGGTCGCCAGCGCCGAAATCAGGCGGAGACCGAGGCTGCCCGGCGCGGCCAAGTCGAAACCGTCCGGCAGCCCGATGCCGTCATCGGCAACCGACAGACTCCACCCGCCCTCCGGCCGCGCCGCGAACGAGACAGTCACCGTGCAGGCGCCGCCCGGCCTGGCGTATTTGCAGGCATTGGTCACCAGCTCGTTGACGATCAGCGCGAGCGGGATGGCCTGGGCGACCGGCAATTCGATATCCGCCGCATCGACCAGGATATGCGACCGCTCATCGGTCGATGCCGAACGTTCGAGATCGGCGCAGAGCTCCCGCAGGTAGAGGCCGAACGCCACGGTACGGATATGCTCGATCCGGCAGAGCTGCTCATGGACATGGGCGATGGTCAGGATCCGGCTGACCGCATCGTGGAATTTCCGTTGCACACCGGGATCGTTGATCTGCCGCGCCTGCAGCGACAGCAGGCTCGACACGAGCTGAAGGCTGTTCTTGACCCGATGATTGACCTCCCGGATCAGCAGATCTTTCTGCTCGAGCGCGACCCGCCGTTCCTCCTCGGCCCGCCGGCGCTTGGAGATGTCACGAAAGGTCACCGCCACGTCGCCGCCCAGCTTGACCGCCATGTTGCGAAACCAGCCGGTGATGCCGTCGGCATCGTAGTACAGCTCGATGTCGTGCGATACCCCGGTTTCCACGACCTCCACGTAACGCTCGAACAAATTGCCGGTCTGTTTGGTGCCGGGCAGGACCTGCAACAGCCTTCGGCCGATCAGGTCCCTGGCATTCAGGCGCATCAGCGAACACGCCTTGGGGTTGACGTACTGCCATTCGAAATCGATGATCAATCCCGCCTCGTCACGAACCGGGGACAGGATGGTGAAGCCATCGAGCGACAGCTCCTGGGCCGTGCGGAACCTTGCCTCGCTGCGCCTTAGAGCGGCCTGGGCTTCGGCCAGCTCGGAAATATCCCGCCAGGCGACGATGCCGCCGGTCACCCGTTCCCGATCGTCGCGGATCGGGCCGGCATTGCACAGGATCGGGATCAGGCGTCCATCGGCCCGCTGAAGCAGCCACTCCTCGTTGACCACCACTTCGCCGTCCAGGACCGCGCGGCTGAGCGGAAGCTCCCCCGGCCGAGCCGCGGTCACGCCATCGAGATGCACGATCGACCCCAGCGCCGGGTGGTCGGCTGTGGTTATCCGCCGCGCTTGCAGGCCGTCCTTCTGCCCGGCCATCCGCAAGGCATAGTCGCTGATCGCCCGGACCGTCAGGTCGGGCGCATCGGCGATGGCCACGCATTCGGGAATGCAGCGCAGCAGGGCCTCCAGCGTGCGTTTCGAGTCGCCAGCCTCTGTCGAGCCGGCCGGAGCGACCGTCGCAGACGGCTCCGTTCGAGCGGCCCCTTGTGATGGGGAGCTTTCCAGAGAGGAGTCACCAGAAAAGCCGACACTGTCGGCGCCTTCCAGAGTCGCCGAGGTCGGTGCGGCGGGAGATGAGGCGACACGCCTGAATTCTGGCATGGGTACGCCAAGACCTATGGGGTTAATGTCATGAATAAGCTTATGCCCCGTCCCGGCTTTCTGCAACGAAACCGGCCTTCTAGATTCCTGGGTCCAAGCGCTGCGCCTTACACACGGTTGCCGGCGGTTCGGGATACGGCCATTTCAGGACCTGAAGGATCGCGGCTCAACTCGGCTACCGCCCTGCCGATGAGGGCCAGATCCTGTTCGCGGGAAAGCCGGTGCCCGGAATCCTTGACCAGGGTGAGGTGGACATCGCTGCCGGTCAGCGCTTCGACCAGACGGAGGCTGTACTGCCATGGAATTTCGGCGTCCAGCATGCCATGGATCAGCCGCACGGGGCAGCCGATCGGTATGGGTGCGCGCAGCACCAGATGATTGCGCGCCTCCTCAAGCAGCCGGGCGGTGATCGGGTAGGGCTCGTTCTCGTAGGCGGAGGGCCAGTGCCAAACCCCCTCCCGCGTCAGGGCGGCCCGCGCTTCGGGCGGGAGCTGGGGCCGGATCAGATCCTCGGTGAAATCCGCCGCCGCCGCTATGCCGACCAGCCCGGCGACTCGGTTCGGCCGGGCCAGTGCCGCCAGCACGGCGATCCACCCGCCCATCGACGACCCGACCAGGATTTGCGGCCCGGCGGTGGCATGGTCGAGCACGGCGACGGCATCCTGCGCCCACCGGCCGATCGTGCCGTCCTCGAACCGGCCGCTCGATACGCCATGTCCGAAATAATCGAAGCGGACATAGGCCTGCCCGCGCGCGGCGCAAAATGCCTCCAGCCAGCGTGCCTTGGTACCGCTCATGTCGGAGACGAAGCCGCCGCAAAACACCACGCCGGGCCGAGCATCGTCCGTCCGGCCGGGGCTGCGGACATAGGCGAGGCTGGCACCGTCCGGCCGAACTAGGCTAGCTTGATCGAGCGATCCCAAGGCGGTGTTGCTGCCGGTCATTCCGAGCATCCCGAGTCATGTTTCCCGCTGATCCTGGTGCCGATGACGATACGCCGTCAAGCCAATGCGCCGCCCGCCGATCCGCAACGGCCGGGCCCGGTCGTGCTTCAGGTCCTGCCCGATCTGGCCGGGGACGGCGGCGGACGGCAATGCGTGCAGATCGCCGCGGCGATGGTGGCGGCCGGCGGCGGGGCGATCGTGGCCTCGGCCGGCGGACCCCTGGTCCATGATCTCGCCCGCGCCGGGGCGCGCCACCTCGCGCTGCCGCTCGACAGCCGCAACCCGCTGGTGATCCGGCGCAACGCGACGCGGCTCCACGCGCTGATCCGGGACGTTGGCGCCGATCTGGTGCATGCCTTCGGCCGCGGCCCGGCCTGGAGTGCCTGGAGCGCGGCGGCCCGCGCCAGCGTGCCGTTCCTGACCACGGTGCAAACGCCGCGCGAAACGGGTTCCGAACCGGGCAGTCCGCTGCAGGGGATTTATGACTCCGTGATGGTCCGCGGCGACCGGGTGATCGCGGTCTCGGAGTTTCTGGCCCGTCTTCTGCGCGACGGCCGCCGGGTCGATCCGGCGCGCATCCGCACCGTGCCACGGGGCGTCGATCTGGCCCGTTTCGGCCGCGACCGGGTGGGCCCGGACCGGGTGATCCGGTTGGCGCGGGACTGGCGTCTGCCGGACGGCGACCCGATCGTGCTGATGCCGGCGCCGCTGGGCCGTGGCCAGGAGGTGCTGCTGGGCGCGCTGGCCCGTCTCGGCAGGCGGACGGTGCATTGCGTGATGCTGGGCGCAGATGCCGGACGGAGCCGGCCGGGGCGCGGCGGTTATCGGCGGGTGCTGGAGCAGCGGATCGGGCGCCTGGATCTGCCCGGCACGGTGCGCCTGATCGAGAGCTGCGCCGATCTTCCGGCAGCCTACATGCTGTGCGATGTGGTCGCGGTGCCGGTGGTGGAGCCCGACGGGTTCGACCAGGCGATCATCGAGGCCCAGGCCTTCGGCCGCCCGGTGATCGCCAGCGATCTGGGCATGGCGGCCGAAATCATCCGCCCCGGCGATACCGGCTGGCTGGTGCCGCCAGACAATGTCGAAGTGCTGGCCGCAACCCTGGATTTCGTGCTCAGCCTCGACGAAACGCAGACCGCGGCGCTGGCCGAACGGACCGCCGCCCATGTCGCGGCCCGGTTCAGCCATCATGCCATGACCGCCGCGACGATCGAGGTTTACCGAGAAATGCTGGATGTAGCCCGGCTCCGGCGCGGCATTGGCGATCGGGACTGACCGGTGCAGTAGCCCGCATCACCCGCAGGGGAGGGGCAGAGTCTTCGGGCGCGCTGCGTCTTCAAGCCAGGGCGGGATCGGCCGGCCGACCGATGCGAGACGAAGCTTGTGCGCCTCTGCGCAACGGATCAGATCGTCCAGCGCATTCGCAGTCTTCAATGCACTCAGCAAATCCATTACCCGCGCATCGTCCGCTGTCGCCGCCAGCAATCGGGACAGGACGTGAAGCAGCGGCAGGCCGTCGAATGGCTGGGACCCGTAGCCGTCGATCCGCTGACAGGTTCGGATATGGTTCCACTGACGCTTGCGGGACGGCTGGATGACCTCCGCCTCGTCCAGCGTCGCTGCGGAGGTCCGGTCCCAGGTGACATTCTCCCGAAGCGGCTTGGCGGGGTGGCCGGCATGGATGGTGCCCCCAGTCAAGCTGCCGCTGGTTATGGCGCCCTGGCCGATCACCGCATCGGGTCCCACGACAGTGCCCTTGTTCATGATTACCGATCGGCCGACCCAGACATGGCGATGGAGCAGAATGGGCCTGCCGAAATTGATCCGGGTACGGGTCACCGTGTCGAAGATCGAATGCGAGTCGCTGGTCCGGGCGGCGATCCCCGAGGACAGCATGCAATCGTCGCCCACGACGATATGGTTCCAGTCCTCCGAGACCAGGAAGTTGCCGTTCGGGATGGTGGTCCCCGAGGAAATCACGAGCGCGGTGCGACCCGACGAGAATTGCAGGACGCAGTCGGTGATCTCGGTGTTGGGTCCGATGACGATCGTCGCGAACGAGGATTCGGAATTCACCAGCAGATTGCGGACCTGGGCGTCGCTGCCGAACCAGATCTGCCCCTGCGATTTCCCGAACAGGGTGACGTTGGCGAGCCTGGCGCCGGGCGCGGCGAAGCAGGCCATCGTCGAGTTGCGCCGATCCAGCACCGGCTTCCCCGGACTTTCGAACGCGCCGTAGCACTCGACCGGCTCGACATGCCCATGGACCTGAAGCGCCAGGATCTGGGCCATCACGTAACGAGCCTGATCGCCGCTGTTTCTGTCCGCCAACCAGGAAAACAGATTCGGCGCGTGCGCCTGCATTTCGGTCAGGAAGGGATGGGTTCGCGCGTCCATGATTGGCACTTTCGGTGGCCCGTTCGATCACCTCGGTTCCACGTCTGTCCTTGATTCCCGTATCGCCCTCAAGAGAGATACGAGCAAGGAACGCGCAACCGACCCGCCCCCGTTTCGGAGCGCCGTGACGTTCCGATCGACGTTCGGCAACTTCAAGGGTCGAACGGTATGCATATGATTGCCGAGGCTCAAGACCAATCATGGTCGTGTCACCTATTTTCCTTGTTGAAACTCCTTGAGCCATGTTCAATGGAGGGATGGGTGGTGCTGCTGTCAGGTCGTGCTTTCGTCGCTGCACTTGCAACGCTCCATGAGCACGACCGTCGTCCGGATCGGGGCCGGCACCATCGACGGCATTGAGGCGCGCGGGAGGATCGGGCCATGGGCGACGTCAAGGCCATCGAGGGCAAGGACGGCTGGTTCTACCTGGCCAACGATTCCAACGATTCCGCGGCGCAGCTCTCGGGTCGGCGGTTGCTTGCCCCGGCCCAGCTCGCCGCGTGGCGGCTGGTCCTCGACATGCGTCGTCTGTGGATGCAGGAACAAGGCATCCATTATTTCTTCTTCGTCGTGCCCAGCAAGGAATGCGTCTATCCGGAGTTCCTGCCCGACACCGTCACACTCGGGTCGACCCGGCCGGTCCTCCAACTCGCGGCCCATTTGGCCGACCGGTCGGCCTCGACGATCCACTACCTGCTCGAACCGGTGGTTGCCGGCCGAGCCTGCCGGGAGACCTTCTCAAAGGGCGATTCGCACTGGAACCACTGGGGCGCCTTTTGCGGATACCGGCACCTTCAGGACGTGATCGGCCGGCACCTGCCGATCCGGGCGCTGGGCCCCGACGCCGTCGATTTCATCGAGGGCAACGCAGCCTGCGACCTGGGGAGCAAACTGGTCGAGGGCTACCAGAACCTGCTGATCCGCGCCCGGATAAGGCACCCGTCGAGAGCCGGCGTCTTCGACAACAAGGTTCCCAACCAGGGGAACCTGCAGAGATACACCAACCACCAGGTCGGGAACCGGACCCGGGCGGTGGTGTTTCGGGATTCCTTCACCGACCAGATGATCGCGTTCTTCAAGGAATCGTTCCACGAGGTGACATTCGTCTGGCAGCCCAACATCGACCACGGACTGGTCGATCAGGTGAAGCCGGACGCCGTGCTGTCCATACAGGCGGAGCGCTTCCTGATCCGGGTCCCGGACGACGTGTTCGGCAGGACGAACGAGGAGATCGCCCGCGACAAGCTGGGCAGGGCCGGCGAGGGGGCGCCTGCGGCGCCGAGCCCGGCCAGCAGCATCCGCCATCCGACACAGCCGCCGGGCCCGCACGCGCCATGACGATGCCGCGCGGCGACGCCGCGACCAGGCGCCAGGATCCGGTTCAGGACGGCCGGTCGACGGCGTGCAAGCGAACGCCGGGGCCGCCGCCGTTTTCCGGGATGAAGCGAACTCCCGCGGCCTCGAACGCAGCGCGCAGATCCTTGAGCGTGCGGTTGTAGGGCCGGCGGGCGCCGCGTTCGAAATCGACCACGGTGCGCTCGGCGACATCGGCGGCGGTCGCCAAATCCCGGCGCGACCAGTCCAGCAGGGCGCGCGCCGCCCGGCATTGGGCCGGAGTCATCATCAGGCGTTGGGCCAGCAGGCCCGGTTGGGGGGAGCCGGGGCGGGCGGACACCGGTACATGCCGGCTCTCCGGCTCGGGCATCTCGCCCCCGGGCATTCTGCGGTCCGGCTCAGGACGCCGGCCGAGACTATGCTCCGAATTCGGGCTGTTGCCTGCGGGCCGGTCCGCCGCCCCGGGTCTGCCACGGGCGGGATCTCTGTTGCGCTCAACCACTGCCGGCGGCACCTCCTGGGACTCGGATGGGCACGGACCCGCCGCACTCGCCCGCCGCCGAAAAGGGGCGGGACGGCCACGCCGGGCCGCCCCGCCTGTCGCCCAGGCCCTGGGGGGATCAGGCCTCGACGAACAACTCGTCGTGATGTGCGACGCGCTTGGCCATGGACGCGCGGAGTTTGGTCATCGCCCGATGTTCGAGCTGCCGCACCCTTTCCTTGCTAACGCCCAACTGGCGGCCAAGTTCCTCCAACGTCGCCCCTTCTTCGCGCAGCCGCCGCTGCCGGATGATGATGCGCTCGCGCTCGCTCAGCGATCCCAGGGCCTCGGCCAGCCAGCGCGAACGGGTCTTGCCGTCGCGCATGCCGATCACCACGGATTCCGGATTGGGCCGCTGGTCGGGCAGAAAATCCTGCCAGTCGTCCTCGCTGTGCTCGGACACCGGGGAATTCAGCGACTGATCGCTGCCCGAGAGGCGCATTTCCATGGCCTCGACCTCGCCGACCTCGACATCCAGTTCGGTCGCGATCCATTCGCGGCCTTCCTGCGTGAGCTGGCTGGTCGAGATATCCTCGATCCGCGCGCGCAGGCGCCTTAGGTTGAAAAACAGCGCCTTCTGGGCCGCGGTGGTGCCGGTTCGCACGATCGACCAGTTGCGCAGTATGTAATCCTGCATGGCCGAGCGTATCCACCACGCCGCATAGGTCGAAAAGCGCACATCGCGCTCGGGTTCGAAGCGCGCCGCCGCCTGCATCAGCCCGACATTGCCCTCCTGCACCAGATCGCCCATCGGCAATCCGTAATTGCGGAACTTTCCCGCGGTGCTGATGACCAGCCGGGTATAGGCACGCACCAATTCGTGCAAGGCCGCTTGATCGCCCCGCTCGCGCCACCGCCGCGCCAGATCGAATTCGTAGTCGCGGCTCAGCAGCGGCTCGCGCATCGACGCCTTGATGTAGCTGAGATTGGCGCGCTGCGTCTCGGGATCGTCGATGTGCGGCATGGCCTTATTCCCATTTTGCGTCGCGACCCCGGCCGGATCGGACGGATAAGCGGCATGGCAAAGGCGTCTTCGCAAGACTTGGACCGCGCCGGGAGCGGCTGGCGATTACCGTCTGCCGCACTCTCTAACGACCTCTATTACGCTCCGGTTCCCGCCTCGGATCACGAGAACAACAATATTCCAGCGAATGAACGACATGACCGAATCGCGGTCGCAATGATCATCGCCCCGGAGTCCCGGCCGTTGCCGCCCGGTACCGCGGCAGGAAGGTCGCGGATATCGCAATCCCGCTGAGGATCGGACCCGACGAGGATCGGATCGGGGTGCGGCGTTTTTTGGGCAATGATGAATGAATGGAGGTGCTGTCGCCGGCAGCCGACCGGGTGACGGTCACGCCGCCCTGCAGATCGCAAGGCGTTCTGCAATGTGGCGACGGGTTTCGTTTTTCGTGCAGTCAGGCTGGGAGGACGGCAGCAGTTCCCGCCTTGGTGCAACGCCTCCGCCGGTCTCACGCTTGGCGCCGTTCGGGCGCCGAGGGCCAGAGATCTCAGAAAGCGGAGATTTCAGAAAGCGGGATCCTGGAACGGGCAAGCCCCGCTTTCGCGTCCTGCCGGACGGGCGGGGCTTGACTTCGTCGGAGTCCTCTTGACCCCTGTGCCGGCAAACAGCCGGAGCTGACTCAGTCCGACGGGTCGGACCGCAAACTACTGATCATTAAAGCCTGCGCCCAATTTAGGCGCATCACAGACTACCCGGTGGAGTCATGGTTTTTAATCATCCTCCTGTCCATGGCCGGTCCAGCAGGGCCGGAGCCGATCCGCCGCGATGATTTCGGGTCGAGTGCTGTGGTCTGGCTCCCCGTGGTTCATGACAAAACAATGATGTCGCGATCACAGGCCTGTGTCAAGGCGCTCTTCGAAAAAAGCGCGGAACTTCGGATCGTCGATCGACCCATTGTTGCCGTCGCCCCGATCCGGACCGAAGCCGGACTCAGCGCGGCCGTTCGGTGTCGCGGCCCTGCATGCGGCGATCGGCAAAGCGGCCGCCGGCCCGGTACTGGACCATATAGGTCGGGAGAATCACTTCGGCGGCGGTGGGCGTGACGCCGAGTTCGGCAAGCCCCGGCATGTCCGGCGCCGCAACATTGTCGAGTTTAAGCTGTGCGAGCTGGTCGCGGGTCAGCAGGGGCTTGGGGGTCAACTCCATCAGCCGCGCCTGAAGGCCGGCCACGGTCCACGGAATCGGCAGCAGCAGGCGCTTCCGCCGGGTCTCCGACAGCACCAGTTCGAGAAGTTCCTTGAAGGTGTAGACCTTCGGCCCGCCCAGTTCATAGGTTTTGCCGCGGGTTTCGGGACGGTCGAGGCAGGCCATCACGGCATCGGCGACGTCGCCGACATAGACCGGCTGGAACCGGCTGGTGCCGCCGCCGATCAGCGGCAGGAACGGCGAGATCCGGGTCATGCCGGCAAACATGTTGAAGAAATTGTCCTCCGGCCCGAACACCACGCTCGGCCGCAGGACGGTCGCCTCGGGAAAGGCCTCGCGCACGGCGACTTCGCCGGCCGCCTTGGTCCGGGCGTATTCGGACGCGGAGTCAGGATTGGCGCCGATCGCGGAGATCTGGATCATGCGGTCGGCACCGGCCGCCTTGGCCAGGCGTGCCACCCGTCCGGCGCCTTCGGCATGCAGCGCGGCGAATTTCTGGCGGCCGGACTGATAGAGGATGCCGACCAGGTTGATCACCGCATCCGCATCGCGCACCGCCGCCGAGACCGAGGCATCGTCGCGCAGATCGGCGAACATTGGCACGATCTGGCCGACCACGCCGGCCGGCTTGAGAAACAGCGCCTTGCTCGGCTGACGCACCGCGACGCGGATCCGAAAACCCCGCTGCGCCAGACGCTGCACGACATGGCGCCCGATGAAGCCGGAACCGCCGAAAACGGTCGCCACCTTGTTGATCGGATCGCGCAGGGTCATGGCCGTACTCCCCCTTGCCCCTTCATTGCCATTTGCCGGGGCTGGACACCGGAAAAGAGATAGGCCGGTCCGGCGCGCCTGTCGACACGGCACCCGGTTGGGCGCCGCGTCGATGAAAGGGAAATGGCATGCCCGAACGGCTTTAGCAACGTTCAGTGACCGAAGGTTCACACCCATGCCGGTTTGCAGTATTCAACCCGGCATTTGACAGATCACGGAAAAGAAATGGTGACTGTCGCCTCGGACTTCTGAACCATGCACCGCGTTTCAGCGGGCTTGTCCGACATGGTCCGCCGCCCGGCCCTGGGCCGGGAACAATTTGCCTGGACAAGCCTTAAGGCAAGGGTGTGGAGGAGTGCTTGGCATATGGGACTGATACGTTTAATCCTGGCGCTGGCGGTGCTCGAATCCCACGGAATCCATATTTTCTCGAAACTGTCGATTCCGATCATTACCGGTCGCGAGGCGGTCCAGATATTCTATGTCATTTCCGGGTTCTATATGGCGTTGATTCTCAACACAAAATACGTGACCGAATCGGCCAACCGGACGTTCTACGTGAACCGGTTTCTGCGCCTGTGGCCGCCCTTTTTCGTCGTGACCCTGCTTTATGTTGCCGCAGTCCTGGTGATCGACCGGGTCCCCTTATGGGACTATGAGAGTTCGGTTGCCGATTTCATCGCCCTTGTCGGAACCTTCCCGCTCTCCTCGATCCTGATGATCGTGATTCCGAACCTGCTGATCGTCGGGCAGGATGTGCTGTATCTGGTCCATATCGGGACGAATGGCGTCTCCTGGGCACCTTATGAGATGGCCGACCACCACAATGGCGTTCAGTTCTCGATCAACAGCCCGGCCTTCTCGATCGCGATCGAGTTCTGGTTCTATCTGGTGGCCCCATTTTTTCTGCGGAGATCCTTCGCCACCGTTCTGGCGGTGGCGGCGCTGGGACTGCTGTATCACCTGTTCCTGATGGCGATCGGCCATTACGACATAGCCTTTTCCTATCATCTGGTCCCGGCGGCGTTCTATTTCTTCGGGATCGGCGCCGTCGCCTATCACGGCTATCGCCATCTGGCGATGCTGCGGCTGTCGCGGAGAAAGCTCTCGGAGCGCCTGGAGCTGGGCGCCTATTTCGGTTCGGCCCTTATGTGGACGGCCCCCTGCTTGCAAGGTGTTTTGCAGCGGTTTGATCGGATCGCT
>CAZTNV010000046.1:6564-16724 GCA_964615535.1 uncultured Mycobacteriaceae bacterium | reverse complement strand
CTTCGAATCCTCGGGCATGACGGATCGCCTTCTGGTCTTCAAGCCTTGGTCTTTGACCGGGCCTTGGGGTTTACCCGGGGCCGGCGCGATGACGGTCAGACCACCGGGCAGCACCCTGAACGGGGCGGCGCGGCGCACAGCGTTGATAACCAGGCAATGTTCGACGGATCATAGACTTGTGACCACATGGCATTTCCTTCCCGGAAAAAGCGGCCGTCGAACGGCCCCTGCGTTCTGGCCGCGTTCGATCGCCCGGTTGATGGCCCGGGCAGTCCCGCGGTCTGTAGCTCGCCCGAAACGTGCAAACGGGGCGAGGCCGAGCATAATCCGGACGGCGGCGCAAGGCTCTCCGGCCGGTCGCATACCATATCTGGCCGTCCGGGTTGCCGGGGCGGACGGGCAACCGGGACGCACGGCATTGCACTCCACACGGCGCGACCCGGACATTTCGGGCAGACCTGTCCAGGACGCACGCCTTTCCCATGTTCACGGGGACATCGGCCCGCGCCCAGGCGATCCGCTGGCTTTTCTGCTACAGTCCTGCCACCGACCTGTCACAACCAGCCGTTCAAGCCGATGGACCCGCACCCTAATGCCTATATGACGAATTCGTGTAGCATGCTACGATTTTCTGGTCAAGTGGTTCGACCAAAGAAATCGCCACTGTCCAACGAAGGCGGTGCCGGCAGGCTGCCAAGACGTGCGCCGAAGGCTGGGCTTGTCACGGATCGATTGGATTTCCTGCGCGATGTGCCGGCACGGTGCGGCCGGATCGGTTCGGCCCGAAACACCCCGTGGTCCGTTAAGCGTACCCTATACCTGAATCGGCCAGCCGGCGGTCCGACCGGTTCACGTTGATCGAGGCGGCGATGACCTATGACAAGATCAAGCAGGAGCGCCTGCCCGATGCCATTGCCCGGCAGATCGAAACGCTGATTCTCGACGGGGTGCTGCGGCCGGGCGAAAGGCTGCCGCCGGAACGCGAGCTGGCACAGCAGCTCGACGTGTCGCGGCAGTCGCTGCGCGAGGCGCTGCAAAAGCTCGAAACCTGCGGCCTTCTGGAAAGCCGCCATGGCGGCGGCACCTTCGTGAAAAGCGCGATCGCCAGTGCGCTGACCGATCCCCTGGTCGATCTGTTCCAGCGCCATCCCGAGACCGCGTTCGACCTGATCGAGTTCCGCTACGCGCTGGAGGGCATGGGCGCCTATTACGCCGCGCTGCGCGGCACCGACGAGGACCGGGAGATCCTGACCTCGCGCTTCCGCGCCATGGAGGCGGCGCACCGGCTGGACGATCCCACCGAGGAGGCCGAGCGCGACGCCGATTTCCACATCGCGATCGCCGAGGCGTCGCACAACGTCGTGCTGCTGCATGTGATGAGCGGGCTGTTCGCGCTGCTGCGCAAGGGCGTGCTGTACAATCGGATGCACCTGTACAGCCGGCGGGGCGCGCGGGAATTGCTGCTCCGGCAGCACCGTGCCCTGTACGAAGCAATCCTGGCCGGCGATCCCGAAGCGGCGCGGACCGCCGCCCATGCCCATATGTCGCATGTCAACCAGGTGCTGCGCGATCTGCGCCTGAACGAGGCCCGCGAGAGCGTCGCCCGCCGCCGCCTGAGCCGCTATCTGGCCGAGAAACGCAAGGAGAGCGGCAGGATCGAAAGCGACTCCGCGACCCGCACCGAAGATCCGCCCTGATCGTCCCGCCACGCGGCAACCGCTCGGCAGCGCCAGGAACTCCGGGTGCCGTCGCGGGTCAAGCCGCGCGGCGTCACGCCTGCTGCCAGCGATCGCCCATCCAATCCAGAATGTGCGGCCAGAGCCGCGCGTGGGCATTGCGGCCGACCAGGACGCCGACATGCTGGATCGCGACGCCCCGGTCGCCGCGATAGTCCAGCAGATGCTTGTCCGGAGTCGGCAGGGCATCGTGGAACGGCAGGATGGATTGCGGCGGAATCACCGTGCTGCGGGGATCGAACACGGTCAGCACCGGCGCGGCCAGATCCGCCGGGGTCACGATCCGGCCGTCCACGGTCAGTCCGCCCCGCATGAATCGGTTGGTGCGATAGAGGTCCTCGACGATCTCGCCGAACAGCCGGCCGGGCAGCGCGAATTCGTCCAGCGTCCAGCGGGCCACCCGCAGATGGGTTTCGATCGCCCGCGCATCGCCCAGGCTGCCGATCAGATCCGCCCAGCGGTCCCAGACGAACTCCAGGGGCGAGGCCGTGACGGTGACCAGATCCAGGAATGACCCCGGCACGATCGGGCCGAGACCGCCGCCCGGCGGCGCCATCGCGATCAGCGGCGCAAAATCCCCGGCATCCCGTCCGAAGTTCATCGGCGCTTCGAGAGCGATCAGGCCGCGCACGCGGTCCGGATGCAGCGCCGCAAAGACCGCCGCCAGCGTGCCGCCGAGCGAATGGCCGGCCAGCAGAAGGCGGGATCGGCCGGTGCGCTGCCGGACGGCATCGAGGCAGCCGAGCAGGAACCGTCCGGCATACTCGGCCAGTCCCCACCCCCGGTCTTCGGGGCCGGGATCGATCCACTCGACGAGATAGACGGTGAGGCCGCGATCGCGGCAGCGGCGCACCACGCTGGCCCAGGGCACCAGATCCCAGATGGTGGCCCGCTTGATCGGTGCCGGGACGATCAGCAGAACCGGACCGCTGCCATCCCCGCCATAATGGCGGAGCCTCACGCCGCTTGCGGACCACGCGATGCGGAACGGGGTTTCCGCCGGTGCCAGTCCCACCCCGTCGAACAGCCGGCCCTGGCTGCGGCGGAGCCGATCGAACTGCAGCAGCCCGGCGCCCAGGCTGCCGGCCGCGAGCGCGCCGGGATGGCCGAACGGGATCATGCGCACCACCTCCGCCGGGTCGGCATGTCGAACCTGCCGGCTCAACGCGTCATCGGCCGCCGGGTTCCGGGCCTTCGGGAGATCCGTCCGGGGATGCGTCGCACAGGCCGCGAAAGCGCCGGAAATCCTGGCGCAGATTGCCGCCGCCCGAGGCGGCTTCCAGGCAGCGCAGCGGGTCGCCGCGCAGCTCGCCCGCGGCCATGTCGACCCGCTCGCGCATGCAGGCGAAGCAGGACTGCACCCTTGCCCCGTATTCCAGGCTGCGGCTGCTGCCATTGTAGTTGGTAAAGGCGACCTGATAATTGGTCCGCGCCTCGTTGAGGCCGCTATACGCCAGCACCGCCGCCATCAGCTCGAGCTGGTGGCGGACGCTGCGGGCGACGTCGGAGAACGCCGCGTCGAGCTCGGCATCGGCGGGGTCGGCGGCGACCGTGCTCTGGAAATCGAGATCGCGGTGCAGGCTGCGGAAGGTCGGCCGGATGATCTGGGGCAGGCCCTGGTCCGACGCCTCGACGCCGGGGGTGCAGGTGAACTGGCTGACGGTCAGCGGCTCCAGGTAGCGGGTTTCGATCGCGGCGATGCACGGCATGGCCCGCACGTCGATTCGGTAGCGCTCGGCGTATTCGCGGCCGAGCACCAGGAGTCGGGCCAGCCGCTGCTCGATGTCCAGGTCCCGCCACATCGAATGCCGGCAGTAATGGCCGTAAAGGGTTTCCAGGCAGTCATCCCGGCCGCGGCGGGCCTGCCCCAGGGCGCGGATCGCGTCGAACCGGCATTCCGGGGCGTCGCAGCGATCGTCCTCGGGCCGCAGCACCCGCGCATCGACCGCGATCGGCCGCGGCCGGTATTGCGGGGTCGCCAGCGCGGCCTCGGTCAGGTCGCGGCGATCGACCGTGATCACCGCGCCGCGCCAGCGCCAGGTGCCGGGCGCGAAGAACCGGTGGCCGACCGTGGCGATCCGGGCATTGTACTGGCAGCGCGGCCGCCCGCGGATCACCCGGCAGCACATCAGGCCGCTCGGGTAATACCGCGGCGGGCAGACCGCGGCCGCCGCCTCGCCGGTCGAAACCATCAGCGCCGCCACGGCCAGGACCGCGGCGGCACCGGCGATCGTCAGCAGCAGGAGCAGTCTTGCCAGCGTGGCGGCCATCGCATCGGTTCCCCCGAAACCGCCGCCCTGCCCGCCGTTCCGACGCCGGGCCGCGGCTCAGGCGCCTTCCTCCACCAGCTTCCGACGGGCCGGCAGGGTCCGGAAATCGGCACCAGCCCGGGATGGGCAACCCGGGCGCCGTCATGGCCGTCGCCGGCTTCCCGCTCCTCGCGAAGGCGTTGCGGCGATGGCAGGACCTGATCACGGGCAGCGCGGAAGATATGGTCCCACCGGCCGCAGTTCAAGCCGGCTGCAGGATCGCGCGGCTCGTACAGGATCTCGAATGCAATCCGCAAGACGACCCGGTCGGCGCGGCTGGCACCGCCGGCCGGGGTCTCGCGGCCGTCGCTTCGGCCGGCTAAGGCAGCAGATCCTCGGGACGCGGCGGCGGAACGCCGGGGCGGGTGTCGAGCAGGCGAAAGCTCAACACCATCCAGACCACCCCGGCCAGCACGGCGGCAAGCCCGATCATCGCGGCGCCTCCCCGCGGGCTCGGTCGACCTCGCGCAGGTACTGCTCGGTGGCGGTACGGACCTGCTCCCGGTGCGGCGCGATCGACGCCTCGCGATACAGGTGCCGGCCGCTCGCCATGCACAGCACGGTGACCGACAGCAGCGCCACCACCGGCCAGAACCGCCGGCCGATCCGCTCCGGCGCGCCGCGCAGCTCGACGGCGATCAGGAACAGCGCCGGTGCGGCGATCGCCGCGCCGGCCAGGATGGTGACGATCACCGCCGCCGCCAGCCCCTCGGCCGGCAGGGTCAGCAGAACCAGCGGCCCGACCAGGAACTGCCCCAGCGTCGGGAACAGCGCCCAGGCATAGCCGATCCGGATCAACGCCGCCCGCTCGAAGCCGAGTTCCGCCACCGTTTCGGCCTTGGCCCGGCGGAACAGCCAGACCATGAACAGCCCGGTCAGGGCCAGACAGGCCAGGACGAAGTGCAGATAGCGCGGCAGCACATTGGGCAGCAGCAGCGCCGACCCGAAACCCTGCACCTCCGGCCACCGCGCCGGAAACAGCATCAGATTGATATTGGTCAGGAAGATCAGCGGGATGAACAGAAACAGCGCCGCCGCCAGCGCGGCAATGGCGATGTGCAGCCGGCGCCGGCCGGCCATCGCCGCCCAGCGGAACTTGTGCAGGTAGGTCAGCAGAAACGCCGCGGTCACCAGCGGCACGATGCTGATCCACAGCGTCCCGGTCAGCGCGTTGGCCGAGTAGAAGTAGAGAGTATAGAGCGTGTTGATCGCCAGCAGCGGTCCGACCCCCAGCACCACCGCCAGGCTCTTGTTGACCGTGATGGTGTTGGCGACGGCATGGGCCAGCCGGTCGTAGCGGGCGTCCTTCAGCCCCTTGAGCTGATAGACCACGGTCAGCAGGGAGCCGCCGACCATCAGATTGACGAACAGGATGTGGAGCAGGAAGAACAGCACCAGCGTCGCCACCAGCAGCGGTTCCGGCGCCGGCAGCGGCAGCGGGATGTCCCGCGGGATCGGGGTCATGGATGCACCTCTGCGGCAAGGGTCGACGGGACGGATGGGGCCAGAACGGATGGCGGCGGGGCGAGACCCGCCCCGGCGACGACGGCCGCGGCCGGGTTGACCGCGACGCCGGTGACCTGGGCGCCGGGCACCGCTGCGCCGGTCCGGCGCAACCGGATCAGATAATCCGACAGCGCCAGCAGCTCGTCCTCGGTGCCCGGAAACGGCGGCATATAGGGCCGCGCATCGTGCATGCCGGTCATGTAGCCGGCCAGCGCGCCGCGATCCCACTCGCTGCCGCCGAACAGCGCGTCGAACCGGGCGATCACGCTGTTGACGCCGCTGCCGGTGTGGCAGCGGGTGCAGGCGATCATGAAGACGTCGCGGCCGCGCTGGAGCTGTGCCCGTTCGGCCGGCGGCAGGTCGCCCAGCTCCGCGGCGCTCAGCGGATGGCTGTAGGTGCTGTGGGCGAGCATGCCGTCCCGCTGCAGCAGCGGATAGTCGTCGACCCGGATGCCGTTGGCATAGAGATACTGGCCGATGACATAGGGTTTCCGGACGAACTCCCGCACCCGCTCGAAATGCCCGGTCAACCAGACGATCGCTAGTAAAGCGAGCATATAGGCCGGCCGCGGCATCCATTTCGGGCGCACCACGCCGAATTGGGCGATCAGATAGACCAGCAGGACGGTGCCGGCGATGATCTTGAGCAGATCGTCCTGCCAGATCTCGAACTGGGCGGTCAGCAGGGCGGTGCCGATATGCCCCATCATCGAGTCCGGCACGACGGAGGCGTACCACCAGCCGCCGGCCAGGGTCAGCGGCACCCAGGCGAGCGTCCACAGATTGATCGCGCGCAACGCCTCTGCCTGGAACGGGTCGCTGCGGCGGACGAAGCAGATCGCCAGAAACGCCGCGACCACCCCGGCCATGGCCATCGCCAGCGGCGTGCGGAAGGCGAGCTGCGGCAGATAGACCGGATTGACGATGCCGGCCAGCAGGGTCTGCTCGCCGGGCCAGTTGCCGGGATCCATCATGAATCCAAGGATCGCCACGATGATCGCCATGGTGATCCACGAAAACGCGGCGAGCGCGAAGCCCAGCCGGATGTGGCGGCGCTTGGCGGCGCCCTCGGTCCAGCGCTTCCAGGTCTGGAAATAGGCCAGGATCAGGCAGACCTCGGTGATGAACACCAGCCACTCGATGAACCACGCCCAGAAGAAGACGCGGATCAGGCTGCCGATCGCAACCGGATTGATCAGCGAGGCGGACAGCCAGATGCCGACGCCGGTCAGTGCCCCCACCGTGGTGGTGATGATGAAGGCGACGAACAGCAGGCGATAGGCGAGCGCATCCCACCGGCGGTCGCCGGTGCGCCGGCCGTGCCATTCCATCACCGCGATCAGCGGCATCATGCCGACCGCAAGGCCGTGATTGATCAGGACATGCAGGGTCGCGATGACCGCGATCAACGCACGGTTGCCGAAGAAATCGGTGTGAAAGATCGGGAAATCCATTGCCGCCCCCTATGCCGACCGGTGCGAGGGCCGGGCATCCGGCTCCGGCACGGCGTCGAGCACCGCCACCAGCGCGATCTGCACCAGAAACAGCGCGATGCCGAACAGGCGGAGCGGATCGTTGCCCGGATTCCAGGCGATCAGGGCCAGGCCGGCCACCGCCAGCGCCAGGCCCGCCGCCGCCGGCAGCCAGGCCAGCATGATGGCGAACAGGGTCGGGTTGCGACCGGCCCGGGCCAGGCGCAGGCCGACCGCCCGGCCGCAATTGACCGCGGTGACGACGGTCAGCAGCGCGCCGGCCAGCAGTGCAATCACCGAACCGGCGGCCAGCAGCATCGCGATGCCGGCCAGGGTGATGGTGACCATGGTCCATTGCAGTTGGGTCAGAGCGATCGGCTTGACGGCAGCGGGCGGCTCGCGAAGCCGGCCGAGCAGACGGACGAGGAAACGAACCGGATCAGGCATGACGAATCCCCTGAGCGCCGCCGCGGCGCTCAGGGGCTGCCGCGGGCGCGCAAAAACGACACGAAGGCGACAGCGCGTGGCTGAGCGCGGGCATCGCGCAAAGCGGCGCCGATCTGCCGGTTGACAGGATGGATGGTCCGGTGCGGTTGCCGGACGGCGTGCTCAGACCGCCGCCGGCGGGCCGCGTGCCTGGGGAATGCCGCGATGACTCGCGACCAGGAGGGGATCGGTCTCGACGAACCCGACGAAAACGATGACCGGTTGCTGCCGCGCCGGAACCGCCTGCACCATCGGCAGCAGGAAGGTCCCGGCAATCTGCATCGCCAGACAGATCGGACAGACCGGCTTGTCGGGACTGGGCGTGCCGGGCGGCAGGGGCTCGACCGGCCCTCGGTCACCGGCCGATGCCGTCGCTTCGGCGCCATCCGCCGGGTCGGACGTTGCCGCGTTCGGGGCCGCGGGCACGGGCGCGCCTCGGCACAATCCGGCCATGACCCAGGCGGGCAGGCCGGCCCCCGGATCGGACCGCGGCGGCTGATGGATCAGCGGCAGCAGCGCGTGGAACAGGAACGCATAGGCGGCCAGCAGCGCCACCGCCTGCCGAAGTGGACCGGTCAGACTTCGCTTCTGGAGTTGCCTGCCGCGCTTGTCCAAAACGACGCCTCTTCCAACCTTCCTGCAAGGTGAAGGTTACGACTCCGTCCGGGATTCGGCATCGTTTCCCGGCTGGGCCATTTGGTCGCAGACGGGAGGCGAGAGCGGACGAACCGGTTCCTGCCGGCTCGAAGAACCGGTACGCAGGGGACGCGCGGCAGCATGCCGACGAGCACCGGTGCCGCCATCGGCCCGCCGATCCGGGCCAGCCGGCCACCGCCCTGCGCCGTCCCCGCCCGGGCAAACCGGCGGGGTCGTCCCCGGCCCGGCCGGCATCGTACCGGTTTCGATTGCGCTCCTGCCGAAATGCTCGGCCAGCGGCACCGGCGCGCGGGCGAACCGCGTCGCCCCGGCGAATTCGGCGATCTCGGCCAGAAACACCAGCGCCGAGCGGCGGAAACACCAGCGCATCACACGGCGGGTCTCGCGGTCGGGATGCGCCAGCAGGCGCCAGAGCGCGCGCGGCCGCAAATGGACCGCCGCCTCCATCAGCTTGACCGAAAGAAACACCTGCCAGGGCCGGAGCGCCCGCACCCCCAGCACCTGGTGGCGGTAATCCCATTTCTGCGGATCGGGCTGGATCACCGGCCGGTCCGCGTTTTCCCCGGCCCAGGGCGTCCAGCGGTGCGGCGTGGCGTACATCGCGTTGAGCAGGTCGGGGTCGTAGAGCAGCAACTGCTGCAAGGCCCGCCGATAGGTGCCGAAGGTCTCCTCCTCGAACCCGACGATGTGCCCGGCCATCGACAGAATGCCGTGGCGGCGCAACAGCCGGATCGCCCGGTGGTCGTCGCGCGGGGTCGACCCCTTGCGAATCCGCTTCAGGGTCTCGGGATCGGTCGATTCGATTCCCATCAGGATGCAGATCATCCCGGCCCGCCGGTAGAGCGGCAGCAGATCGGCGTCGCGCACGATGTCGCCGGCCCGGATCGTCGCGAACAGCCGGATCGGCAGGTCCAGCGCGGCGATCGCTTCCAGCAGCCGGCGCCACGCATCGCGGGACGCCGCCGGGTTCTCGTCCGCGAAATCGAAGAAGCGGATGCCATGGACGCGGTGCAGCCGGCCGATTTCGGCAGCGAGGCGGGCGGGATCGCGATGGCGCCAGCGCACCCAGAAATCGTGCTGGCCGCAATAGCTGCAACGATGCGGGCAGCCGCGCGAAAACTGGATCACCGCCGCCCGACCGAAGCCGAAGCACTGGTACCGGTCCCAGTCCTCGATCAGTTCCCAGGCGACCCGGCAGGCATCGAGATCGCGGATCGGCGCCGCCGGCCCGGTCAGCACGGCGCGGCCGCCGCCGTCGCGGAACGCGATGCCGTCGACGGTTTCGAGCGGCCGGCGCCCGGCCAGTGCGGCAACCAGCGCCGCAGCCGTGGCCTCGCCCTCCCCGCGCACGATCACATCCACCGCCGGCTCGGCGGCCAGGATGTCGGCGGCATGAAAGGTCGGGTGGACGCCGCCATAGACCGTGATCACGCCCGGATGGGCAGCCTTGACCGCCCGCAGCACCCGCCGGCACACCGGATCGGCCGGGGTCGATCCGGCGTGGCCGATCATCACGGCATCGGGTCCGAACCGGCCGGCCGCGGCGGCGATCTGGGTGTCGGTCAGGCGCAGCAGCTCGGCATCGAGCAGGGCGACGTCGTGCCCGGCATCGATCAGCGGCCCGCCGACCGACAGCAGCCCGAGCGGGATCTGATGTCCCGCTCCCCAGGTGTTCGTGACGGTCTGATAGGGCGCGCTGATCAGCAGGATGCGCATTCGGCCGTCCCGTCGGCTGGCGGCGATCTCGCCAAACCGTAGACGCCAAACCTTCCGGGGACAAGCCGGAGTCGATGGGCCATGCGGTCCATCGACATCGTCCGGTCCTCTCGTCCCCCGACCTGTCCGGGTCGGCCGGGCGGCTGTCGATTTGCGGATGGCTCGGCAGGCGGCCTTCGTCCGGGCGGCCCACCCTCCCTCAACCGTCGGGCCGGGAGCTTCCCGGCCCGACGGTTGGGGCGAGGGTGCCGCGGAAGAACGCTCTCCGACCGGCAGGC
>CAZTNV010000046.1:0-6554 GCA_964615535.1 uncultured Mycobacteriaceae bacterium | reverse complement strand
CTGCCATCGCCGGTCAGGCGCCCTCTTCCACCAGTTTCCGATAGGCCGGCAGGGTCAGGAAATCGGCCAGCTCCTCGGCTTCGCTGAACTCCTGGAACAGCCCGGCGGCCTCGTCGTAACGCCCCCCTTCGAACGCCTCTGCGCCGATCCGGCCGCGGATCTTGGCCATCTCGTCGGCCAGCAGCTCGTGGAACAGCCGGTGGGTGATCGACCGCCCGTCGTCGAGCTTCGCGCCGTGGTGAATCCACTGCCAGATCTGGGCGCGCGAGATCTCGGCGGTGGCGGCATCCTCCATCAGATTGTGCAGCGGCACGCAGCCCAGGCCGCGCAGCCACGCCTCCAGATAGCCGATCCCGACGGCAATGTTGCCGCGCAGGCCCGTCTCGGTGATGGTGCCCTCGCAGGGCGCGATCAGCGCGGCGGGGTCGGTGATGACGTCCTCGCGCTTGCGGTCGAGCTGGTTGGGCGCCGGCATCAGCCGGTCGAAAATCTCGGTGGCGATCGGCACCAGCCCGGGATGGGCGACCCAGGTGCCGTCATGGCCGTCGCTGGCTTCCCGCTCCTTGTCGGCGCGGACCTTGGCCAGCGCGGCCTCGTTGGCCGCCGGATCGTCCTTGATCGGGATCTGCGCCGCCATGCCGCCCATCGCGAAGGCGTTGCGGCGATGGCAGGTCTTGATCACGTGCAGGGCGTAGGATCGCATGAACGGCACGGTCATGGTCACCTGCCCGCGCTCCGGCAGCACGCGCGCCGGATCCTTGCGGAACTTCTTGATGTAGCTGAAGATGTAGTCCCAGCGGCCGCAGTTCAGCCCGGCCGCGTGGTCGCGCAGCTCGTACAGGATCTCGTCGGCGACGAAGGTCGCCAGGATGGTCTCGATCAGCACCGTGGCCTTGATCGTGCCGACCGGCAGGCCCAGCGCGGTCTGGGCGTGAACGAAAACCTCGTTCCACAGCCGTGCCTCCAGATGCGACTCCATCTTCGGCAGGTAGAAATACGGGCCGCTGCCCCTGGCCAGCAGCGCCTTGGCATTGTGGAAGAAGAACAGGCCGAAATCGAACAGCGCGCCCGACATCGGCTCGCCATCGACCAGCACGTGGAGTTCGGGCAGATGCCAGCCGCGCGGCCGCACCTTCAGCACCGCCGGCCGGTCGCTCAGCCGGTACGACTTGCCGGTGGCCGGATCGTCATAGGCGATGGTGCCGGCGACCGCGTCGCGAAGATTGATCTGGCCCTCGATCAGATTGGCCCAGGTCGGCGTGCTCGAATCCTCGAAATCGGCCATGAACACACGGGCGCCGGAGTTCAGCGCGTTGATGATCATCTTGCGGTCGACCGGCCCGGTGATCTCGACCCGGCGATCCAGCAGATCCGCGGGCAGCGGCGCCACGGTCCAGTCGGCCGCCCGAATCTCCTCGGTCTCGTCCAGGAAGCCCGGCAGATGGCCGGCATCCAGCGATGCCTGGACATGAACCCGGCGCTCCAGCAGTTCGCGGCGGCGGGCGCCGAAGGCGCGCTCCAGCCCGGCAACGAAGCCGACCGCCTCGGGCGTCAGGATCTCGTCGCAGCCGGGCGCCATCCGGCCGGTGATCGTCACCCCCGGAACCGAAGACTGGATCTGAGAAGGTTGGTGGATCTCGTCTGGCATGGCGATTCCTCGGTCGTTGGCAGGATTGCGGTCGAAGCGGCGGCCGGGCCGGCGGCGGTGTCCGCGCCGTTCTGCCCATCTCAAGCCTACCGTCCGGACGCCGCGAAATGAAGCGCCGTGGTGACACAACCCGATGTCGCGCCGGCCCCGCGCCGGGTGACCTGATCGGACGCGCTGTGCTAACATGTTGCGAGGCTATGCCAGGAGGGAAAATCGTTGACCACACACGTACAGATCGCGGCGGAATTGCTGCGCAGCGGCGCCGGTTTCTTTCGCACCATTGCGCGGCAGAATCCTCAGATCCAACGTCAGATGGAGGAAACCGCCCAGGCCTACGATCAGGTCGCCGCGCTGCTCGAAACCGACCCGAATGGCGAGGTGACGGCCAAGACCGCAGCGAACCTGACGTCCGCCGTGGAGTGACGGCGAAATCAGGTGGCGGGACGCGGGATGGTCGAGGGCCGGACCGGCCGGCTCCGCGGCGTTTTCCCTGGCCGAATGAAAAAAGGGCCGCGCAATCTGGCGCGGCCCAAGTCTAGGGAGGAAACGCCCTCACGGGCGCAGCACGACAGCGTCATGCTGCAATGCGAGAGATAGGGCGATCCTGGACCGGTATCAATCGAAAGACGGCCGCACTCGGCCGGTTTTTGCGAATTCGTGATATTTTTGCAACGTTGCGGCCTTTGCGCCATAGGCGCCGGGAGAAATGCGCCGCTTGCGCGACCGTTCCGGCCCGGCTTTGGGGCTGCTGATCGCAAGACTCTCCACACACCAGGAGACCGCAAACAACGGCGCGGAGTCGCGCCGCGGCCCGGCGAGACCCGGCGTCAACCAGCTTTGAGTTGAGTCAATTCTGTCCCGAATTCTGCCATCGGCACCACGAATGCGCTTTGCAGGGTTGCCTTTTGGTCAATGCTCCCGCACACCTTTGATGACGATGGTGCTGCTCGTGTTCCGACGAAACCGCGATGCGATCAGGATTCGATCGGTGTCGTGTCATCACCAACCATGATTGTTGAGGGAGCCGCGGAATGTTCAACAGGCGGCGTGTTCTTGGGCTCGGCGCAACGGCGGCGCTAGGCTCGGTCTTTGCTGCGCGACCAGGGCTGGCCCAGAGCGCCAGACGCAGACTATCCTTGTACAATGAGCGGTCTTTGGAGTTCGTTACTGTCGATTATTGGATCGATGGCTGGTACGATCCCGAAGCCATGGCGGCGTTAAGCCGTCTGTTTCGGGACTCCCGAACCGGCGAAGCGATCGCCATCGACCCGGAATTGTTCGACACGCTGCATCTCCTGCAGACCCGTATCGGCACCGAAGCGCCGCTGCAAATCCGGTCCGGCTATCGATCGCCGGAAAGCAATGCGGCATTGGCAAGGCGCCGGCGCGGGGTCGCGAGCAACAGCTATCACATCTACGGGCGGGCTGCCGATATTCGGTTGCCCGGCTACAGCCTGCGCCGGCTGCGCGACCATGCCCTCGAACTCGGCCGGGGCGGCGTCGGCTATTACGGCCGATCCGATTTCGTCCACATCGATACCGGCCCCGTGCGGCATTGGGGCTGAAGGGTCCGGGCCCGAACCGCCCGAGTCCGAACCGCCGGAAGCCGACACGGTTGCGCTGCCGGTCGGGGCGTGGGCACGGCCATGGTCGTGCCCGCGGCCCGGACAGGCGCATTGCAAGACGAATCGGCGAATTATCGGGGATTACTCACCCGCCCCGAAGCCATCCGCGGTGTCGGCATCCCGGTAATCCTTGAGCCGCGTGCTGCGCAGGCCGGCCATGCCATGGCTGTCGATCAGCCGCTGCCACGACATGAACTCTTCCTGCGAGAGGTTGTAGCGGCGGCATGCCTCCTCCAGCGACAGCAACCCGTTGCGCACCGCCGCCACGACCTCGGCCTTGCGGCGGCTGACCCATCGCTGCGTGTTGGGCGGTGGCAAATCCGCCAGGGTCATCGGACGTCCGAGCGGCCCGGTGACGCTCCGCGGCCGGTTATCAAACTCCCGGCTCTCACCAGTATTTGCCAAATTATTGGCTCCCATTGCTGACATGTCTCTCTCACCCAAGCTATATTTCTGAACTCTGTCGACCACAATGCCCGCGCTCGGTTAGGAAGTTGTTAAGTAGACAATTGAGCGCATGTTGGAGCTAGACTTGATCAAAATCATCGATTGCTGATGCCGGCCGGAGCAGCGCCCACCCGGGCGAGGGCGGGCAAGAATCGGGCAGCAATTCTGTTCAATCGCGAAAGTTTATGTATTGCAATGGCTGCTCTATGCCAAGTCCTTTCACCAGGGCGATCGTGGCCTGAAGATCATCGATCTTCTTGCCCGAAACCCGCAGTTCATCGCCCTGGATGGCAACCTGGACCTTGATTTTGCTGGCCTTGATTTCCTTGGAGATGCGCTTGGCCAGTTCGGAATCGATGCCTTGCCTGATGGTGGCGGTCTGCCGCACCCGATTGCCGGCGGCCTTTTCCGCCTTGCCGAGATCGATCACCCGGTGATCGACCTTGCGGCGGGTCAGATGAACGCGCAGCAATTCCTGCATCTGCTTCAGCTTTGGATCGTCATCGGCCAGAATGGTGATGGTCTGATCCTGCCGGTCGACCGAGCACTCGGAACCCTTGAAATCGAATCGCTGCCCGACTTCGCGGGTCAGTCCGGCCAGCGCATTGTCGATCTCGGGCAGGTCGGTCTTGGAGACGATGTCGAAGGTGGGCATGCGGGTCTCCCCGAATCTCGAATCGGAATAATGCGGTGCACCAGCAATTTAACACGTTGCCCCTGGCCCTGCACCGGTTGCCGCACCGGTGGCGGCCGAACGCCGTTGCAACCCGGCGCGGCGATCTCAATTATGCGGGGCGCGGATCATCGGGCGGCTGCACCGCCCGCGACCAGGAGGAGACTGCGATCATGCCGTTCATGGACCGGGACAGCTTCATCCGGCTGCTCGAAAAACTGGGCGACCCGGACGATGCGGCGACGCTGGCGGCGGCGCGCGAGATCGACCAGCGCATGGCCGAGGCCGGCATCACCTGGGACATGCTGCTGGTAGCCCCGCCCGGCACCGAGCCCGAAGCAGAGCCGGAGGAGGTCTTTGACGACGCCGGTGAAGAGGGCGACGGGGACAGGGACGAAGACGGGGACGAAGACGAGGCTGCGCCGGGCGACGACGACGCGCCCGCGCCGGGCGGACCCGCGCGCAACTCCGCCCAGCTCGCCCAGGATCAGGCGGATCTGGCGCTGATCGAGAAAGTCCTGACCGAGTGCGAAATCTCCGAGGAGACTCGGATCGACCTGCTCGACTTCAAGCAGGACATTGCCGACGGCGAATTCACCGCCATGGACCGAAAATACGTCCAGGCCCTCCACGCCAGGCTGTCCGGCAAGGCCAGGCGGTAGGGCGCCAAGGCTCTGCCCGCGACGGGGCGGATCGGGCATCGGCGATCGGCACCCTGCATGCGTCTTGCCCTTCCCGACCGGAAAGCCGGGCAGGGGGGTATCGACGTCCGGCCGAAAACCGACTATATGACAGCCATGAGTGCAGTCCCGTTCGACACCCTCAAGCTTGCGCGAAAGCTGGAAGCGGCCGGTTTCGCGCCGAAGCAGGCGGCCGACACCGCCGAAGCCCTGGCCGATGCCTTCAAGGACACGATCGCGACCAGGCAGGACATCACGGATGTGCGGACCGACATCCGGGCATCGGAGCAAACCCTGACCATCCGCATGGGCGCGATGGTCATCGCCCTGGGCGGGTTCCTGACGGCGATCAAGTATTTCGGGTAGTGCGGGCGGGCTTCGCCGCCTTTTGCCGCAGCCGCAGGGCCGCCCGTCCGGCCTAAGCCCGCCGCCGATCTGACCGCCATTTCATTACGTTGGGCGATGACGGAAGCCTGGGCAAGCGTCCAGGGAGCGGCTTGCCCGAACGGCTGCCGCCCTGCGCCACGGTGGCGGGCGTCGCTGGCCGAATCGTCGGCGACTGCGGCACGAACTGCGCGCCCCGGACCTACGCGACCGGCCCGAAATCCGCTCTAATGTGGATCTCGATGCAACCTTGATCTGGGTCATTCATCAGCGCGACAACATCCCCAACATGTCGCTTCAAGGCAGCACAAATTGCTCTGGTCGATGCGTTCCGCCCCGTCAACCAGATGAGTTTGGGCGGAAATCCATACATCAGCAACCGATCATAAAAATCGGCATCGCGAGACACCAGAATGTAGCCGTTCTTTTTGGCATATTCCCAGATTTCGGCATCCATGGCCTGATCGAGGCCAATCTTTTTTACATGACAAGACTCAGGATAAAGCTCCCGAAGCTGGCCGAGCAGCTTGTACAACAGAATTTTCGTCAAGCAACAACTTCATGCATCAATGCTGGTCAGGCGCCGTTCCCGGTCCGCGGCGAAGTGCAGGCAGGCCAGGATGTCGTCGCGTTCAAGCTCCGGGAAATCCTCCAGGATCTCGTCCTGGGTCATGCCGCTCGCGAGCCAGCTCAGGACGTCGTAGATCGTGATCCGCAGGCCGCGGATCACCGGGCGGCCGCCGCGCTTGCCGGGTTCGATGGTGATGCGGTCGAGACCGGTCATGACAGGGTTCTCCGATATCGTGCGCCGACCTATCCTTCAAGACAGGAAAATCGTGTCCGCCGGCACCGGGGCCATGCCTTACGGGCGGGTTCGGACCCGGCAGGACCGGTGCTGGCGGACCCCCTCTCACGCAAGGCTGCGAACGCCATCCATTCTGGTCCGGCTGGTCTGGCAGGGTTCGGGTGAGCACGCGGCAGCATCGATCGCTTTCGCCCAAGCGCGAGACGCCTCTCGCGGCACCATGTCGTGGCGCGTTGCGCCACGACATCGCGGCGGCCCGCCCCGCTCCCCTACAGCGCCCGCGCCTTGTCCC
>CAZTNV010000045.1:6254-16823 GCA_964615535.1 uncultured Mycobacteriaceae bacterium | reverse complement strand
TGACGCGGCTGCGGGCTGCCGGGCTGACCGGATCGGCCCGCGGCATCGCCTTCCCGCTTGTCGAGGCGCTGGGCGGCCTGCCGCGCGACGGGCTGGAGCCGCTGATCGAGGACCTCGCCCCGGCCGACCGCAAGGCGCTGGCGGCGCTGGGCGTGCGGCTGGGCATGGTCCACGTGTTCGTCCAGCCGGCGCTGAAACCGCGCATGGTGGCGTGGCGGGCGCTGCTCTGGGCGGTGGCCAACCGGCTGATCCGCCCGGCCGCGCCGCCGGCCCCCGGCGCGCCCTCGGTGGTCATGGCGGATGGCGTGCCGCCGGCCTTCTACGCCGCGCTCGGCTATGCCCCGGCCGGGCGGCGGGCGATCCGGATCGACCGGCTGGAGGCGCTGGCCGAGGCCGCGCTGCGGCTGCACGCGCAGGGGCCGTTCGCCGCAGTGCCCGAACTGGCGCAGATCATCGGCTCCACTCGGGCCGATCTGCCCGCTGTGCTGGGCCGGCTCGGCTATCTCGCGGCAACCGATGCCGAAGGGGCGACCACCTTCCACCGCCGCCCGGCCCGCTCCGGCGCCGCGGCCCGGCGCCGCGCCGCCCGGCCACGGCCGGACTCGCCCTTCGCCAAGCTGCGCGATCTGGGCGAGCCGTCGTGACCGGACCGGATGCCGCGGATCGCGAACCGGACCTTGCCGAAGCGGCGGGCGGGGCCGGCACGGCGGGCGGGACGGTGCGGCTGGACAAATGGCTGTGGTTCGCGCGGTTCTTCAAGTCGCGCGCGCTGGCCTCGGAGCTGTGCGGCGCGGGCAAGGTCCGGGTCGACGGCGCGGTGGTGTCGAAGGCCCATTTCGCGGTGCGGCCCGGCCAGATCCTCACCTTCGTGCAGGGCCGCCATGTCCGCGTGGTCAAGGTCCGCGCGCTCGGCACCCGCCGCGGCCCGGCCCCGGAAGCCCAGACGCTCTACGAGGATCTCTCGCCCCCTGCCCGGGACACCGCCCTGCCGCGAGAACCGGCGGCGGCCTTCGAGCGCGGCTCGGGTGCCGGCCGCCCGACCAAGAAGGACCGGCGGGACACCGACCGCCTGCGCAACCGCGAATGAAAACAGGCCATTGACCTCACATTCCTGACCGGGCGTCGTCACGCTGCGGCAATCCCGCAATGCGCACGGGGTTGCGGTGCGGTGGCGAATGGTGCTACGCAACACGTTAAACCAATGCGTCGAGTTCTGCGCCGGTTCGCCGGAAAGGTCGGCCTGTCCGCGCCGCCGCCGTGTCCGGCCGGGAGAGGGCAAACATGCCGTACGTCGTCACCGAAGTCTGCATCAAGTGCAAGTACACCGATTGCGTCGAAGTCTGCCCGGTAGACTGCTTCTATGAAGGCGAAAACATGCTCGTCATCCACCCGGATGAGTGCATAGATTGCGGCGTGTGCGAACCGGAGTGCCCGGTCGAGGCGATCAAGCCGGACACCGAAGTCGATGCAGCGGAGAAATGGCTCGAAATCAATCGAAAGTTTTCGGAAGCCTGGCCGAATATTACGCGCAAGAAGGCACCTCTTACCGATTCTGAGGAATGGAAGGACGTGCCCGACAAGATGGAAAAGCATTTCAGCCCGAATCCCGGGTCAGAGACGTAATCCGGGATTTGTGTCAAGGCACAAAAATTTGCAGAAAAATGGGGGTATGACCTTTATAGTCTCGGCCGTTTAGCCTATATTAATCAATCGGCTCGGTTGCCATCATGTTGGCCGGGCCGCTCGTCAAGGCGAGCTATAGCATTCTTTGGGCGCGGCATCGGAGCTGCCCAGGACCGCTCCCGAGCGTTTAGGCAGCGCTCGGGCGATAATCGCGCCTTGCCAGGGAGAGCCTTTTCCGGCGGATCGCCCCTGCGCCGGGGGTGGTCGGTCGAGCCGCAACGGTGTGGGAAAGAGTTCGCGATTATGACTTGTCAGATCGAGTACAACGTCGGGGATTACGTCGTCTATCCGGCCCATGGCGTCGGTCGCATCGAGGGTCTCGAAACCCATAGCATCGCCGGCCATCAGGTGGAACTCTATGCCATCAGTTTTGAAAAGGAGCGAATGACGCTCAAGGTTCCCATCACCAAGGCAAAACGCGCGGGCCTGCGCAAGCTGAGTTCGAAGGATCGCATCAAGGCGGCGATGGAGACGTTGCGCGGCCGGAGCCGCGTCCGCCGCACCATGTGGAGCCGCCGCGCCCAGGAATACGAGGCCAAGATCAATTCCGGCGATCCGGTGTCGATTGCCGAGGTGGTGCGCGACCTTCACCGCGCCACCGACCAGCCGGAACAGTCCTACAGCGAGCGCCAGATCTACCAGGCGGCACTCGAACGTCTGGCGCGCGAGTTGGCGGCGGTCGAACTGATCGACGAACGCCGGGCCACCGAACGCCTGGAGCAGGTGCTGAGCAAGGCGGCCTGAGGCCGCCGCGGGATCGTCCCGGCCCGGGCCGCTGGGGGCCCGGCCGGTCGAATCCGGTGCAGCGTGACCGCGGCCCGCATGATCACGGGCGGCGCCGGGCACGAAATGCCGCTGTCATCGGGCGCCGGAGCGGCTACACTCCGGCCGCCAAATCTCTTCCCACCCCGTGGAACCTAAGCCTCGACCGTGCCTTCGACACCGGACACCGACAAGTTCGCCCGGCTTGGCCGGCCCAAACGCGTTTGGGCGGTGGCAGCGGTGCATGGCGACGCCGGGCGGCTGGGCGTGCTGCATCACAATATCGCGCAGGATTTCGCGCCGGGCGACCGTCTGGTCTATCTCGGCAACATGATCGGACATGGCGGGCAGATCCTCGAGACGCTCGATGAGATACTCGGGTTCCGCCGGTCGCTGCTGGCATTGCCGGGCATGCTGTCGACCGATGTCGTCTTCCTGCGCGGCGCGCAGGAAGAGATGTGGCAAAAGCTGTTGCAGCTCCAGTTCGCGCCCAATCCGCCCGAAGTGCTGGAATGGATGCTCAACCAGGGTGTCGAACCAACGCTGCAGGCCTATGGCGGCCGGTCCGAGGAGGGCATGGCCGCGGCCCGCGACGGCGCCGTACAGCTCACCCGCTGGACCAACCGGCTGCGCGAGGCCATCCGCGCCTGCCCCGGCCATGGCAACCTGTTCACTTCGCTCAAGCGCGCCGCCTTCACCGACGACAACGGGATTCTGCTGGTCAGCGCGGGCATCGACCCCCACCGGCCGCTGGTCGCCCAGGGCGACAGCTTCTGGTGGGGCGGCGCCGGCTTCGCGGCGATCGACCGGCCCTTCGAGAAATTCCGGCGGGTGATCCGTGGCTTCGACCCGGCCAATGCCGGCCTGCGCATGACCGAGCTGACCGCCAGCCTGGACGGCGGCTGCGGCCGCGGCGGCAGTCTGGTCGGCGGCCTGTTCGCCCCGGATGGCCGGGTTCTGGATCTGATCGAAGCGTGAGAACGCCGGTCGCGAGCGGCCCGGCTGCGCGGCTCGGCCTTGCCGTGGCCCGCCCGGCATGGTAGGGCCAAGCATCGTCCGCCGATCCGGTCGCCAGGGATCGGATCGCCCGCGCCATGATGCCCCGGAATGAACGCCTCGGTAATGCCGATGACCCAGGTTGGATCGATTTGCGTCTATTGCGGCTCCTCGGGGCGCGTGTCCGAACGCTACCGCGCCTCGGCGATGCGGCTCGGCACGCTGATCGCCGAGCGCGGGCTGGAGCTGATCTATGGCGGCGGCCGGGTCGGACTGATGGGGCTGGTGGCCGACGCCGCGCTGACCGCGGGCGGCAGGGTGGTCGGCATCATCCCCGATCACATCCAGGCGCTGGAGGTCGAACACACCGGGTTGACCGACCTGATCGTGGTCGACAGCATGCATTCGCGAAAGCGCCTGATGTTCGAGCGTTCGGATGCGTTCGTGGTGCTGCCCGGCGGGCTCGGCACGCTCGACGAGACCTTCGAGATCATCACCTGGAAGCAGCTTGCGCTTCACGACAAGCCGATCGTGCTGGTTGACGACGGGGGCTACTGGGCACCGCTGCGGACGCTGATCGACCATCTGATCGCCACCGGCTTCGCCCGCGAGCAGAACCGGCGGCTGTACCGCTTTGTCGACACGGTGGACGACGTGTTCACGGCGCTGGCCATGGCGCCCGAACCGATGATCGAGCCCCAGACCAAATGGCTGTAGCGGCGCCTGCCGGCTCGAACGATCGTCCTTAACCGAATTTCCAGACCATGTGAGTCACGGTTTGTGCGGATCATCACAGCCGGACACGGCTGCGTGATCTCATCGTGACCGGACTTCGGCGATGCGGGCGAAGACGGGGCGCGGGGCTACCGAACCGGGCCCCCATGGAACCCTCGCGCACCGGGGCGGTGCTCGCGCACGCCAGGGGCCGCTTCGTCGTGACGGGAGGCCCGGCCGACTCTTCAGAATGCGACCGGTGATCCCCGGCCAGGCGCGTGGCCGGGCGGCGGCGGCATCGCATCGACACTCGATGGGAGGACAAGATGGCTCGATTTCCGCTCAGCTTCATTCCCTCGCTGTCCTACAAGGGCGGGCGGCGGTATTTCGGTGCGCCCCGCGGCGGCCGCAAGCACGCCGGCGTCGATCTGATCGCCAAGGACGGCACCCCGATCTACGCCGTCGCGGATGGCGAGGTGATCCGGGGACCCTACGAGTTCTACCATGGCGCCTATGCGATCGAGGTTCTGCATCCGAAACTCGAGTCGCGCTACCCGGGCATGATCGTGCGCTATTGCGAGATCGGTCCCAATGCCGAACGGCGCGGCCGGTCCGTCACCGAAGGGCAGGTCATCGGCCATGTCAAGAAGATGTGGAAAGACTCGATGCTGCACTTCGAAATGTATCTCGGCACCGAGACCGGGCGGCTGACCATCAAGAACAAGGCGCCCTACAACCGGCGTGCCGATATCATTGATCCGACCCCCTACCTCGATGTCTGGGCCATGAAGATCAATCTCGGCAAGATGATGGAGGAACCCTGGGTCGAGGGCTTGATGGCTACGGGCGCGAGCACGATCCGGGCGCTCCAGGCGATCCAGGCGGCGGGCGAGCGGCTGCTGACGCGGTGAGGCGGAGAAAGCCGATCATCGGACGGATGGCGGCGGAACAGGCACTCCGCTTTGCGCAGGGCCGCCAACCGGGATTGCCGTCCGTCACGCCAACGGCCGGCCCCTCCGCCGGTGGGCGAGGGTCGGGCCCGTTGGCCGAATGCAGAACCGCCCGGCGGGTTTCCCCGCCGGGCGGCGCATGATCAATCGGTGCTTCTGGTGATCGTTATTCGCGATTGCCCAGGAAGTACAGCAGGAACTGCATCAGGTTGATGAAGTTCAGGTAGAGCGACAAGGCCGCCCACACCGCGGTCTTGGTGGCGACGTCGTGACCCATTGTCTCGACGTACTCCTCCTTGATCCGCTGGGTGTCGTAGGCGATCAGGCCGGAGAAGATCAGCACGCCGCCCGCGGCGATCACGAACTGCAGCATCGGGCTGGCCAGGAAGATGTTGACGATCCCGGCGATGATGATGCCGATCAGCCCCATGATCAGGAACGAACCCATCCCGGACAGGCTGCGCTTCGTGGTGTAGCCGTACAGGCTCAACCCGGCGAAGGCCGCGGCGGTGATGAAGAACACCTGAACCACGCTGGCCGGGGTATAGACGTGCAGCAGGATCGACAGGCCGATGCCCTGCAGCGCGACGAACGCCCAGTAGAAAGTCTGGGTGGCGCTCGCACTCAGCTTGTTGGCGGCAAACATCGCCACCAGCATCATGATCAACGGCGAGAAGATGCCGATCCAGCCGAGCAGGGTCGGCGAGACGCCGCCCAACGGGTTGGTCTGGAAGAAGATCGCGCCGAACGATGTGTAGGTGATCGCCGCCGCCACGAGGCCGCTGACGGCCAGACCCGCGGCCATATAGTTGTAGACGCGCAGCATGTGTGCGCGCAGGCCCTCATCGACCGCAGCCTGGTCGATCGTGCGGCCATGCGCAAGGGTTGCGTATCGATTTTCGGGACGCCAAGCCATCGTTTCCTCACCGGTGGCAGTTGCAAACGTACCGCTCATATTGGAATGGCGATTCCGGAATTCAACAGGAATCGAGCAGGCTGCATCGTTGTGCCAGCCCCGCCGCCCGCGCCGTCTCGCGATCCGCGAGTTCCGGTCATTCGTTGCGCAGCAGGGGCGCCGGTTTCTGCCCGAGTGCCCGCCAGGTGCCGACGAACCCGAAGGCCAGGGTGATCCCGGTGGCCAGCGCCGCGGTGGTCAGCACCGCCTGCGGCACGAAGACCCATTCGATCTCCATCACCTGAGTCACCACGGCCCAGGCGGCCAGCGTGCCGATCGCCGCCGCGATCGCCGCGGCAATCAGTCCGAGCAGCCCGTATTCGATCAGGAAGACGCGCAGCACATCGGTTCGGCGGGCGCCCAGCACCTTCAGCACCACGGCGTCGTAGACCCGCCGGCGGTGACCGGCGGCGATCGCCCCGGCCAGGACCAGGGTTCCCGCGACCAGGGTGATCGCCGCCGTGCTGCGCACCGCGGTGCCGATCTTCGCCAGCACGTCGTTGACCGTGTCGAGCGCGTCCTGCACCCGGATCGCGCTGACATTAGGGAAGGCCTCGGCCACCGCATGCTGCACCGCGGCCGCGGCCGGCCCCTCCGCCCGGACCGTGGCGATCAGGGTGTGCGGCGCCGCGGCCAGCGGCCGGGGCGAAAAGATCATGGTGAAGTTGATCGCCAGCGACCGCCACTCGATGTCGCGGATGTTGGCGACTTCGGCCTCGATGTCGCGGCCCAGCACGTTGACCGTCAGCCGGTCGCCGGGGCCGATGCCGAACCCGTCCGCGATGTCGCGGTAGATCGAGACCAGCGGCGGCCCGGCATAATCGGGCGGCCACCAGCCGCCCGCGATCACCGTCTCCTCCGCCCGCGGGGTGGCGGCATAGGTCACGCCACGGTCGCCGCGGATCAGCCAGCCATGCTCGGGCGCGACCAGTGCCTGCTCCGCCGGCCGGCCGTTGACCGCGACGATGCGGCCGCGCAACGACGGCACCTCCTGCAGGTCGCTCACCCCATTGATGCCGGTGACCAGGGCGTTGAACCGCTCGGCCTGATCCGGCTGGATGTCGATGAAGAAGAAGGTCGGCGCGCCCTGCGGCAGGCTGTCCCGCACCAGCCGCGACAGATTGCCCTGGATCAGCGCGATCGCCACCAGCACGGTCAGACCCAGCCCGAGCGACAGCACCACCGCCCCGGTCGGCGCGCCGGGCCGGTGCAGATTGGCCAGCGCCAGCCGCAGCCCCGGCCAGCGCGGCCGGCCGAGCCGCCGGGCGCCCCGCACCACCAGCCAGGCCGCGCCGCGGAACGCCAGAAACGTCGCCGCCGCGCCCAGCACGAAATACAGCGCGAACCCCGGCTGCTCCGCCGATGCCACCGCCAGCCCGCCCAGCGCCAGTGCCGCCACCGCGGTCGCGATCACGAACACCGGCCGCGGCCGGCCGCGGGCCGGCGCCACCACGTCGCGGAACAGGCTGGCTGCCGGGATCTCGCGGGCCCGCGCCAGCGGCCACAGCGAGAAGGTCAGCGCGGTCAACAGGCCGAAACCGGCGGCCAGGGCCAGCGCCTCGGGATACAGGCCGACGCGGACCTGGACCGGCAGCAGATCGGCGACCAGCGCGCCCACCGCCAGCGGCGCCGCCGCGCCGGCCGCCAGACCCAGCGCGATGCCCAGCGCGGCCAGCGCCAGGATCTGCGCCAGATAAATGCGGAACACCAGCCGGCCGGGCGCGCCCAGGCATTTCAGCGTGGCAATGCTCGCAATCTTGCCGTCGAGATGGGCACGGACCGCATTGCCGACGCCGACGCCGCCGACCAGCAGCGCGGTCAGCCCGACCAGGGTGAGGAACAGCGCCAGCCGCTCGATCATGCGCTGAACCTGCGGCGCGGCGTTGCTCGAATCGCGCACCCGCCAGCCGGCCTCGGGGAAGCGCCGAGTCACAGCCTCGGCGGCCGCCTGCACGTCGGTGCCGGGCGCCAGCCGCAGCCGGTAATGGTGATAGATCAGGCTGCCCGGCTGGACCAGCCCGGTCTCCTCCAGGGCGGCCCGGGCAATCATCAGGCGCGGCCCGATGCTGATCGCGACGCCGCTGGCCCGGTCGGGCTCGCGCAGGATGGTGCCGCGGATCTGAAAGGCGGCCTCGCCGACCCGCACCACATCGCCGACCGCCAGATCGAGCCGGGCCAGCACCGACTCCTCGGCGACCGCGCCCCACGCCCCGTCCACCCGCGCCAGCGTCGACTGCAGCGCGTGGCCGTCATCCAGTTGCACCGTGCCGTAGAGCGGATAGGCGCCGTCCACCGCCTTCAGTTCGATCAGCGTGGTCCGCCGGCCGTCGGCCGAACGCGCCATGGAGCGCAGATCGGCGGTCGCCGAGACCGCGGCGGCGATCGAGCGGAAATGATCGAGCTGTTCCGGCGTGGCCGGCTGGTAAATCTGCCGCACCTCAAGATCGCCGCCCAGGATCGCCTGTCCGTCCTCGCGCAGACCTTCGAGAATGCCGGCAGCCAGCGACTGCACGGTGGCGATCGCGCCGACGCCCAGCGTCAGGCAGGCCAGAAAGATCCCGAACCCGCGCAGCCCCCCACGCAACTCGCGCCGGGCGATCCGGAAAGCCAAAAGGAGTTCGTGCATGGACGACCGTGACAATCAGGACAGTTTCTCGGTCTGCGCCGCCGTAAATTGTGCATCCGGTCGGTTTGCCGACGACGAGGACGACAGGTGTCCTTGAGTATGGTGTTCCGGCGACGTCGTGCGCAAGCTATGACGAATTTTTTCAATGCCCCAGGCGGCACAGAAACAGAAAATGACTATCCCCAACGCCGCGCCGGAAACCGCCATGATGCCTGCGCCGATCCATTGCACGATCGGCAAGAAATCATCCGACAGCAGTTTCGCGGTGAACAGAACGAACGATCCGATCGCCAACCCGGCAACGGCCATGGCCGGGCCGTCCATGCGATTGGCGACAAGTCGCTCGAACCAGGTATCCAGGCTAGTTCGAGCGCTCTGATCGGATTGAGCACTATCCTCAGCCATTCCAGGTCTCAGCCGTTCAAGGAGGTTCCGGACGACTTCGCGTGATGATCGGCAAGATCATGACCGCGCAACAGGGTCAGCGCGACCATCGTGGTTCCTATCGCGCACAACAGCAGACCGGCAAAGGTCACGGAGTCCGGCAGGCCCATGGCCGCGACAAGAAGTGCCGCCACTCCGATTACCGAGGCGGCCAGCCCGGCACCGAACCAGCGAATCAAGGCTCGCGGATAGCGTAACATGACGTCCTCCCTGCTAACCTCCCGCTCCTGGGAGAGCTTCCCGTCGCGGTCGGCGGACTGGCCAGATCCGCTTTGAGTTGGCCAAAGCTGGTGAGCATCGCGAGACCGATCGGTCCCGCTCCGCGCATGAGAACCCGACCGCTTCGACAGCGTCGCGCCAGACATGGATGCCACCCTCGGCCAATTTCGTGAAGGATTCGTTGCGAGGCGCGAACCTACCGCATTCGACGAAAGTCGTATACAACAAAAACGAGATCCGGGCGAACAAGCATTATGCAAATCACAATCGCTCACCGCCCCGCCCTACGACGGGAGCGCACGCGGTGCGATCGGCTGCGCCGGCCGATCCCCGGCGACGGGTTCACCCGACCGTGGCCGATCTCGCCGCCTCCACCGGCCCCAGCCCGTCATCCTCGATCCGGCCGTCGGCCAGCCGGACCCGGCGGTCGCAGCGGTCGGCCAGGGCGGGGTCGTGGGTGATCAGGACCAGGGTGGTGCCGCGCTCGCGCGACAGGCCGAACATCAGCTCGATGATCTGGCCGCCGGTCGCGCCGTCCAGATTGCCGGTCGGCTCGTCGGCCAGGATCAGCTCGGGCCGGTTGGCAAAGGCGCGGGCCAGCGCGGTGCGCTGCTGCTCGCCGCCGGAAAGCTGGCCGGGATAATGGGTCAGCCGGTGGCCCAGCCCGACCGCCCGCAGGCCCTCCGCGGCGCGGTCGAAGGCGTCGGCCAGCCCGGCGAATTCCATCGGAATGGCGACGTTCTCCAGCGCCGTCATGGTCGGCACCAGATGGTAGTTCTGGAACACGATGCCGACATGGTCGCGGCGGAACAGCGCCAGCGCATCCTCGCTCATCGCGACCAGATCGTGACCGGCGACCCGCACCGTGCCGGCGGTCGGGCGCTCCAGCCCGCCGATGATCATCATCATGGTGGATTTGCCCGAACCGGACGGGCCGACCACGCTGACCGCCTCGCCCCGCCGCACGGTCAGGTCGATGCCGCGGAGAATGTTGACGGGGCCGGCACCGCTTTCCAATTGTAGTCGGACCCGGCTCAGCAGGATGCTGGGCTGGGCCCCCGCAACGGCATCCGGTCCCGGCATGATCATCCCGTTCAGATTGATAGGACCCAGCGTAGATGGCGCCCTGCGTTGGCTTGTCAACGCCGGCCGCCGGCAGGGTGCCGCGCTGGCCCTGGCCGCCAGCCTGCCGCTGTCGGCAGCGCCCGCCGCGGCAGTGG
>CAZTNV010000045.1:0-6244 GCA_964615535.1 uncultured Mycobacteriaceae bacterium | reverse complement strand
CGAACCGGCGGTCGCGGCGACCGCCGGTCCGCCGATCCGCCTGCTCGCGCTGGGCGACAGTCTGGTCGCCGGCTATGGCGTGGCCGAGCGCGACGCCTTTCCGGCGCAGCTCGAGGCCGCGCTGCGGGCGCGCGGGTACCATGTCGAGGTGCTCAATGCCGGGGTGTCGGGCGACACCACCGCGGGCGGCCTGGCACGGCTCGACTGGGCGCTGGCCGAGGCCCCCGATCTGGTGCTGGTCGAGCTGGGCGCCAACGATGCGTTGCGCGGCCTCGACCCGGCCGTGGTCCGGGCCAATCTGGCGGCGATCCTGGAATCGCTCCGCCGGCGCGGCCTGCCGGTGCTGCTGGCCGGCATGTACGCGCCGCGCAACTGGGGTGCCGACTACGCGGCCGCGTTCGACCGGATCTATCCCGAACTGGCGCAGGAGTACGGCGTGCCGCTCTACCCGTTCTTTCTCGACGGCGTGGTCACCGACCGGGCGTTCAATCAGGGGGACGGCATCCATCCCAACGAGGCCGGGGTGCGGCTGATCGTGGAACGGATCACGCCCCATGTCATCGCCCTGATCCGGAGCGCCGGGCTGGCGCAGCCGGCCGAGAGCGCGGGGGCCCCGCGATGACCGCCGCCGCCGGCGCGCTCGGCCCGGGCGAGTTCCGCAGCGCCTCGGCGACCGGCGAAGACTGGCATTCCACGGTGTATGCCTGCCTGGACGGGCTGGGCGCGATCGACGGCGCCAATCTCGGTTTCCTCTATCTGACCGATGCGCTGGCCGGGGAGGCCGAGGGCGTGCTCGATCTGCTGAAACGGCGCACCGGCATCGACGCCTGGATCGGCACCACCGGCATCGGCATCTGCGCCGACGACGTCGAGCTGTTCGACCAGCCGGCGCTGGCGGTGATGGTCGGATGGCTGCCCGAGGGCGGGTTCCGGCTGCTGCCCCGGCTGAACGGCGGTGCCGCCAACAGCGGGCTCGACCGCGCCTCGGGCGAATGGATCGCGGCCAACCATCCGCCGCTGGGCGTGGTCCATGCCGATCCGCGCAATCCGCGGACGCCCGACACGATCGCCGCGCTGGCGCAGGAAAGCGGCGCATTCCTGGTCGGCGGTCTGACCTCCAGCCGCGGGCCGTATCGCCAGATCTGCGGCACGGTGGGCGAGGGCGGGGTGTCCGGCGTGCTGTTCGGGGAGGCGGTCGCGGTGATGACCGGGCTCAGCCAGGGCTGCTCGCCGATCGGCCCGCTGCGCACGATCACCGCCGCCCACGACAACATCATCGAAACCATCGACGATCGACCGGCGCTGGAGGTGTTCAAGGAGGATATCGGCGAGCTGCTGTCGCGCGATCTGCGCCGGGTCGCCGGCTATGTCTTTGCGGCCCTGCCGGTGGCCGGCTCGGATACCGGCGATTATCTGGTGCGCAATCTGGTCGGGATCGACCGCGGCCAGGGCTGGCTGGCGATCGGCGAACTGATCGAGCCGGGCCAGCCGATCCTGTTCACCCGCCGCGACCGCGACAGCGCCGCCCGCGATCTCGACCGCATGCTGACCGGGCTGAAGCGGCGGCTCGGCAACCGCCCGGCCCGGGGCGCCGTCTACGTCTCCTGCGTGGCTCGCGGCCCCAACCTGTTCGGTCCCAATTCCGAGGAGCTGCGGCAGGTGCGCGAGTCGATCGGACCGGTGCCGCTGGTCGGCTTCTTCGCCAATGGCGAGATCTCCCATGACCGGCTCTACGGCTATACCGGGGTGCTGACCCTGTTCCTGTGAGGAACCGGGGCCCGCGGGGCAGGGCCGGCGGTGAACCTTTCGCGCCGGTGCGGGTTGAGCGGGTTCGGAGGGTCTGCCGGCCCGCCGCCGAACCGGGCGGTCCGGAGCAGGGAGCGCAGACATGCCGGAGAACGGCGCCGTGGGACTCCTGGCCGTCGAACCGGGCGGCAGGGACGGCGATTTCCACCGCTCGATCAGCCTGATCACCGAGCGCGGCCCGGTCGAATGCCATTATTACCCCTGCCCCGGCGCCCGGCTCGGGGCCGTTTTCGTCGGCGGCGTCGGCGGCGGCTTTGATACCCCCGCGCAGGGTCTCTATCCGCGCCTGTGCCGCGAGTTCATCGGCGAGGGTCTCGCCTCGCTGCGGGTGCGGTATCGCCATCCGGCGGTGCTGGACGAGGCGGTGCACGACGTTCTTGCCGGCCTTGCCTTCCTGGAGATCGAAGGCGTTCGCGCCGTCGCCCTGACCGGCCATTCCTTCGGCGGCGCGGTGGTGATCCAGGCCGCCGCCCGGTCCCGCCTCGTGCGCGCGGTGGCCGCTCTGGCGACCCAGAGCCAGGGCGCCGACCCGGTGCGCGATCTGGGCGGGCGCTGCCCGGTCCTGCTGATCCATGGCCGGGACGACGAGCGTCTTCCCGCCGCCTGTTCCGAGCAGGTCTACCGGATGGCCGGGCAGCCCAAGCGGTTGCGCCTGCTGGCCGGGGCGGGCCACAGTCTCGATCAGGTCGCCGCGGCCGTGCGCGACGAACTGCGCGCCTGGATTCCGAATATGCTCCGCCGGGCGGGCGGCGCCTGATCCGGCCGGTTCGGGATCACGGGCCGATCGCCTCGATTCGGCCCCCCGGTACTGGTCCCGGCCGGGAGGATCGAGTCGCCGGGCGACGGCTGGGGATCAATCCGAACCGAACCGCCCAACCGTCCCGTTCAGCATCCCGTCCCGCCGGCCCGGACCGGCTGAACCCTGCCCATCCCTCTGCACGTTGCGTTTGCTGGCCGGCGGGCCCGGAACACCGCAGATGCCCGGCCCGGGGGCCGCACGAAAGATTATTAACCTTCGTATATGTTCTGTGATAGATCCGTCATGGCTTGGCGTCCGATCCGTCAAGGTGACCAAATTAGGGGCATGGCCGGCTCGTGCTGGAAGTCCTGATCGCCGACGATCACCCGCTGTTCCGGGAGGCTCTGGCCGACGTGGTCGCCCGGATCGATCCGGATCACCGGTGCCTGGAAGCGTGCAGTCTGGACGAGGCGGTGGCCCTGGCACTCGACCATCCGGCGCTCGACATGATCCTGCTCGACCTGCGCATGCCCGGCATGGACGGCCTCGACGGGCTGGTGCGGTTGCGCCGCGAGGTGCCGGCGATCCCGGTGGTGATGGTCTCGGCCGCGACCGAACGGGCGACGGTGCTGCAGGCCCTGGGCCACGGCGCGGCCGGGTTCGTCACGAAATCCTCGCCGCGGCCGGAAATCGTCGAGGCGCTGCGCCAGGTGCTGTCCGGGGCGGTCTACGTTCCGGCCGGGGTGATCCGGGAGACCGCCCCCGCCGCGCCGGACGGCGCCCCCGGTCTGGCACCGGACGCGCTGGCCGCGCTGACGCCCAAGCAGATGCAGGTGCTGGAACGGCTGGCCCGAGGGGAATCCAACAAGCAGATCGGCCTCGCCCTCGGCCTGGCCGAACCGACCGTCAAGGCCCATGTCTCGGCCCTGTTCCGCAAACTCAACGTCCGCAGCCGCGGTCAGGCCATCGTCGCCGCCAGCAGCGTCGATTTCTCCCGCAAATCCCGCTGACGGCGCGGCACGGGGCAAAGCGGCCGTTCAGACGGCGGCTCAGTCCGCCTCCGCTGGCGGCGGGGCGATGGCGGGCGCCGCGCAACCCCCGATGGTGGTGAAGGGCGGCCGGGGCGGGTGGCGGTTGGCGGGGTGGAGCAGCCGGGCCAGATGGTCGCGGTGCTCGCGGCCGGCGGCGCCCAGCCGGTCGACCGCCTCGACCGTGATGTCGCGACCCGACGGCCCGCCCCGTTCGGTGACCCGGATCGGGATATGGCGCGCCCCGGCGACGGCCAATCGCCCGTCCGGCGTGCGCGCCAGCCCGAGCAGCAGGATCACCGAGGTCCGCCGCGGCAGCTCGCGCTGGCCGCTGACGAAATTGCCCAGCGAATAGATCACGAAGCCCTGGCGGCCGTCGGCGGTGTCGTGGCGCTCCCAGGGCTGCACGACATGCGGATGGCTGCCGATCACCGCGATGGCGCCGGCCTCGATCGCCTCATGCGCCAGCGACCGCTGGTCGGCGCCGGGCCGGTGCACGTATTCGAGGCCCCAATGTGGCGTCAGGATCACCGCATCGATGCCGGGCCGGCGGCTGAGATCCGCGATGGTGTCGAGCACGGTCCGGCGCTGGTCGAAGCATAACAGCACCTGCCCGTGGCGGTCGGGCATGCCGTTGGTGCCGTAGGAGCAGGCCAGCCACGCGATCCGCGCGCCGCGGGCTTCGGTGACGGCGTACCAGGGATGGTCGGGCCGGCCGGTCGGCCGTGTGCCGGTGAACGGCAGGCCGGCCGCCTCCAGCGCCGCGATGGTGCGATCGACGCCCACCGCGAACCGGTCGAGCGAATGATTGTTGGCGGTCGACACCACGTCGACCCCGGCCTCGCGCAGCGCCGGGCCGAGCCGCGGCGAATAGTTGAACATCGGATAGCTGGTATAGACGACTTCGTCGAACCGCTCGACCGCCGCCACCGGCACGATCCCGCCGCCGCGCGCCACCCCGGCCGCCATCGGCCCCTCGAGATTGGCATAGGTCAGGTCGGCGGCGCCCAGCAGGTCCTCGACGCCGCGCCACAGGCTGCGGAACCCGTCCGGATGGCCGAAGGCCTGGCGCTGCAGCCGGCCGTGCAGCAGCACGTCGCCGACCGCCGCGATGACGATCTCGGTCTCCGGCCGCACCGCCGCGGTGAAGGTCAGCATCGGCCCGGCCGGGGTCGGGCAGACATGCTCCGCCGGCGCCGGCAGCGCGCCCGAGGGCAGCGGCTGCCGCGGCGGCGGCGGCGCAGGCGCACGGGCCGGCCGGGGCACCGCGAAGGGCGCGCCGGGCGGCTGGACCACCGCCAGCGGCCCCAGGATCGGACTGTCGGCCGGCAACGGGACGCCAGGCAAGGACGGGGCGGGCGGGGCCGCGACGGCCGGCTGCTCGGGCGAGGCCCCGGCGGGTTCGGCCCAGGCCAGCATCGCGGCGAGGCTGGCGCACAGGACGGCTTTGCCAACCCCGTTCATGACCCGATTCATGGCAATTTCCCCCGGATGACGCGCCGGTCGGCGATGGCCGGCCGGACCCGACGGTCGGCGGCGCTGCCGCTCCGCCATCGCCGCCCGGCCGTGATGACGATCGGATGTAACCCAAATGCCGGCCGCGGTCGAGCCTCGGCCGTCACGACCGCCCGCGTCCCGACCTCAAGCGGGCCGCGTCACTCCGGTGCGAGCGTAGATCGCCGCCAGCGGGCCGGCGAAGCCGACGCTGTCGAGCCGCAGATCGTCGTCAGGCCCCAGCAGCAGCGGCCGTTCCGGCCAGGTGCCGTCGGTCTGGCGGCGCAACAGCTCGGCGGCGATCCGCGTCGAGTGCAGCACCAGGATTTCCCGCACGCTCGGGATCGTGGTATGGGCCCAGACATTGGCCCAGGTCTCGGCCTCGTTGCCGCACCAAAGCACTTCGACCAGAAAGATGGGATCTGGCAAGACCCGGTGATCGGGGTGGTCAAGGGTGTCGGTTACGCCGAGATCGGCGATCCTGAGGTTGGTGTCGGCCTTGACCCGCGGGACGACGGCAGGGGACATCACGGCACGCCTCGGGCCGTCCTCCGATGCGAAACAATCTCCCAACAGACGGCTCAGGCTGACGAGCAGCATCCCGCGCGCCAAGGGCGCGAGCGGCATGGCACGGGGCCGGCCATCGACGAGCTGGACCTTATGGGCGCTGCCGTCGCCCGGCCATGCCAGGAACTCGTCAACGGTCATCGGACGCTGGAGGGTGTCAGTGGGAACCGACATTCATCGTGCTCCTGCATGCCGTCCGACGATATGGCGCGCCGACGATCCGAAGGAAACCGGCTTCCACCCGCACCCTTGCCCCGGCCCGGCTTTCCCCCTAGTGTCGCGCCAAGGCACGGCAGGGGAGCGGAGCGATGGCAGGCGAGGTGAAGAAGGTGGTGCTGGCCTATTCCGGCGGGCTGGACACCTCGGTCATTCTCAAATGGTTACAGGAAACCTATCGCTGCGAGATCGTGACCTTCACCGCCGATCTCGGCCATGGCGAGGAGCTCGAACCGGCGCGGCACAAGGCCGAGCTGATGGGCATCAAGCCCGAGCACATCTTCATCGACGATCTGCGCGAGGAATTCGTCCGCGATTTCGTGTTCCCGATGTTCCGGGCCAACACGGTGTACGAGGGCAACTACCTGCTCGGCACCTCGATCGCCCGGCCGCT
>CAZTNV010000044.1:13804-16979 GCA_964615535.1 uncultured Mycobacteriaceae bacterium | reverse complement strand
GCGATCGGCCAAGACAGAACTTTTGCAGAACCTGCCTTGCCTGGATAGGGAAACTTGCAGGGACCGCAGACTCAGCCCTTCAAAATTCAGAAACAGGCGGTTGGTGTCGGGCTGGTAGGTGATACGCTGGTCCAGGCTTAGGCCGACCAGCTCGGTTTCCAGATCCATCGCCTCGGGCCGGAAGATGCGCGGGTCCATCGGCCGCGGCGCCCGGACGATCGGGCGAAAATCCATCTGCCCCAATATGTCCCGGTCGAGATCGATGCCCGGCGCGATCTCCACCAGTTCCAGCCCGTCGCGGGTCAGGTCGAACACGCAGCGTTCGGTGACGTAGCGGATCGGCCGATGGCGTTCCATCGCATAGGGTCCGCTGAAGGTGATCTGGTCGACCGCGGCCATGAACTTGCGCGCGGCGCCCTCGCGCACCACCCGCAGCCTGCCGTCCTCGATCGTCACCTCCAGACCGTCCACCGTGAAGGTGCCGACGAACACCACCCGGCGGGCGTTCTGGCTGATGTTGATGAAGCCGCCGGCCCCGGCCAGCCGCGTGCCGAACCGGCTGACATTGACGTTGCCCCGAGCATCGCATTGCGCCATGCCGAGGCAGGCCAGATCGAGCCCGCCGCCATCGTAGAAATCGAACTGCTGGTTCTGGTCGATCACCGCATCGGTGTTGATCGCGGTGCCGAAATCCAGCCCGCTCTGGGGCACCCCGCCGATCACGCCGGGCTCGGCGGTCAGCGTCAGGTATTTCAACACTTTTTCCTCGGCCGCCACCGCCGCGACGCCCTCCGGCATGCCGATGCCCAGATTGACCACGCCGTTGACCGGCAGCTCGAAGGCCGCGCGGCGGGCGATGATCTTGCGGGCGTCCAGGGGCATCGGCTTCAGGGTATGCAGCGGCTGACGGACCACCGCGGACAAGGCCGGGTTGTAGGCTGTGGCATAGGTCTGGCGGTGGTGCTCCGGCTCGGCCACCACCACGCAATCAACCAGGATTCCGGGCACCTTGACCTGGCGTGGGTTGAGCGAATTGCGCTCGGCCAGCCGCTCGACCTGGGCGATCACGAAGCCCTTGCTGTTTTTGGCGGCCATCGCCATGGCCAGGGTGTCGAGGGTGAGCGCCTCGCGCTCCATGGTGAGATTGCCGGCGAGATCGGCGGTGGTGCCGCGGATGAACGCGACATTGATCGGCACCGCCTTGTAGAACAGCCATTCCTCGCCCTCGACTTCGACCAGCCGCACCAGATCCTCGGTCGAGCTGCCGTTGATTCGGCCGCCGCCCAGACGGGGGTCGACGAAGGTGCGCAGCCCGACCTTGGTCAGGAGGCCGGGCTTGCCGGCGGCGATGTCGCGGTAGAGATGGGAAATGCAGCCCTGGGGCAGGTTGTAGCCGGCGATGCGGCCCTCGACCGCCATCCGGCCCAGCTTGGGGATCAGCCCCCAGTGCCCGCCGATCGCCCGGCGCACCAGGCCGTCCAGCGCAAGCCGGTTCAGCCCGGCCTCCTTGCCGTCTCCCTGGCCTGCGGCAAACAGCAGGGTCAGGCCGGCCGGTGTGCCGGTCTCGCGGAACCGTCGTTCAAGCGCCGCCAGCAGTGCCTCCGGCACGCCGCACCCGACGAACCCGGCATTGGCCAGCGTATCGCCATCCCGAATGATCGCCACTGCATCCTCGGCGGACACGACCTTGTTGCGCATGGTCTCCTGGCCTATTCGTTTGCAGTCGAAACCCGTGCAGCGGCAGCCGTTTTCGGGTCATGTCCCGAGGCGTAGCGGAGGATCTGTCGGCAGCCGTCCCGTTGCGGTGACCCCTCTGCCCGAAATCATGGTCCAGACGGGCCGGTTATCCGCAGCGGGCAGCTTTGGTGATCTTCGGTGACGTGGCGGGATAGCGCGCCGCAACCGCCACCGAGGGTGATCGTCCCCGACCCGATCGGGGATGATCGACGAAACAATGCCGCGTCGCGCACCGTTTGAGAAGGCCGCGGATGCCGAGATCCTATGCAAGACGTTCTGTTTGCCCGCCCGGCGGCACCGGTCGGCCCGTTTTTTCCTCACCGCACCCGTCAAGTCGGACGAGAAGGGCGAGTCCGCACCGGGTGCCGAAGGATCATCCGGAGGCCGCATCATGCGTCGCCGCCGCCCTGCCCCGACACCGCCGGCATCCCGCGCCGGGGCGGGATCAGACGACGCGGCACGTGTCGGGGAGGACGGACCGAACGCCTCAGACCAGATCAGCCGGCCAGAAGGTGATCGTGCCGATCGTGAAGTCGGAATCGTCGCCGCCGGTCGAGGATGACGGAGAGTTGTCGTAGGGCAGCGCCGACAGTTCCAGCGCCAGCGTGCCGCCGGGCAGATCGAAGCCGAAATCGTAGACCCCGTCGGCGATCGCCGTCGCGGTCCGGGGATCGAGCACGCCCTGGCCCAAACCCCGGCCATCGCCCCCGAGCGCCTGCCACGCTGCGACCTCGGCACGTCCGCTGCCGCCCGCATCGTTCGGATACAGCCGCGAAAGCTGGATCGCCGCCGCGCTCGCCTCGGTTCCGAACTCGATCCGCAGCCGCTCGCTGCCGCTGGTGGTGGGATCGTAATCGATCTGTTGGTTCATGCGTCCGCCGCCGATGCCCAGGCCATCGATCGTCCGGGTCACGGCGGCTGTCTTGCCGTCCACGGCGTATCCGGCAAGGCCCAGGCCGCCCAAGGTCTGGGCGCCGGGCGTGCCGGTCAGCGCGGCGGTTCGGGCGTCCACCGTGACCGGAGCGGGTTCGCCCGTTCCGGGGGGAGGTTCGGCGCTGTCCGGGGGCGGCGGGGCGTCGGCGGCCGCGATGCGTAACCCGCTGAGCTTGGGGTTCTCGATCCGGCTGATCAGATCGATGTCCAATTGACCGTCGGTGACCGTGACCGGCACCGTCACGTCGTAGGCGATATTCTTGCCGCCCGCGGCCTGAAACACGTCGAGAGCGGTGATCCGTTCGGCGCCTTCGATGGCGACGTCGAACACGCGCTGGCCGGCGGCGTCGAACCAGATCTCGGCGAACTGGAGGGTGACGAGGTAGCTGCCGTTGGGCAGCGGGATGTCGTAGCCGAAGCCGCCGCTCTGGTAACGCTCGGATTGATAGAGGGCATCGTCGGTGGTTCCGGCCTCGGCATCCTGCTGGCGAACTGGGCGCCCTGA
>CAZTNV010000044.1:0-13794 GCA_964615535.1 uncultured Mycobacteriaceae bacterium | reverse complement strand
TCCGGCGATCGGTGCATCGGTGGTGAATGCGGAGCCGCCGCCGAAATTGCCGTCGGAGGCATAGACGGCACCATCCGCCGCGGTCAAGCCGCCACCGCCGGCATTGATCGCCAGGATCGTTGCAGTTTCGTCATCCGGCGGCGCGGCAGGCTCGGGTGCCACCGGGGGCTCGGAGGGTGCGGGGGGCGTGGAGCCGTCCTCCGCCCGGCGGACCAGAATTGCCCAGTCCTTGCTCTGATCGCGCGGCGCGAGGCCGAGATCGACCTTGCCGCCGCCTTCCACCGTGGCCACCGAGCCCGCCTGGAGCGCACCGCCGATGCGCGGATCGTACCACTGGATCGTGTAACGGCCCGGCTGGCCGGTAAGGTCGAGCTGGGTCGTACCGCCGCTCGGCAGGTAGACCGCGTAGGTATTCCCCGGCAGGGCGAACACGTAATCATTGGCCGGCGTCAGCCCGTCCGCGTGGCGCATGTCGGCGAAGGGCAGATAGTCGCGGAAGAAATCGAGCGCGATGTCGGTCTGCTTCCACATTTCCGCACGTGATCGGAAATCCTCGAGATTCAGGTCGTTGTGCGGCTGGGAATAGCCGAAATACCATTCCACGCCACCGCCGCCGGCCATCAGATTGCCCCAGAGATGCTGCTTGCGCACGCCATCATGGCCCGGATCGTTGGCGTCGGTGGCGACCCCGGTCGTGGCGTTGGCGATCTCGTCGAGGCTGACCACCCAGGGCCGGGTCGCGGCGGAGGCGTCGATCCACTGCTTGGTCTGGGTGTGGGTGCTGGTTGTCTGCAGCGATGCCCCGTCGATGCCGGGATGCCCCAGCAGCGGCTTGTAAATGCTGTCCAACTGAGACGGAAAGGTATGCACGACGATCGGATGGTCGTAGGGATCGAGCGCCTTCAGGCGGTCGGCAAAGGCCTTGCGCTGGGCGTCCGTGTTGGTGTTTTCCTCGCCCAGGTTCCAGGTCACCCCGAGATGGTGCCCGAAGCGGGCGACCAGTTCGCGATAATACAGGGCGCGCTCGATGCCGAGAGCGCCGCCGTCGAGCAACTGGTCGTTCTCGGTCTCCTGGGTGACGACGTGCATCGCCACGCCTTTGCGGTCCATGTGGTCGAAAACGATTTCCCACTGGGCGAGCTTGCTGACATCGTAGCGCGTCCGCTGGGCCGGGTCCGTCCAGGGCGACACGTCGTTGCCGTCGCCGTTCACGTTCATGGTGAGGAAGTACAGGCCGTTCATGCCCTGTTCGGACAGGTAGTTGATCGCGCCGATGATGCCGGTGCCCTTGCCGCCGTTCCAGGTGGGATCGCCGGCATTCCAGTCCCCGACATGGGGCACATAGGCATGGGTGGCCTTGGTGTTGTCGAAGCCGCCATAGGCCAGGAAATTTTCCGGACTGTTGGCGCCGCCCTTCAGGTACCACTCGCCGGTCTCGGCGAAGCGCAGATGATGGTCCCCGACATAGGACAGCAGGCCCTTGCCGCGGAAATCCACGCCCGTCTTGTCGGTCTCGGCAACCGTGAAGCTGCCGGAGCCGCCGTCGAAATAGCCGGCCGACGCGCCGGCACCCGGATCGGCCGAAGCCGCGACATTGCTGCCGGTGCGGAACGACGCCGAATAGGTCCAGGTGCCGGACTCGTCCGGTGCGAAATGGGCGCGCCAGACATTGCCGGAGTTGGCATGGGTCTCGGCCGCCTGTCCGTCGGCGGCGTAGTAGCCCGGTACGACGACCGTCTTGCCCGTTTCGGCATGGCGGAAGGTGACGTCCAGCCGATAATCGGCGAAAGGATTGACGGCCGCGGTCTCGCTTGTCTGCGGGCCGGCGAAGTCGAGCGTAGCCTTGTGCCACGTCTTCAGCTCACCGGAAATGATTCCGGAAGGTGGAGGAGCCATTGTAAAAATCTCTAAATTGTGGAGGATTTCGATGACCGAGGCTAAGCGTTCCGGGAACAGCGAGGATCGAAATTCGGGATATGTCCGGTATTTGTTACAGGATTGGCGAAATTGATATTTATTTTAACGATTGCTAGTTTTGATACAATATTGTGATAACTGTGATACAGCACGCGCCAAGACTCTTCGGCGCCTTCCGGCAACGCGGAATGTGATGCCTGCGTCCTTGGTTATGGAGTGTCTGATCAGTTCGCAGGGCCCGAAGCTGCCAAGGGCGGGTCGGTTGACGGGGGTTGCAAGTGCCGCAGCGGCGGCGGCACGCGGCCCGCACCGCGATGGGGCCGGCACAGCGTTGCCGATGATGCCAAACACTGGGGCGGCGCAAAACCGCCGCGAGAGCGCCCTAAATTGTCGGACTGACTCTGCCTTGGGCCGGACCGTGAGCGGCTCGTCGGGGGTTCGGGTCCGTCCTCCGCGACCAAGGTCCTGCCTTGGTCCAGCGGCTCAGTGAGCTTTATCTAATCACGTCAGGTGGTGCCGGGCCAGGTAGTCGGCGGACTGCATTTCCACCAGCCGGCTGATGGTGCGGTCGAATTCGAAGCCGTGGGATTGGCCGGCGTGCAGGCGGTCGGGCGGGGCGGCGGCGGCGATGATGGCGTAGCATTTGTGTTCGTAGAGCGCATCGATCAGGGTGATGAAGCGCTTGGCCTCGTTGCGCCGCGCCTCGGTCAGCAGCGGCACGCCGTCGATGATCACCGTGTGATAATGCGTCGCCAGCGCCAGATAGTCGGCAGCGCCCAGGGGCTTGCCGCACAGATCCTCGAACGGGAACCAGGCGACGCCGCGGGCGGCGCGCGGGATCTCAATTCGCCGCGCCTTCAGGATCAGCTCGTCGGGCGCGCCCGGGGCGCCATCGGTCAGCTCGGCGAAGGCCCGGTCCAGCGCCTGGGCGGCGGCGCGGTTCAGCGGCGTGTGATAGACCTTCATGCCGTGCAGCCGCTGCAACCGGTAATCCACCGGCCCGTCCAGTTCCAGTACGTCCAGCCGCTCCTTCAGCAGGGCGATGAACGGCAGAAAGCGGTCGCGCTGCAGCCCGTCCTTGTACAGTTCGTCCGGTGGCCAGTTCGATGTGGCAACCACCACCACACCCAGCTCGAACAATTCGGTGAACAGCCGGCCTAGAATCATGGCATCGGCGATGTCGACGACATGGAATTCGTCGAAGCACAGCAGCCAGGCTTCGTCCGCGATGCGGCGGGCCAGCGGCTTGATCGGATCGGCCGCGCCATTGCGGCCGCCGCGCCTGCCGGAGACGTCGGCAAAGGCCTGACGCCAATGGTGCAGGCGGTCGTGGACCTCCGCCATGAATTCGTGGAAATGCACCCGCCGCCTGCGCTCGACCGGGGTGTGCCGGAAGAACAGGTCCATGATCATGGATTTGCCGCGGCCGACCCCGCCGAACAAATAGAGCCCCTGGGGCGCCGCGCCGCGCCGCCGGCCCAGCCCGAACCGCTCGCGCCAGCCCGACACGCCGGTCTGCGGCTGGTAATGCTGCAAGGCGTGATGCAGGCCCTGCAGCTTCTCGATGGCCAATTCCTGGCCGGGGTCGGGCTTCAGGGCGCCGGATTGGCGCAGCGCACGATAGGCGGATAGCGGGCCCTCGGCGATGGTGATGATGCCCTCGGGCATGGCCCCCTCCCATGGTGCGGTGCAACAGTCCTCCTTCCATTGATATGACGGTAAGGTGACTAAGGGAAGTGTTTGGGCGCATGGCTGCACGGCACGCAGAGCAGACCGCCAGCGGCGCTTCCGGGTACCTGCAGGATCATGAGGTGGGTGAGGGGCCGGTGTTGGCGGCCGTCATGCTGGCCCAAAATGCCGTCCGCCAGCCATGGCGGGCCGATCCGGGCCGGTCGCGTTGGGCCCGTCTCGTTGGACCCGTCGCGTTGCAGGGGCGCGCCGAGGGTTCAGGCGAAATCCCGCTGCATCAGCGTCGCGCAGCCGGCCAGCCCGTCCATGCCGATCATTGCCGGAAAACCGCTCGGGGCATCAAAGGCGGACCGCAAATGGTTGTTGATATGGGCCAGAATCGTGCGCTTCAGCCGGTCCGCCCGCTCTGTCCTCTCGCGTTCGACACGGACCCGGTGTTCCAGCCGCTTGCGAATGGTCATGTCGGTTGCGGTGCCGACAACCCGCAGCGGTGAGCCGGTGTCGTCGTAGATCAGCACGCAGTGCGCCCGCATCCAGAGGACGGTGCCGTTGCGATGGCGGACCCGGAAGTCATGATGCCATTGCTGGTCGCGATGCCCCTGCGCGGTGGCTTGGCCTTCGGCGGCGCCCCGAGTGGTCCGAAGGCCGGGCCAGTCGGCGGGATCGACGCGGGATTCGAACGAGGCATAGGCATTGGCGAGCTCATCATCGCCGAAACCCAGCAAAGCCTTCAAACCGGGCGACAGCCAAGTGTGCCCGGTGATCAGATCGATGTCGAACAGCCCGCCGACGTTGCCGTTCACGTCATCGGCCAGCCGCTCGTCATGCTCGCGCAGCGCGGCTTCGTACGCCTTGAGTTCGGTGACGTCTTCGCTGAAACTCACGAAGCCGCCGCCAGGGATGGCGTGCACGGTTCGGCGTAACCAGCGTCCCGAGGGGAGGCGCCGTTCGACCACCGAGCCGCCCGATCGGTGCGCGTCGCGCAATTCGCTGAGCGCGGCCTGTACCTCGGTCTCCGCGGCGGTGCCGAGGGCGATCGCGAGCGACTGTCGAACCGCATGGTCAAGGGTCACGCCCGGCCGAAACACGCCCCGTCCCCCGGTATACCAAGAATCGGCGACATCGTTGCAAAGCGCCAGCCGCTCGTCCACCGTCCACACGGTGATTGCCAGTCTGTTGATCGTCGCCAGCGTTTCCCTTACCTCGGCTGCCGCAGACGACCGTCGCGGCTCGGCGGTCTTGAGCCCAAACGATTCGAGCTCCTCGCCGGGATCGGGTGCGCGATCGACGCCCGCAGTCTGTGCAATGCGCATTACAGTATCCCAACCATAGGATTAAGGTGCCAATTACCATAGATCGTATGATGATTTGTCGCATCAAGACAAGCGCGCTCTTGTTCAGGTGCTGTGCATCTACGGAAAGGTGCCGGTCTGTTGACCGGCACCCCGGCCATGTCACCCGGCGGCCGGTGCGTGGATGCCTAGCAGCCCGAGAATCGCGGGCGCCGCTTGGCGACGAAGGCCTCGATACCCTCCGCGAAATCGCCGGTCAGGGTCGAGGCGACGAAGCGGTCGGCCTCGGCTTCGAGCTGGTCGGCCAGGCTGTGATCGAAGGCGCGGTTGAGCAGATCCTTGGTCCGCGCCATGGCCAGGGTCGGGCCGTCGGCCAGGCGACGGGCCAGCGCCGCGGTTTCGGCCTCGAGCGCATCCGCCGGCACCACCCGGTTGACCAGCCCGATACGTTCCGCTGTCGCGGCATCGATCCGGTCCCCCAGCAGGGCCAGTTCCATCGCCCGCGCCAGCCCGATCTTGCGCGGCAGGTGCCAGCTCGCGCCGCCATCGGGGCTGGTGCCGATGCGGCAATAGCCGGCGGTGAACACGGCGTCGTCGGCGGCGATCACCAGATCGGCGGCCAGCATCAGGGCCAGACCGCCGCCCGCGGCGGCGCCGCGCACCGAGGCGATCACCGGCGCCGGCAGGCGGCGCAATAGCAGCACGGCGCCATGGGCGCGGCGGATCATGTCCTCGAACAGCGCGTGGCGGCGGCTGTCCGATAGGGTCGCGACCGCATCGGCGAACAGCTTGACGTCGCCCCCGGCGGCGAAATTGCCCCCGGCGCCGCGGATCACCAGGCAGCGCACCCGATCGTCGTGCTGGATGTCGATCAGGGCATCGTGGATCGCCGCCATCATGGCGTCGTCGATGGCGTTGAACACCGCCGGCCGGTTCAGGGTCAGCGTTGCGACCCCGTCCGCGGTTGCGGCGATCACGGTCGGGCTCTCGGTCGGGCTCTCGGGCATGGGCATCCCTATTCTCCGCCCCGGCGGTGCACGGCTCAGTCGAGGAACAGATCGGTTACCAGGGGCATCCCCGGCGCTACGGCGTAGGACGAAAAGTCGCTCACGCCTTCCTCTCGCAAAACGTCTTCGTCGATGAAGAATCGGCCGGTGCATTGGCGGCTCGGCCGGACCAGGATGGCATGGGCGGCGTCGGCGACGATCTCGGGCCTGCGGCCCTGCGCCGGATCAAGACCGGGCAGCATGGCGAGCGCCGCGGTGGCGATCAGGGTGCGCGGCCACAGGGCATTGACGGCAACGCCGGCCGCAGCGAATTCCGCCGCCATGCCGAGCACGCATTGACTCATGCCGAGCTTGGCGAGGGTGTAGGCGAGGTGGTCGCGGTACCAGCGCGGATCCAGCGTGATCGGCGGCGCCAGGGTCAGGATATGCGGGTTGGGCGCCTTGATCAGATGCGGCAGGCAGGCCTGGCTGACGCAGAAGGTGCCGCGGACATTGACCGCGTGCATCAGATCGAAGCGCTTGATCGGCGTGGCCAGCGTTCCTGTCAGGCTGATCGCGCTGGCGTTGTTGATACAAATGTCGATGCCGCCGAATTGCTCGACGGTGCGGGCGACCGCCGCGGCCACGGCAGTCTCGTCGCGAATGTCGACGATCAGGGGCAGAGCGGTACCGCCCGCCGCCTCGATCCGGGCGGCGGCGGTATGGACGGTTCCTGGCAGCCTGGGATGTGGTTCGGCGGTCTTGGCGGCAATCGCGATACGCGCACCGTCGCACGCGGCGCGGCAGGCGATCGCCAAGCCAATGCCGCGACTGGCGCCGGTGATGAACAGGGTTTTGCCGCGCAGATCGGCAATGGCGTTCATGGCGGGGACCACCTGTCGTCCGGAGGCTGGTTGTTCCGCGGCCGCGCTCGCGCTGCGCCGTCGCCGGGCGGCGCGCCGGGCCGGTCGGCGTCGGGGTCCCAGCGCTTGAGAGTCAGCAGCATCAGGCCGATATGGAGCCCGACGACGCCCGCGACGGTCAGGCCGAGCGCGATCCAGCCATGAAGTCCGATTCCAAGATCGAACAGGTCCGACACTGTCGCCATTTCGCCTTCAGATCGAGGGTGGGCCGGCGCGCCGAACGTGATTCGGAGCTGGAGAGACTCTAGGGCGAAGCGGTGCGAAACGCATAGAGTTCATGACAGGGTCAGGCAATGTCTGTATTTTCATGTCCTGCCATCCTTCACGTGCCGGCCGGGAGAGTCGGTTCGAGCGAGGCCACGATGACAAGTTTGGAACAAGCATGCATCCGAGCGGGATTGAAGATGACCGAACAGCGGAGGATCATTCTTCAGGTCCTCAACGAGTCATCCGATCATCCATCGGTCGAAACGGTATTTCAGCGGGCCAAGGGAATTGACTCCTCTATCAGTATTGCGACGGTTTATCGGACCTTGCATTTGCTCGATGAAATGAACTTGGTGCAGCGGCATGACTTCAACGAGAGTTATTCGCGCTTCGAGGTCAATCTCGAACACCACCATCATTTGATCGATCTGGAAACCGGCCAAGTCGTCGAGTTTCAAAGCGACGAACTGGAAAGGATCAAGGAACGCATTGCCCATCAGCTCGGCTATGAACTGGTCGATCACAGGTTGGAATTGTATGGCCGCAAGAAGAGACCCTAGGTGGCCCGGCGGTTTGACGCCGCTGGAGTGCCGAACCGATCCCGATTTTCGCCAGTGCGAATGCCGGATGGCCGTCGATCGTGCGTACAACGGCATGCTGGCAAGCGGCGCCCCGTCCCAGGTCGCGCTTGATGTCGCGATTCGGGTTTATCGCTACCATCATCCCGAGTTCACGATGGCGGAGGCGCAGAGCACGGTCGAGGTCTGGGTATTCAGCGGCCGGACGCACTGAACGCCAACCGCTGCCACCGAACCGGCCACTACGGCCGGCCATCATATCATCAATGCTGTGGCAGGAACGGCACGGAACACCAGATCGGAGAGATCCACCGAACCTTCGCCCGCCCGGATGATCAATAAGCTTGCCGGGGTGCCGATCTGCCGGGCCTTACGCCGCCTGCTGACACCGGGTGATGTCGTGGGCAATCACTTCGATCGCCGTGACCCGGGCACCCTCGATCACCGGGATCATTTCGACACCGAATGTCCGGCGGCCGCTCTTGAAGGGCCGGGTGCGCTGGTATCGCAAGGGCTGGCGGCTTTCGATGCACCGGCGGTGCAGCGTGTCGAGTTCCCGAGCGATGTCGGGAAAGAACACCTCCCGCGGCGACCGACCCAGCACTTCGCCGCAGGACAGGCCGAAATAGTCGACGCCGGCCCGGTTTATGTCGGAGTAAATGCAGCGGCCATGCTCATCGACGCGCAGCACGATCCGCGCCGTTTCGTCCGGATCATCGGCGAGAGGGGGCCGTTGGGGCAGCGCCGCAAGGGTCCACGGGGTCAGGCCCGACGCGATCAGCACATCCTGGGCCGTCCAGTCCGGTCGCGGCGCCTGGATGTCGATAGTGGTGGTAAGTTGTGTCAAGGGTCCAATGCTCCGTCGTGGGTACCGGTCCGGGCGGCGACGCCCGTCCCGTGACTGCATCACGGGGCGTTCCTCGGAATTGATTTCTTCATTGTCTGGACGACGGGTCGCCCGAAAGATCGGAGCGGCAATGCACGCTTCGACGATCCGAACCGTTCGCGTCCGGCTTTTGATCGCAAAAGCCTAACAAACAGTCGGGGGTTCTGGCAACTCAACTGTTGCTGGACCAGCAGGCAAATCGGCTCCGTCCGCCGTTTTCAGCGTTGCCCGCAGAGACCGGATAACCGGTTAACTATATTCGATAGCGCACGATGTGTTCAACAATGTACAGCAAAAAGTGCCGGTTCCCGCTCCCTGGTCTTCCTGTCCCTTGTCTTGGCTCTGTGTGTCCTGGCTTTGCCGCTCGGCACGGCCGATGCCCGGCACGGCGCCGAGGCGCCCGCTTGGGGTACCTCGGCGCGGATCAAGGGTGGCGCGGGACGAAGGTTCAGACCTGCAACTGCGAACCGTCCGGGAAGACCCATTCGCTGAAGCTGATGCGGATACCCTTCGCGTCCTCACAAAGCTTCCGCATCAACATCCTGGCCGCCATACCCCGTTCCGCCATTCCCGAATCGTCCGCAGCCGCCGTGGTCTTGCGTGACTGATAGTCACGCAGGATGTCCGCTGCAATCGTGGTCATGCTCTTTACTCCCTTCCTGCCGGTGCTGCTGGCTCTCCTGCTGCACTTGTTCGGCCAAATTAGGTGAATTATCTTGACGGTCAGTTACGAAATGGCGCTTGAGCCTTGCTGATGCCAGAAACATGCGAGATGGCAGACACGCGAAAATCGCGTATCGACTGAGCTGCGCCTGCCGCCAGTCTTGTGCCGATCGGCGGCTGCGTCCATCGGGGCGGTGCGCCTATTCCGCTGGCGGAGCGTCCGGCCCTAGAGCGGGGGCTGGGGTCTGATCGGCAGCGGCGGGGCCGGTGGCGGGGACGGCCTCGGTGATGTCCTCGATCCGGCTGCGCAGGCGGTCGATCTTGAACGGCGGCAGCCGATAGGCCCAGCCGGACAGCCGAGCGTTCAATGCCGCGGCCTCCTGAACCGCCGGTTCAGTGCTCTGCTGCCCTTCGGTCTGGCCGTTGTCGCCGGGCGAGGCGGCGTCCGGAGCGGGGTCGGCAGCCGGCGGGTGCTCCGGCGGCGTATGAATGGCCTCGAAGGCGACCCAGACGGCAGCCGATTCGGCATCCGACTCGGACGGCTCGGGCACGGTCAGGCGGGCGGTCACCGTCAGCCCGTCGAAGGTGGTGAACACGGCGCGCGGGCCCTCGGCCGGGAAATCCAGCCCGGCGGCCGAGCGGACATCGATCAGCTCCAGGTTCTCCAGCGCGGTCGCCAGACTGTCGACGCGGAACTGGCGATCGACCTGCCGCTCGACCGGCAGATCGGCAATGCGAAATTCCGCGGTTTCGGGCCCGTCGCGGACGATGCGCAGGGGCGGGCGGTCGACGCCGGTGATCGCCACCTCGCGCACCCGCTGGCGCGGGATGTTGGCGATGCTGCGGTCGAGCCATTCGATCGGATCGCGCGGGATTTCGAGCGTGCCTGTGGCCAGCCAGGACTGCGCCTCGCCCGGCCGGCGAACGTAATGGGCCTGGCCCGCCGTCCCCATCTGGCCCTCGCGCTGCTTGCCGATCAGCAGTGCGCCCAGCTCGGCGCCCGCGGGGTCGGTCGCGGCGACCAGCAGCGCGCGCGCGCCCGGCGCATCGGCATCCATCACGTCGATCCGGCCATAGAGTTCCGACCGCGCGGTGCGCGGTTCGGACAGGCGCAGCTCGGCCAGCCCGATCAGGACGTTGCGCACCACCTGCGGGCGCACCGGGTAGCTGTCGCGCTCGACCAAAGTCCAGACCGGCGCATTGCCTTCAGCCGCCCCGCGGGCGACGGTAAACCGGGTCTCCCCGACGCTTACGGCTAGCCGGGCGGCATCGTTCGCGCGCTCGGCCAGCGCCGGCAGCGCCGGCTCCCCCGTCCGCACCGCGGCCAGTCCCGGCCGGCCGAGATGGACCGCGGCGGCGGCAAAGGTCATCCCCGCCGCGGCGATGGCGAGACCGATCAGCGATCTGCGTCCGATCATGGAAAACTCTCCGAATGGCCGCTCAAACCGGCGAAGGGCGGCGCCGGCGGCGGGCGCGCAGCAGCGCCAGGATCAGCGCCGCCGCGGCGATCAGGATCGGCATCAGCCCGATATTGACGAATTCCAGCCCGCGCTTAAGCCCCTCGACATCCTCGCGCAGGGCGCGGCGGACATCGCGCAGCTCGGTGCGGACCTCGATCATGCGGGACCGGAGCTGGTCGAGCGCGGCGCGGCGCTCGGCCGAAACCACCGCGCCGCCGGCCTGATCGTCACCCTGCAACGACTGCAGTTGCTGCTGGGTCGATTGCAACTGGTCGAGCAGCGACTGTTCGGTGGCCCGGAACCGCTCGGCGGCCTGCGCCTCCAGCGCAACGATCCGGTCGAACGGCCGCTCGGCCCCGGCGCGGCCGCGCAGGCCCGACAGGTCGATGGCGCCGGTCAGCGACTCGACCGCATTGATCAGCAACGCGTCGTTTTCGGCGAACGGCACCGCGATCTGTTCCCCCGCGAAGGCGCGGACATTGACCCAGAACCGGTCGTCCAGCAGGTCGGTATCGGCAATCACCACCAGATCGAGCGGCTCCGTCGCCTCCGCCCGGTGGGTTTCGGGCGGGGTGCCTTCGGGAACGGCACCTTCGGTCGCGATTTCGGGGGGCGGGCCGCCGGGGAAGGCGCTGCGCGCCGGGCCCCGCACCCGCACCGCCATCACCTGCCGCTCGCCGCTCGGCGCGAACTGGGCGAGCAACTGCCGCGGATTGAGGCCGAACATCAGGCGGCCGGTGTCGATCGGCATCGACGCCTCGCTCGACCGGATCAGCGGCGTGACGGTGGTGGTGGCGCCCTCGCGGGTCCGCAGGACACCGGCGGTGGCGAGAGTGATCTGGCTGAGATTGGACAGGATGCGATCCTCGACGCCGAACTCCGGCGGGCGCAGTTGCAGCCAGACCAGGTAATCGACCGGCTCGACCCGCCGGCCGGAACCGGCATTGACCCGGATGGCGGCGCGGAGATCCCCGACCACCTGATCGGCCACCATCTCGATGCCCCAGCTTTCGGCGAACGGCTCGATGGTGGAGGCCGCTCCGGCCATGCGCTCCTGCGGCGGGCGGCGCTGCTGGTCCAGTTCGGACAGCGGATCGACCAGCACCAGCGCGGGGCCGCCGCCCATCACGTACTGGTCGATGCCGTAAAGCGCCGCGGGCGACAGGTCGCGCGGGTGGACCAGCATCAGCAGGTCGATATCATCCGGGATCGCGCTGCCCTCGGGCAGCAGGGTGCGCAGCTCGAACAGCTCCTGGAGCCGGGTGTGGATCACCAGCGGCGGCGCCATGCCGCCCATCGGCATGCCGCCCGGTCCCATTATGGGGCCGCCGGCCAGCGGCACCGAGGACATCAGGCCGATCACGGTGCGCTGTGGCGTGGCCAGGGCATAGACCAGCTTGGTCAGGTCGTACTCCAGCTCGCTCTGGCGGTCGGCCTGGAAAAACGGGATGACCTCCTCGCTGTCGATGGTGTTGGTCCCGACCAGCCCGAAATAGACCGGCTCGCCCTGTGCGACCGCCGGAATGCCGACCAGCCCGTAGGCCACGGCGCGATCCTCCTCGTCGGAGAAGGGCTGCGGATCGTAAATCTCCAGCACGATCCGCCCATCCGCCGCGGCGGCGTATTCCTCGAGCAGCTCGCGCACCTGGGCGGCATAGATGCCGTAGCTCGGGATCGCCTCGCCCAGCGCCGAGGAGTAGTAGAACCGCAGGGTGATCGGCTCCTCGATCCGGTCCAGCACCGCGCGGGTCGCCGGGTTGAGCGTATAGACCGAGCGCTCGGTCAGATCGAGCCGCCAGCCGCGGAACGCCTCCGCCGCGAACAGATTGGTCGAGACGTAGAGCAGGGTGGCCAGCGCCAGCGCCAGCGCCGCGCGGCCGCCCTGGGCCCCCAGCCGGCGCGGGCGCGTCTCGGCCGCTGCCGTCCGTACGGCCGCGCCGCCCGCCTCCGAGGTCAGCTCCGCCATGGCCGACTACTCCGCCTTCTTGAGGTCGAGCACGACCACATTGACATAGAGAAAGAACACGATGGTCGAGCCGAAGAAGACCACGTCGCGCAGATCGATCACGCCGCGCATGATCGCATTGAAATGGACCAGAAAGCCGAAGCTGGTCAGCGCTTCGAGCAGCCCGGCCGGCAGCCAGTCCGAGAGCAGCCCGAGGCTGAGCGGCGAACCTGACGCCGTGAACAGGAAACACACCGCCGCGGCCAGCACGAAGGCGATCGCCTGGCTCTTGGTCAGCGCGCTCATCGCCGAGCCGATCGCAAGATAGGCGCCGGCCATGATCAGGCTGCCCAGATAGCCGGCTAGAATCACGCCGTGATCCGGTCGGCCCAGCCACGCCACGGTCAGCCACATCGGGAAGGTCGCGGCCAGGGCGATCGCGATGAACGCCCAGGCAGCCAGGAACTTGGCGATCACCGCCTGGGTCAGGGTGATCGGCAGGGTCAGCAGCAGCTCGATCGTGCCGGATTTGCGTTCCTCCGCCCACAGCCGCATCGCCACCGCCGGGATCAGCAGCAGGTAGAGCCAGGGGTGGAAGGCGAAGAAGGTCGACAGATCGGCCTGGCCGCGGCCGAAGAAATCGCCGACGAAGAAGGTCAGCGTGCCGGCCAGGGCCAGAAAAATCACGATGAAGATGTAGGCGACCGGCGTGGCGAAGTAGCTCTTCAGCTCGCGGCCGAAGGTGATCCAGACGGCGCGCATCGGGTCAATCCCTGGCGGAGGATGTGGCGGAGTCGGGAGGGAGGGCGGCGGCGGGCCGGTCCCAGTCGTGGCCGGCGCCGTCCAGGCCCAGCGTGATGCGACGGAACACCTCGTCGAGCCGGCCGGTCGGGCTGCCGGCCAGCAGTTCCGCCGGCGTGGCGTCGGCCAGCAGCCGGCCGCGGGCGATGATGATGGCACGGGTGCACACCGCCTCGACTTCCTCCAGGATGTGGGTGGAGATCACGATCGCCTTGTCCGGCGCCATGTCCTTGATCAGCCGGCGGACCTCGTGCTTCTGGTTGGGATCGAGCCCGTCGGTCGGCTCGTCCAGGATCAGCACATCGGGATCGTGGAGCAGCGCCGCGGCCAGCCCGACCCGGCGCTTGAAGCCCTTGGACAGGGTGTCGATCGGCTGGTGCAACACGCCGTCCAGCGCCGCCTTTTCCGCCGCCTGCCCGCCCGCGCGGCCGGCCGCCTTGCCGGTCA
>CAZTNV010000043.1:14366-17000 GCA_964615535.1 uncultured Mycobacteriaceae bacterium | reverse complement strand
CCCGCTCCCGCCGCCGCGCTGCCGGCTGGCGCCGGTTGCTGCCGGGCGTGCTGGCCGTGCTGGCCGCGCTGATCGGCCTGGCCGGGCCGGCCGCCGCGCAGGTCCGGATCAAGGACATCGTCGATGTCGAGGGCGTGCGCGACAATCATCTGGTCGGCTACGGTCTGGTGATCGGGCTGAACGGCACCGGCGACGGCCTGCGCAATTCGCCGTTCACCGAGCAGAGCCTGATCGGCATGCTCGAACGGCTGGGCGTCAATGTCCGCGACGATGCGATCCAGACCCAAAACGTCGCCGCGGTGATGGTCACCGCGACGCTGCCGGCCTTTTCCCGCCAGGGCAGCCGAATCGACGTGACCGTCGGCTCGCTGGGCGACGCCTCCAGCCTGCAGGGCGGCGAGCTGCTGGTGACGCCGCTGCTCGGCGCCGACGGGGAGGTCTATGCGGTGGCGCAGGGGGCCGTCACGGTCGGCGGGTTCAGCGCCCAGGGGGCGGCCCAGTCGGTCACCCAGGGCGTACCGACCGCCGGCCGCATCGCCAATGGCGCCGTGATCGAGCGCGAGGTGCCGTTCGCCCTGGCCGATCTCAACGTGGTGCGGCTGTCGCTGCGCAATCCGGATTTCTCCACCGCCCGCCGCATCCAGGATGCGATCAACCGCAACGCCGGCCAGCCGATCGCCGTCGCGCTCGACCCCGCCACGGTGCGCGTCGCGGTGCCGCCGGCGCGCGGCGGCGACGTGGTCGGCCTGATCACCGAGATCGAGCAAATCCGCGTGGCGCCGGATCAGCCCGCCCGGGTGGTGATCGACGAGCGCACCGGCGTCATCGTGATCGGCGAAAACGTGCGCGTCTCCACGGTCGCCATCGCGCAGGGCAACCTGACCGTTCGGGTGACCGAGACGCCCCAGGTGTCGCAGCCCAACCCGCTGTCGGAGGGCGGGACGACCGTGGTGGTGCCGCGCACCGAGATCGAAGTCGACACCGACAGCGAGAACCGGCTCGGCATCGTGCCGGCAACCGTCAGCCTGCAGCAGCTCGTCCAGGCGCTCAACGCGCTCGGGGTCGGGCCGCGCGACATGATTTCGATCCTTCAGGCGATCCATGCGGCCGGGGCGCTCCAGGCCAGCATTTCGGTGATGTAGAGGCCCGCCATGACCGACCAGCCGCGGCTCGACGCCGCCATTCTCGCCCGCCAGCCGCTGGCCGCCGCGGCCCGGCAGCCCGCCCGCACCAACGACCCGGCGCAGGCCCGCAGCGCGGCCGAGGAGTTCGAGGCGGTGTTCGTCTCGCAGATGCTCGAACACATGTTCAGCGGGATCAGCACCGACGGGCCGTTCGGCGGCGGCGAAAGCGAACGGATTTACCGGTCGCTGATGATCAACGAATACGGCCGGTCGATCGCCCGGGCCGGCGGCATCGGCATCGCCCAGCAGGTGATGACCGAAATCCTGCGACTCCAGGAAGGCGGCCCCGATGCGCATTCGTGATCCCCGGTCGCCCGCCCCGCCCGCCCGCACCGCGCTCCCCGAGCCGCCGCCCGGGCCGGTGCCGGACGAAGACGACGCCGCGGCCGCCCGGCCGCCCGCGATGGTGGAGGCCGGCGAGGTGGAGGACCCGGCGGAGATCGAACCGGTCGCCCCTGCGCCGCCCAGCGCGATCGAAATGGCCCTGTTGAGCACGGTCGAAACCATCGAGCGGCTGATCGCCGTGCTCGATCGGGAAACCCGCGCGGTGGCCGATATGGACGTCGACGGCGGCGCCGCGCTGCAGCCCGAAAAGGCCGCGCTGACCGAGGCCTATGCCATGCAGATCAAGGATCTCGGCGGGCGCGGCGAGGAGCTGGCCACGCTCGACGAGGCCGCGCTCGAGCCGCTGGCGGAGATCCGCGCCCGGCTGTTCGCCGCGCTCGAGGCCAATCTGCACACCCTGGCCAATGGCCGTGACGCCACCCAGCGGATCGTCGATCTGGTGACCGAAACGGTGAGCAACGCCGCCGCCTCGGTCCAGGGCTATGGCAAGGCCGGACGGCCGCCCGCCCGCTCGGGCAGCCGCTGCGTCTCGGTCAGCCTCGACGGCAAATTCTGAAACGGCACCTTCGGGGGCGGCCGAGTCCGGCGCCGCCCGGTGCCGGATCGCGCCTCACCCGCGACCGGCTAACCGGCAACCGGCAAATTCTTCCCCTCCGTCCGACTCCGCCCTGCGAAATCTGCCGATGGCACCGCCGGTCCGATCGGCCGAGCCGGATCTCGCCTCGAGTCCGGCGGCAATCCTCTGGCACGGAATTGGCATATCCGTGCTGACGATCGGTATGAGAGCGAGGCTGTCGTGGCCGGTATTTCCTTCAATTTGCTCGACGCTCTGGCGCCCGCCCCGGCGGCGGCAGGCCCCGCCAACGGCCCGCATGCTGCCGGCGGCGCGGATTTCACGGCGGTGATGGCACGCGCGTCCCGCGACCGGGCCTCGCCGGAGCGGACTTCGCCCGACTCGGGGCGCAATTCTGCCCCGGCGGCGGGCCCCAGTCAGCCGGGCCCCAGTCAGCCGGCCGGGGCCGCCCGCCCGGCTTCGCCCGCCGCCCGTCCAGCCGGGCCCGCCGCCCCGGCCGGAGAGCGGGCCAGCCTCTCGAGAAGAACGGCG
>CAZTNV010000043.1:1594-14356 GCA_964615535.1 uncultured Mycobacteriaceae bacterium | reverse complement strand
GCCGACGGCTCGACGCCGCCGGCCCAACCGGCCGAGTCCCGGGGCCCGGCGTCGCCGGATTTGGCCTCGCGGGAATTGGCACCGGCCGATCTCTCCGACCTCGCGGCCGAACCCGGTGCCGACGGCTTGGCTCGGTCCGCCCTGCCCGATCAGATTCAGCCCGATATCGCGGCCGCCGCCGCGATCTTGCCGTCCCAGCCGGCGGCACCGGCCTCGCCGCTGCAGCCGACCGATGATGCGGTGCTGACCCTCGCGCTGGCCTCGGCGACCACCGTGCAGCCTGTCGCCGTTGCGGAAGATCAGACGGCGGCGGCATCCGACCCCGCGGCCGAGGCCGCCCCGCTGCCCGGCGCGATTGCTGCCCCCACTGCCTCGACGGCCGCACCCCTGGCGACCCCGGCAGCGGCAGCGGCGCCGCCGGTCGCGGCCGTGGCGGGTCCGGCCCTGGCCGGGGCGATCGGCCGGAACGGCCTCGACGCGCTGGTCACCGGCGGCGGGCCCACCGGCGGCTCCGATCGAAACGGTCCCGATCAGCGCGGCACCGGTCGAGACGGCGCGATGCCCGCCGCCGAAGACCTGACGCTCCGGGTGACCGGCCGCGCGAATGCCGACGGCGGTGCGGCCGGCGACCCGGCCGGAACGCCGGGGCAGGAGCTGCGCCCCTCGCCGGGCGCCGCGGAGCCGCCGCCCCCCTCCGACCCCCGATCGCCCCTGACCAGGGCCGGCGAGACTCCGGTGCGGCCGGCCACCGATGCGACCAGGGCGCCGGTCGGCGCCGACCCTGCCGCGGACGCCGCGAAACCGCGTCCGGCGACGCCCCAGCCCGCCGGCGCCCCGGCCGAGCAGATCGCCCTGCACATCCGGAAGGCCGCGGCGGACGGCTCGACGCCGCAGCGTCTTTCCCTTCAATTGCAGCCGCACGAGCTCGGCCGGGTCGAGGTCCGGCTCGATTTCGGCGAGGATGGCGCGGTTCGCGCGCTGGTGCTGTGCGACCGGCGCGATACGCTCGACCTGCTGCAGCGCGACGCGCGTGGCCTGGAACGCGCCCTGGCCAATGCCGGCCTCAAGGCCGACTCCGGCGGGCTGAATTTCAGCCTGCGCGGCGAGGGCCAGAATGGCGCCTTCCAGCAGGATGGCCGCGACTCCGGCCACTCTGCCGCTCGGGTGCCGGGCGCGGGTGACGACCGGCACATCGAGGTGCCGGCAGCCGTCGCTGCCGCCTATGCCGCGCCGTCCGCGCTCGGCCGGCTCGATATCCGCATCTGATCGTTCCTTGAGTCCCGGCCTGGAGATCGCCTCGTGACCACCACCGCCCCCACCACCACCCTCGGCCCGGTGGTGCAGACCCAGCAGGCCCAGCAGACCGCCGCGGCCGCCACCCGCCCCACCACCGCGACCACGTCCACGACCGCCAGCTCGACGGACGCCGCGCAGCAGCAGATCGCCGGAACGCTCGACAGCTTCCTGCGCATGCTGACCACGCAGTTGCAGAACCAGGACCCCATCTCGCCGATGGAAACCACCGAGTTCACCAACCAGCTCGTCGGCTTCGCCACCGTCGAGCAGGCGATCGCGCAGAACCGCCGGCTCGACCAGTTGATCGGCCTGCAATCCGGCGGCCGGCTGGGCGAGGCGCTGGGCTATCTCGGCCACACCGTCGAAGTGGCCGGCGACGGCTTCGCCTATACCGGCGGCGAGATCGGGCTGACCTATTCCCTGCCCCGCTCGGCCCATCGTCTGGCCTACGAAATCGTCGCGGAGACCGGCAACGTGGTCTGGCGCGGCTCCGCCCCGACCACCGCCGGCCGCCATGTCATCGAATGGGATGGCAGCACCCAGGCCGGCACCGCCGCGCCGGCCGGCAATTACCAGTTGCGGGTCAACGCCGTGACCGAGAGCGGCGAGCCGGTGCCGGCGACCACCTACACCACCGGCCGGGTCACCGGCGCCGAAACCCGCAACGGCGAGACCGTCCTGATGATCGGCACTGCCGCCATCGCCCTCGGCGACGTCCTGGCCGTGCGCAGCGACACCCCGAGCTGAACCGCGGGCGGCGTCACCGCCCGTCAATTCGGACGCGACACCGGCATGCCCGGAAACCGGCGGTTCCACTCCTCCAGGGTGAGCAACGCCACGGCATAGCGCCGTTGCCACATCTCCGGGTTTTCGGGACAGGCGCAGGCCCGTCGCAACCGGTCCTGGGCATTCATCAGGAGAGCCACGTCCAGACGGCCGAACGACAACAGGATCAGATATCGCAGATCCTTGTCCGGCAATTGCCGCCGCAGATAAAGGTAGAACAGACTGTCCTTCAGCTTCGGCGCCAATTCGGCGTTGAACAACTCACCCGTACGCACCTTCTCCAGGTTTCGGGCATCTTGAGCCGCGCGGTGGCGATCGGGAATATCAGGCGATCCCGGGTCCTTGACCTCGATCAGTGTGATTTCGGTATCCGACTCCACGACGAAATCCACGGCCTTGAGAAAATGGCTCATCCCGTGATCGGGACCGTCGAATTTGCGGACGGCCAGCCCGTCGTCGAACGCGAAAACCAGATCTCCTTCGTTGAACTCTTGTGGCATCCCGTCATCCCGACCCTGACCGCAAGGCGCGATCAAGTTCGAGATCATAAAGCCGACGGTATTCCTCGTCGATCGGATTCGGATGCAGTGCGAGATAACTGTCCGCCGGATTGATGGCAACCGCGCCGTCCGGCCCTTCCAGGAACAGCGAGAAGTACCGCACCCGGTCCGGCGCATCCGGATGCAGCGAAACCTCCTTCAGAAACGGATAGCTGTGGGTCGCGGCGAACACCTGTACGCCCAGTTTCGCCAGACCCAACAGCACATCGGCCACCAGCCCCATCATTCCCGGATTGAGGTTCGATTCCGGTTCGTCCCAGTAGATCGTGCTGCCGGGCTCGATCGAGCCGTTCTCGATCAGCCCGGCGATCAGCGCGAGTTTTCGAAACCCCTCGGCGACCAGATGCAATTCCAGATCGAAGCGCGGCAGCTTCAGGAAGAACACCTCTTCCTTCTGCATCAGTTTCCCGCCACAGGCCGCTTCGAGCTTCGATACGATGTCCTGAAGCTCCCGACCCACGGGGTCTCGAAGGCGTGGGAGGTAAGCGAGTTCAATGATGTCATAGTACGTTTCGTCAAAAGCGAGCTTGAACTTGTTGTACAGAGAACGGAAACCCGGCGCAAAGGACAAGGCTTCCTTGGCCGGGATGAACACCGGCACGCCGACGTCTTGCCATGACGGGTATAGATTGATGTGACGCGATTTTTTTCCCTTGTTTAATTCAAACTGATATTCCTGATCCTTCCAAAACACTTTAATCGATGCATTCGAAGCGTCGCTCCGTCTTGAAATCAACGAACCGACATCATCATTGAAGGGCCGAAAAATTTGCCCCAGCTTGCCGATCGCACCACTCTTGGCGCCGTTTTTTTTCTGCGCCGCGTGGACGGCATACAGCACCTTGAGAAGATGCGTCTTGCCGGTGCCGTTGGCCCCGACCAGCACGTTGATACCGGGGCTGAACGCTGCGGACAGCTCGGAAAAGGCCGTGAAATTGCGAATTTCGGCACGGCTGATCACGGCACGGACTCCGGCGTGGCAAGGTCATCCCGGTTGCGTATAGCACGGAACCGCCGCGCCACCCCCCACCCGCCCTCTCACCCCGGCACCCGGCGGCATTCGGCGGCGCGGCGCGCCCGTTCGGCAATCTCGTCCCAGGCGCCGGCGGCGATGTCGTCGGGCGGCGCGATCCACGAGCCGCCGACGCAGACCACATTGGGCAGGGCCAGATAATCGATCACCATGTCCTCGGTGATCCCGCCGGTCGGGCAGAACCGCATCTCGGGAAACGGTCCGGCCAGGGCGCGCAGCGCGGCGCGCCCGCCCATCGGCTCGGCGGGAAAGAACTTGCAGAACCGGAACCCCAGCCTGCGCGCGACCATCAGCTCCGACGCCGTCGCCACGCCGGGCAGGAAGGGCAGGCCGCTGCGCGCCGCCGCCTCGGCCAGGGCCGGGGTCAGGCCGGGGCTGACGGTGAAGCGAACCCCGATCGCCCGCGCCCGCTCGAAACCCTCGGGATCGAGCAGCGTGCCGAGGCCGACCACCGCGTCGGGCACCTGGGCCATGATCGCCGCCGCGGCGTCCGGGGCGGCCGGGGTGCGCAGGGTGATCTCGATCACCGGCAGCCCGCCCGCCAGCAGCGCGCGGGCCAGCGGCACGGCATCCGCCGCGCGCTCGACCGTGACCACCGGGATCACCGGCGCCAGCCCCAGAATCCGGTCGATCGTGAGTTCGGTCATGGCGTCACTCCTCGCTGTCCGGGGTCGCCGGGTCGAGCGGCGGCATCGCCTCCCGCGGGATGATCGCGCCGCGATGCTGCACCACCCGGCCGGCGATCCGGTGCCCGCGCCGCGCCGCCGTCACCGGATCGAGCCCGCGCAGCCGGCCGGCCAGATAGCCGGCATTGAAGCTGTCGCCGGCCGCGGTGGTATCCACCGGCTCGACCGGCTCCGGCGGCACCAGCGCCAGCCCGTCCGCGGTGAGCACCAGACAGGGCTCGGCGCCGTTCTTCACCACGATGTCGCCGATGCCGTGGCCGCGCAGCCGCTCGACCGTCGCTTCCGGCGAGGCATCGCCGAACAGCGTCCGCTCGTCGTCGAAGGTCGGCAGCACGATGTCGGCGCGGTCCAGCAGCGCGCCGAACACCGCCCGCGCCACCGCCCGGTCGGGCCAGCCGCGCTCGCGGAAATTCGGATCGAACGCCACCCGCCCGCCCCGCGCGCGCACCCGGTCGAGCAGGTCGAACAGCCGGTACCGGGTCGCCTCGGCATAGAGCGACAGGGTGATGCCCGAAAGATAGATCAGGTCGTGGCCGGCCAGCCGTTCGACCAGCGCCGGGGTCTCCGGCAGGTCGAAATACCGGCGCGCCGGCGCCTCCCCGCGCCAGTAATGGAACCAGCGTTCGCCGCGCGGCCCGAGCCGAATCAGATACAGGCCGGGCACCGTGCCGGGCAGCCGGACCACCAGCTCGGTGCCGATCCCCTCGCCGCGCCACAGCTCGATCATGTCGTCGCTGAACGTGTCGTCGCCCAGCACCGTGGCATAATCCACCGCGACGCCCTGGCGCGCCAGATACACCGCCGCGTTCAGCGTATCCCCGCCGAACCCCAGCCCATAGCGCCGCTCGCCATCCTGGCGCAGCTCGATCATGCACTCGCCGATCGCCGCGACCGTCATGCGCTGTCCGCCCGCATCCATGCCCCCCGGCGGCCGTCGCCGCGGTCCGGGGGGCTGCCGGGCATGCCGCCCGAAAGGACATATCGTTGCCGGACCGGCAACGGCAATCGCCGCCGCCGCATCGCCGCGGCGTTCGATGATGCGGAGCCGTCAGAATCGTGCCCGGTCGCGCTGCCCGGACTGGATCTCGGCGATGACCGGCTTCAAGCCTTCCGCGACGCTGCGCCAGCCGGAGTCCCGCGCATACCGGTCGGGTCCCCATTTGACGATCGGCTTGCCGTCCTTCGGCAGGGCCTGAAGCCGTGCGAAAAGCGCGCCGCTCCAGTCCACGTCGCCGACGATGACCGGGATCACCCGCGCCTCCCCGGCGTCGTGGCGGGCCAGCGCGCGCGTCATTTCGATGTCGTAGCAGTAGTTCGAGGCCAGGAAGGACGCGCTGACCAGGAGCAGTACGATGTCGGCCCGCTCCAGGTTCTCGTCGATCGCCGCCTTCCACTCCTCGCCCGCGATGATCCGCCGGTCGTGCCATGAGCTTATCAGCTTCTGGCGTTCCAGGATCTTCAGATGGCTCAGCAGCTCCTCGCGCAGCCCGTCGTCGAGATGGCTGTAGCTGTAGAACACCCGCAGCGGCACCGGCTGATCTTTGGCCCCCCTGGCGGACGCGCGCGGCCGCGCGCCTTCGACATCCACGCCGTTCAGCAAGTCCTTGACGTTCACGTGGACGACCTTGCCGCCGACCACCTGCGGCAGGGAGTCGACCCCTTCCTGTTCCATCACTTCGAGGTCCCGATAGGGAGTCACGACGGTAGGGTGGCCCGGCACCGGCACCAGCGCCTCGGGCTCGAACTTGTAGCTGCGATGGATGCGGTCGAAGTCGGAGCGGATGATGGCGAGCAGGCGGCGGCGGCCGGCGACCGGTCCGGTCACCGATACCTCGACCCGCCGCTCCGCCTTGTCGGCCTTGACCAGGGCGCGGTTGCCCTCGAACGCCAGGATGACGCCGGTGCGCCAGCGCGGCAAGCCTTCGCTCAGCACATGGGTCCGCACGATGAAGCGCGGCACCAGTCCTTCCGGCAGCACCGGATAGAGATAGCGGAAGTTCAGGCAATCCTCCGGCCGGAAATCCGCGGCCTCGTCCGGTTGGTCCTTGGGCAGCAGTTCGGGGATCAGGTAGCGCTCGTCCCTGTCGTCTTCGGGAAACCGGAAGCACAGTTCGAACTTGCGCATCAGTTCCAGCAGAAAGCCGTGCCGCTCGCTCGGGTAGTCCTTCCGATCGAGCATTTTGGCCAGATCGGCGACGGCGATCACGCCCGCCCGCTCGGCCAGAAGCGGGGCGTTCAGGATGGTGTAGATGCCGCTGGTCACCCAGCGCGGGTTCAGCACATGGGTGTCGCGCAGCCGCGGATCGTCCCGGTAATTCAGCGCGATGCCGAGGCTGTGGAGGAAGGAGGCCAGCGCCTCCTGGGCCGACGCATCGGATTCGGCGTGCTCGGCACAGATCTCGCGGTACCGGTCGAAGGAAATAAAATTCTCCGACATGCCCGCCAGCCGGTCCTTGATGGCGAACCACGCGGACGGGAAGGCGGCGCGCAGATGCTCCAGCCGGTCGGTCTCGCGGTGGAGGGCATCCCGCAGCGCCTCGATGCCCGTCCGGTCGCCGCAATCGGTCTCGATGACTTCCCGGATGTTCGGGAATTTTCGCTGCAATCCAAGGCGGTCGAGCGTGAAGGGATGCTCCCTGATCTTGTTCAGGACCACGATGACCGGGCAATCCTCCCCGAAGGTGCCGATCAGCCTCAGCCAGTACTCCGCATCCTCGTCCTCGTGCCCCTGCCGGCCGTTGAGCACCAGGAGGTAGAGGCTGCGCTGGGTCAGAAAGAACTGATGGGTGGCATGCATGATCTCCTGGCCGCCGAAATCCCAGACATGCAGCGTTGCGCGTTCCCTGCGGTTCAGGTGGACGGGCCATTGGGTGATCTGGATACCTTCGGTCTTGGCTTCCTGCCGGCTGAAGCGGTTGTGGACAAGACGCTTGACCAGCGAGGTCTTGCCGACATTGCCGAAGCCGACCAGGATCAGCTTGGCCTCGTTCAACGGCCGCTTGCCGCCGCGGGTCCGGAAATAATAGTCGAGGATGTCGGCCGGCTTGGCGAGCCTGGACAGGTCGCCCTCTGCTTGCTTCCAGGTCGGGCCGAGCACCTCCGGCGGCAGGCCAAGCGCCTCCTGCCCGTGCAGCAGCAGGACCTTGAGGGACGGCAGATGCCGCAGCCCTTCGGGCAAGGCCGGGAGCGACGGTTCAGATCGTGATGCTTTCTGGAAGGTAGGGAGTATCACATCATCCAAAAGCCAGATCAGGGTCTCTGCCGAGTTGGACAGATCGAGGACTTCAAGCGCCGTCAGGCCACCCCATAACTCGGGCAGGCGTTGCAGCGGGTTGCCGCCGGCCAGCAGAATTTTCAGGCGGGACAGACGACCCACGGACTCCGGCAGCCGCTCCAGCCGATTGGCGGCAACGGAGAGTGTTCGCAGAAAACCCAGTCTGCCGATCGCCTCGGGCAGCGCGGTCAACTGGTTGCCGGGGATATCCAGAGTTCGCAGCACTTGGAGCCGGCCGATCGCCTCGGGCAGCGCGGTCAACTGATTGCTGGAGAGGTCCAGCCTTTGCAGCCCCTGGAGCCGGCCGATCTCCTCGGGCAGCACGGTCAATCGGTTTCTGGAGAGGTCCAGGTATTGCAGCCTCTTGAGATCGCCGATCACCTCGGGCAGAGCGGTCAACCGGTTGCCGGAAATGTCCAGCTTTTGCAGCCCCTGGAGCCGGCCGATCGCCTCGGGCAGCGCGGTCAGGCCGAGATGCGACAAATTCAGTTCGGTTACCCGGCTCTCCCATGCCTTTTCGATCCGGCGTCGCGCCTCGGGCGGCACGCCCTCCCAGGAAACATCGGTGAGATCTTCGGGCACGACGGCGAACTCCCGGGCGTTGTTCGGCAAACCGGAAGCGGTGTCCGGCCTGCGCGCCGGTTCCGGATGCTGCGACGCTTCATCCTATCGGAGAAGCTGTCGGATCGTCAGCGCAAAGATTGCGTGTCGCACGGCCGCATCGGATTCCGGGCGGCACCAGTGCCGACAGGGCGCCGCCGCGATACGAAAACCGCCGGACCCGCAGGGAAGGCGCCCTGTCCGCTCCCGCGGACCGGGCGGTCCCGAGGCGGAACGGGCGCCTACCCCTCCCCGGCGCGCGGCGCCGTGCGGTCCGGGGTGGCCGGCGGGGGCGGAGTGGGTCATGATCGTGTTGCCGCCGGGCAAGCGCGCCCGCCGGCCGACCGTTGATCTAATCGGGTGGCGCCATGACTCATCCTCTGCCCCAGGGCATCCGCTTCGGCCGCGACGTCTGCGGCGATCTGGATCAGGCCGAACGCCGGGAATGGTGGCTGTCCAACGGGCTGGGCGGCTATGCCGCGGGCACCGTCGCCGGCACGCTGACCCGCCGCTATCACGGCCTGCTGATCGCCGCGACCCGGCCGCCGGTCGGCCGCCGCCTGCTGTTCGCCAAGGCCGACGCCACCCTGCTGCTCGACGACATCGAATGGCCGTTGCACGCCAACCGCTGGGCGGGCGGCGCCGTGGTCCCGACCGGTCACCACCATATCGAAGCGTTCTGGCTGGACGGCCGCATGCCGGTCTGGCGCTATGCCTTCGGTGCGCTCCGCATCGAGCACCGCATCTGGATGGAGCCGGGCGCCAGCACGACCTATGCCGCGTGGCGGCTCGATCCCGCGTCGCCGCGCCCGGCCGGATCGTACCGCCTCAGGGTCAGCCTGCTGGTCGCCAACCGCGACCATCACCAGGAATCGGTGTCCGGCGATCTCGACCCGGAGATCGAGGGCGGCGGCGCCACCCTGACCGTCACCCATCCCGACGGGCTGCGCCTCACGCTGATCGCCGGCGGCGGCACCATCGCGCCGGAACGGATGTGGATCGAGTGGTTCGACCTGTCGGCCGAGCGCGAGCGCGGCCTGTTCGACCACGACAACCATCTGCGGGCCGGCACCGCCCTGCTCGATCTCAAGCCCGGCGAGTGGACCGGCATCGTCGCCAGCCTGGAGGACGCCCCGTCGGATGATTTCGCCGCGGCCCTGGCGCGCTTCCGCCAGCGCGACGAAAGCGTGCTGATGCGCGCCGCGTCCTGCCATCCGGAATTCCGCGATGCGCCGGACTGGATCGACCAGCTCGTGCTGGCCAGCGACAGCTTCCTGATCGCCCGGCCGATTTCCAACACGAATGGCGGCATGTCGGTGATCGCCGGCTATCCCTGGTTCGCCGACTGGGGCCGCGACACCATGATCGCGCTGTCCGGCCTGACCCTGGCGACCGGCCGCCACGACATCGCCCACCGCATCCTGGAGACCTTCGCCCGCTTCGCCGATCAGGGCATGCTGCCCAACGTGTTCCCGGAGGCCGGGGAGCCGCCGCCCTACAACGCCGTCGATGCCGCCCTGTGGTACATCCAGGCCTGGCGCATCTATGTCGAGACCACCGGCGACCGCACCGCGCTGGGCCAGGCGCTGCCGGTGCTGCGCCAGATCGTGGAGGGCTACTACCACGGAACCCGGCACGGCATCCGGGTCGATCCCGCCGACGGGCTGGTGACGGCCGGCGATCCGGGCCTGCAGCTCACCTGGATGGATGCCAAACTGGGCGACTGGGTGGTCACGCCGCGGATCGGCAAGCCGGTCGAGATCAATGCCTTGTGGTACAATGCCCTGTGCATCATGGCCGGGATCGACCGCGCCGGGGCGGAGCGCTACCGCACCTGGGCCGAGGCGGCGCGGCTCGGCTTCCAGCGCTTCGTCCGGCCGGATGGCGGCGGCCTGTTCGACGTGCTCGAAGGCCCCAACGGCGACGATCCCAGCATCCGGCCCAACCAGATCTTCGCCGTCAGCCTGCCGCACAGCCCGCTCGATCCGGCGATGCGCGAACGGGTGGTGCGGGAATGCGGCGAGCTGCTGCTGTGCTCCTACGGGCTGCGCACCCTGGCCCCCGCCGACCCGGCCTTTCGCCCGCTGATCACCGGCGACCCGCACCAGCGCGACGCCGCCTATCACCAGGGCACCGTTTGGGCCTGGCTGCTCGGCCCCTATGCGCTGGCCGAATACCGGGTTCACGGCGACGCCGCCGCCGCCCTGTCCCGCCTGGAGCCCCTGCGCGACCATCTGAGCGACGCCGGCCTCGGCACGATCAGCGAAATCTTCGACGGCCGCGCCCCCCACCTCCCCCGCGGCTGCCCCGCCCAGGCCTGGTCCGTCGCCTGCACCCTGGAAGCCTGGTGGCGCCTGAGAAGGAACCAGCGCGCGGCGGGGTGACAGGGGGAACGCCCCGGCCGCCCGGGCGCCCGTCCTGCACGAGTGGTGCCCCGGCAGGATCGTCTGCCTTCCCCGTCCCGCAAGCACGGCCCCTACCTGGGATTGATCCAGGTCAGTGACGCATAATCTGTTGCCGATTATATCTCCTGATGCGAGACTTAATGTTCCATAAAATTCTAATTATTCTTGAGGCGAACTATGTCATACGCCGTCGATGATGACCAGTACCCGGCCAGCGCGGTCGTATACATTGAATCGACATGGGGAACCAAGACCTACACCGGATCGGGATTTCTGGCCGGGCGCAACGATGTGATTACCGCCGCCCATGTCATTTACAATTGGACCCTTGGCGGTCTCGCCGACAAGATCACGATCTATCCCTCATACAATCCGAAGAGCTGGGACAATCAGGGCTACGGCGCCAGTTGGGTCGAGTATTATCCCGATTTCGATCCGGATGGGGACGGAAAGCTCGTGACCGGCGATTTCTACCGGGCGACATATGCCGGATCGGAAAAGGACATCGCCCTGCTCAGCCTGCCCGACCCGCTTGGCGATGCCTATGGGTGGTTCGGCATCGACTGGGGTTTCTCCGGCGGCAATGTCGGGGTCATCGGTCATCCCGGAAAATACAACACCGTCATGACGTACGATGGCGGCACCCTGACCCGGTCTTATGTCGACGCGGTCTACTACATAGGCGCTGATCTGGAGGTCAATCCGGGCAATTCGGGCGGACCGATCTATTACGATCATGGCAGCGGCCCCTATGCCGTAGGGATCGTCTCAACCGGCATCGCGGCAACCTCTCTCGGCGGGCACCAGTTCTGGCTTCAGGATGCCATGATCGAGAACGACAAATTCCTCTCCTCGCCCGACACGCCATCCGATATTGGCACCCAGGATGTCTACAGATTCTACAATTCAGCCAACGGCACGCATTTCTATACCAGATCCGCTGCCGAGCGCGACAGCATCATTGCCAACCTCAAGACCTATCACTATGAAGGCAACAGTTTCGATGTCCCGGCTTCGGGTAGTTCCGGGTTAATCGACGTCTACCGGTTCTACAATACAGCAAATGGCAGCCATTTTTACACGGCGAGCGCGGTGGAGCGTGACAACGTCATTTATACGCTGCCGCATTACATTTACGAGGGCTTGGCCTATCACGCCTATGCCCATGATGACGGTTCGCAGATGCCGCTGTACCGGTTCTTCAACACCGCCACCGGCGCGCATTTCTTCACCCCGTCCACGGCCGAGCGCGACAGCGTGATCGCCAATCTGAAGCAATTCGTCTACGAAGGCATTGCGTTCTACGTGCTGCCGGCCGACGGCACCCAGATGACCATGGCCCAAATGTCGGAGGCTATGGCAACGGCATCCGGCGGGGGGCGGATGGCCATCAATCGAACCTCTGCCGCGCTGGCTACGGCGAAGGACGCACCGCCGGACATGACGGACGCTGCCCTCCCCGGTGCGACGGATCCCGGGCTGGCCTCGCTGGTCGGGATCGGCGCGGCGGACACCGCACCGGCCCTGCCCTGGATCTGACCCGGACTCAAGAGTCCACGGCTGCCCCGGCCCTCAGCGCCGGGGCGCGACCGTGGCCTTGCCCAGCGTCTGCCACACCAGCCTTTCCTGCTGTTCGAAGTGCCAGTGGCGCAGTCTCAGCCTGATCATGCCGTTCATGTCGGCCTCCTTTGACGTCCGGTGACATCGGGGCGGCGCGACTGCCCCCCTGCCACCACGCAGGGTTGGGCGGGCCGCCGCTGCATCCTCCGTTTTCAGATGGGCATCCCGAGCCGGCGGATCAACCGCTCCATCGGGCTACCCCTTCGGTCGGTGCGGCGATCGGCGGCCCCGGCCCCCGGCCGGGCCTTGGTCGAACGCGATGGCCGTAACCATATTCCAGAAAGGATTTCTTCGGCGGTAGCGCCCATGGACAGCCATGGCGCAGCCTGCGCCCGCCCTCCCGACCACAGGCGAGACCCGGAATGGACCAGACGATAGCCCCGCGGCAGGCCGACCCCCCCTGGCATGCGCAACCGGCCGGCCAGTTGCTCGACCGGCTCGAATCCTCCCGCAGAACCGGGCTGACCCGGGACGAGGCGGCGCGCCGCCTGGCCGAACACGG
>CAZTNV010000043.1:0-1584 GCA_964615535.1 uncultured Mycobacteriaceae bacterium | reverse complement strand
GAACCGGCTGGAGCCGCCGCGGCGGCGCGGGCCGGTGGTCCGCTTCCTGCTCCAGTTCCACAACATCCTCATTTACGTCCTGATCGGGTCCGCCGTGATCACCGCGCTGCTCGGCGAATGGGTCGATACCGGCGTGATCATCGGCGTGGTGGTGATCAACGCGATCATCGGCTTCGTGCAGGAGGGCAAGGCCGAGCAGGCGCTGGAGGCGATCCGCAACATGCTGGCGCCCCAGGCGGCGGTGATCCGCGACGGCGCCCGCGCCACCGTACCCGCCGAGGAACTCGTGCCCGGCGACGTCGTGCTGCTCAAATCCGGCGACAAGGTGCCGGCCGATCTGCGCCTGATCGACACCACCAGCCTGCAAATCCAGGAGGCCGCGCTGACCGGCGAATCCCTGGCGGTGGACAAATCGTCCGAACCGGTGGCGCCGGAGGCCGGGCTGGGCGACCGCGTTTCGATGGCCTATGCCAGCACCCTGATCGCATCCGGCACCGGCGCCGGGCTGGTGGTCGCCACCGGCGACCGCACCGAGATCGGCCGGATCAGCACCATGCTGGGCCAGGTCGAAACCCTGACCACGCCCCTGCTGCGCCAGATGTCGGTGTTCGGCCGCTGGCTGACCGCGGTGATCCTGGTGCTGTCGGTGGCGACCTTCGCCTTCGGCTACTGGCTGCAAGGCTTCACCATGACCGAAATGTTCCTGGCCGCGGTCGGGCTGGCGGTGGCGGCGATCCCGGAAGGCCTGCCGGCGATCCTCACCATCACGCTGGCGATCGGCGTCACCCGCATGGCCCGGCGCAACGCCATCATCCGGCAATTGCCGGCGGTCGAGACGCTCGGTTCGGTCACCGTGATCTGCTCCGACAAGACCGGCACCCTGACCCGCAACGAGCTGACCGCGCAGGCCATCGCCACCGCCACCCACACCTACCGCGTGACCGGCACCGGCTATGCCCCGGCCGGCGAGTTCCGGATCGAGGCCGAAACGGTGGACCCCGCCCGCCACCCCGACCTCATGCTGGTGCTCACCGCCGCCATGCTGTGCAACGACGCCGAGCTGAGCGAGGCCGACGGTCAATGGCGGGTCCAGGGCAACCCGACCGACGGCGCGCTGCTGGCGGCGGCGCGCAAGGCCGGGATCGATGCCGGCCTGGAGCGCCGGCGGACGCCCCGCACCGATCTGATCCCCTTCGAATCGTCGCACAAATTCATGGCTTCGCTGCACCATGATCACGACCGGCACGGCTTCGTCTACGTCAAGGGCGCGCCGGAACGGGTGATCGAGATGTGCGCGGCCCAGCGGGTCGACGGGCGGGACGTGCCGCTCGACGCCGGGTTCTGGCATCGCCGGATCGACGAAATGGCCGGGCAGGCGATGCGGGTGCTGGCGGTCGCCTACCGGCCGAGCTCGCCGGAGCATCAGGACCTCACCTTCGACGACGTCGAGGGCGATCTGATCCTGCTCGGCCTGTTCGGCCTGATCGACCCGCCGCGCGAGGAGGCCATCGCCGCGGTCAAGGAATGCCAGGATGCCGGCATCCGGGTCAAGATGATCACCGGCGACCACGCCGCGACCGCCCG
>CAZTNV010000042.1:6825-17003 GCA_964615535.1 uncultured Mycobacteriaceae bacterium | reverse complement strand
GGTCAGTTCCCGCGCCTTGCGCGCCGCCTCGCGCGCCGCGGCGGCCTCGACCGCCTTGCCGATGATCTTCTTGGCGTCGCCGGGGTGCTCCTCGAACCAGGTCGCCAGCGCCTCGCCGATCGCCCCCTCGACCACCGGGCGAACCTCCGAGGACACCAGCTTGTCCTTGGTCTGGCTGGAGAATTTCGGGTCCGGCACCTTCACCGACAGGACGCAGGTGAGCCCTTCGCGGGCATCGTCGCCGGACAGCGCGACCTTCTCCTTCTTCAGGATTCCGCTGTCGCTGGCATAGGCGTTGATCTGGCGGGTCAGGGCGCCGCGGAAGCCGGCCAGGTGCGTGCCGCCATCGCGCTGCGGGATGTTGTTGGTGAAACACAGCATGGTCTCGTGATAGCTGTCGTTCCACTGGAGCGCGGCCTCAACCGTGATGCCTTCGCGCACCGCGCTGATCAGGATCGGCGGGTGATGCAGTGCGGTCTTCGATTTGTCGAGATAGCCGACGAACGCCGCCAGCCCGCCTTCGTAATGCATCTCCACCCGGCGCGGCTCGACCCCGCGGGCGTCGGTGAAGCTGAGCGTGACGCCGGAATTCAGGAAGGCCAGCTCGCGCAGCCGGTGTTCCAGGGTCGCGGCATCAAACTCCACCTTGGTGAAGATCTTGCGGGACGGCAGGAAGGTCACCGCGGTGCCGGTGCGCAGGCCCTTGCCGTCGATCGCCGGGGCCGAACCGGTGCATGCCAGCGGCGCCTCGGGCTCGCCTTCATGGAAGCGCATCCGCCATTCGCGGCTCTCGCGCCAGATCACCAGATCGAGGGTTTCCGACAGGGCGTTCACCACGCTGACCCCGACGCCGTGCAGACCGCCCGAGACCTTGTAGGAGTTCTGGTCGAATTTGCCGCCGGCATGGAGCTGGGTCATGATCACCTCGGCGGCGCTGACCCCCTCTTCCTTGTGGATGTCGACGGGAATGCCGCGGCCATTGTCGGTCACGGTGACCGAGCCGTCGGGGTTGAGCGTGACGGTGACGGTGTCGCAATAGCCGGCCAGCGCCTCGTCGATGGCGTTGTCGACGACCTCGTAGACCATGTGATGCAGGCCGGAGCCGTCATCGGTGTCGCCGATATACATGCCGGGGCGCTTGCGCACGGCATCCAGGCCGCGCAGCACCTTGATCGAATCGGCGCCGTAGCTGTCGTCGACATGGGGCAGGGGTTCCGCCATTGGAATCATCTTTCGGTCAGATCTCGCAGGGTATATGGGGATGAAAAATGGCGTTTGCGCCGGTGCCGAACCCGTCGGGAGACGGGGTCAGCAATCGCGCGGCGGGGGCCAGACACGTTGTCCCGCGTGGCGTATGGCTTCAAGGTCTAGCGCAGATCCGTGATCTATTCGTGTCATGGTCGTTCTGCCAGCCGGGCATCCTCGACGGCATAGTGACGGGCGCGGCTGCCCAGTTCGGCGAACAGGCCCGCATCGGTTCCGGTCAGCCAGGCCTGGGCGCCCAGATCGAGGATCGCCTGAAACAAGGCCTGCCGCCGTCCGGCATCGAGGTGTGCGGCAATCTCGTCCAGCAGCAGGATCGGCGGCGCGCCGCGCTCCGCCGCCAGCAACCGGGCATTGGCCAGCACGATGCCGATCAGCAGCGCCTTCTGCTCGCCGGTCGAACAGAACTCCGCCGGCATGTCCTTGGCGCGGTGACGCACCGCCAGATCGCTGCGGTGCGGACCCTCGGCCGCGCCGCCGGCAACGGCATCGACCCGGCGCATCTGGGCGAGGCGCAGACGCAGCGCATCCTCCGCCGCCAGGGCCGGCATCTCGCCCAGCCAGTCCTCGACCAGACCGGTCGCCGCCAGATCGGCGCGCGGGAAGGGCCGGTCGGCCGGTGCCGTCTCGGCCGCGTGGTGCAGGCGCAGGGTCACTTCGCGCCGCGCGGCGGCGACCGCGACCCCGTTGGTTGCCATGGTGTATTCCAGCGCACCGAGCCAGGCATCGTCGGCGCGGTCCTCGCGGAGCAGCCGGGCGCGCTCGCGCATCGCCTGTTCGTAGGCGGTAAGATGGCCGGAATGCTCGGGGTGAAAACCGTAGACCAGGCGATCGAGAAAGCGGCGCCGGTTGCCCGTACCCTCGATGAACAAGCGGTCCATCTGGGGCGTCAGCCAGACCAGCGCGACGTGCTGCGCCAGTTCGCCCTGGCTGGACGCGGTGCGGCCGTCGATCCGCACCACCCGGCGCAGGGTCTCCGGCGGGGCTTCGGGGTCGAGACCGGTCCCGATCGCGACCGGGCCCAGCGGGGTGTCGACCCGCGCCGCCACGGCCCAGCGCGCACCGGGCGGGGCGCCGCGGCGCAGGGCGTCCTGGAGTCTGACCCGGCGCAGGCCGCGTCCGGGAGCCAGAAACGACAGGGCCTCGAGCAGATTGGTCTTGCCGGCGCCGTTGGGACCGGTCAGCACGACGGGCCGCGCGTCGGCCTCGATCCGGGCGGCGTCATAGCAGCGGAAATCGGTCACGATCAGCCGGCCGACGGCCAGTCCGGCCGCGCTGTCGTGCGGTTCCTGCCCGACCGAGCCCGGCCCGGCCGCCCGTGGATCGGCCAAGGTCACCTGAAACGCCATACGTCCAGCATAAGGTTCCGGCAGCGACGATCCCTGGCCGGACCGGATCACACGCGCATCGGCATCAGCACATACAGTGCGCTGCCGTCGGCGGCGTCGCGGATGATGGTCGGAGAGGCCGCGTCGGCCAGGGTGAACTGCGCGGCATCGCCCTCGATCTGCTGAGTAATGTCAAGTAGATAGCGAGCGTTGAAGCCGATTTCCATACGGTCGGCGCGATAATTGACCTCGATTTCCTCGGTCGCGCTGCCCTGCTCGGCATTGTTGGCGGACAGGGTCAGCGCGCCCTGGTCGAGCGCGAACTTGACCGCGCGGCTCTTCTCCGTGGCAATGGTCGAGACGCGATCGACGGCCGAGGCCAGCGTCTTGGCATCGACCTGCAGGACCTTGTCGTTGCCCGACGGGATCACCCGTTCGTAATCCGGGAAGGTGCCGTCGATCAGCTTGGACGTCAGAACGATCGAGTCGATGGCAAACCGGATTTTGGACTCGCTCAGCTTCAGTTCGATATCCTCGCTCGCCTCGTCGATCAGCTTGCGCAGCTCGCCCACCGTCTTGCGCGGCAGGATGATGTCGGGCATGCCCGACGCGCCTTCGGGCAGCGCCATTTCCACCCGCGCCAGCCGGTGACCGTCGGTCGCCACCGCGCGCAGCACCGGGGTGTTGCCGGTGCGCGTGGCATGCAGGAAGATCCCGTTGAGATAGTAGCGGGTCTCCTCGGTCGAGATCGCGAATCGGGTGCGGTCGATCAGGCCGCGCAGTTCCTTGGCCGAGAGCAGGAAGCGTGAGGGCATGTCACCGCCCGACATGGCCGGGAAATCCTCCACCGGCAGGCAGCCGAGCTGAAACTTCGACCGCCCGCTACGCAGGACCAGCGTGCCGTTGTCGCCGGTACAGTCCAGCTCGACCTGGCTGCCGTCCGGCAGTTTGCGCACGATCTCGTACAGCGTGATCGCCGGTGCGGTGGTGGCGCCGGGCGCCTGGACGTTGGCGGCCACCGATTCCACGATCTCCAGATCCATGTCGGTCGCGCTCAGGCTCAGCGTGGACGGCTCGGCGCGGATCAGCACATTGGCCAGGATCGGGATGGTGTTGCGGCGCTCCACGACGCTCTGGACGTGGCTCAGGGATTTCAGCAGGGCCGCGCGCTCGATGATGAGTTTCATGTCGTTCCGCAATCGGTTGGGCGGTCCCGGACCGGCCCTTGCAGCCGGTGCCGCCTTCTTGGTTCAAGGCTGTGATCCGCGCGAAGGCGGGCACGCAGTATAGCCCGTTTCGCTGCAATGCGGAGAAGTTTTCGTCGTTCGGCTGGCATCAGGGCAGGGGGGGAGGGCAGCGTGTTGGATGGATCCCGGCGAGATCGAGCAATTTCAATAACTTGTCATTAGCTAAAGAAACGCTAATATGGTCTATTCCCCAATGGGTTAACATATCCATGCAACAACTTGCCAATCGTCGGCGATCTCGGGCCCTTCGGCGCAGGCGCGGCCCCGCGCCGGTTCCCTGTCGCGGTGCGGCCTGCTACACCTAAGGCTCGCGACGGAGGCGGCGGAATGGGGATGGGCGGACGTGTTCCGGGCGGGGTCGGCGTCCCGGCTGCAAGCCTCCCGACCTGAGCGGGACGCCGAACGATGCCGGTTCCCGAACTCGCCCCCCTCGATCTGCTCGGAACCGCGGTGATCGTGCTGGCGACGGCGGTGCTGATCGTGCCGGTGTTCCAGCGACTCCGGCTCAGCGCCGTGCTCGGCTATCTGGCGGCGGGCGCGGCGATCGGGCCGCACGGGCTGGGGGTGATCGAGGACACTCACGGCACCATGGTGCTGGCCGAGTTCGGCATCGTGTTCCTGCTGTTCACGCTCGGCCTGGAACTCTCGGTCGAGCGGCTGACCGCGATGCGCCGGCTGATTTTCGGCCTGGGCGCGACCCAGGTTGGGTTGTGCGCCCTGGCCATCGGATCGGCCGCCTGGGCCCTGGGCGTGCCGCCGGAGATCGCGGTCATCGCGGGTGCGGCGCTGGCCCAGTCCTCGACCGTGATCGTTCTGCAGATCCTCAGCGAGCGGGGCGAGCTGGTCGCCCGGCTGGGCCGGGTCAGTTTTGCGGTGCTCCTGTTCCAGGATCTGGTGGTCGCGCCGATCCTGGTTCTGGTGCCGCTGCTGGCCGCGGACTCCAACACGATCCTGCCGGCGATCGGGCTGGCCGCGGTCAAGGCGGTGGTGGCCGTGACGCTGCTGGTGCTGATCGGCCGCCTGCTGCTGCGCCCGGTGTTTCGCATCGCGGCGCGCAGCGGCAATCGCGAGGTGTTCGTGGCCCTGGTGCTGCTGGCCGCGCTCGGGACCGGCTGGGCGACGCAGTATGCCGGGCTGTCCACCGCGCTGGGCGCCTTTCTGGCCGGCGTGCTGCTGGCCGGCACCGAATTCCGCCATCAGATCGAGGCCGATACCGAGCCGTACCGGGGGCTGCTGCTCGGCCTGTTCTTCATGACCATCGGCATGATGGTCGATCCGGCGGTGCTGACCGGACAGGCGCCGGTGATCGGCGGGATCGTGATGTTCCTGATCGTGATCAAGGGCGCGGTGATCATGGCGCTGGCACGGGCCTTCGGGATCGGCCCGGCGACCGCGGTCCAGGTCGGGCTGCTGCTGGCCGGGGCGGGGGAATTCGCCTTCGTGATCGTCGGCCTGGCGCGCAGCGAGGGGCTGATGGCGCCGGACATGGCGCAGGCGCTGATCGTGGCGGTGGCGGTGACCATGGCGCTGACGCCGATCCTGGCCGCGGCCGGCCGCCGGCTGGGCCGCGCCATCCAGCACCATGATGGCGGACGGCTCGACGAGCTGGCCGAAAAGACCGTGGGCTTGCGCGATCACGTCGTGATCTGCGGCTATGGCCGGGTCGGCCAGACCGTGGCGGCGCTGCTCGCGGGGTTGAAGGTGCCGCATATCGCGCTCGATCTGGACAATGGGCGTGTCGCCGAAGCACGGCACGCGGGCGCATCGGTGTTCTACGGCAATGCCGCACAGCTCAACGTGCTGCGCGCCGCCGGTGTGGCGCGGGCCAAGGCGGTGGTGGTGACCATCGACCAGCCGCGCATGGCCGAACGGATCGTCTCGGTGCTGCGGCGCCATTTCCCGACGTTGCACATTCTGGCGCGGGCCCATGACCGCAACCATGGCAAGGAGCTGGAAACCGCCGGTGCGACCCGTGCCGTGCCCGAGACGCTGGAGGCCAGCCTGCAACTCGGCCGGGCGGTGCTGATCGCGGTGGATACGCCGATCGAGGACATCCGCCACACCATCCAGCATGTCCGCGAGGAGCGCTATGCCGGATTCGAGGACATCATTCCGCCCAGCCGTCCGGCTGCGCCGGCATCGGAAAAACCGCCGGACAAGATCATCGAGACGGTCGGACCGCCGCCCGCATCCACTACCGGCGGCTGATCCCGACCCACCGCCCGGTCAGCGGAGCACCTCGTTCGGCAGCCAGGTCGCCAGGATCGGGAACGCGGCAAGCAGTCCGAGGCCCAGAAGCTGAATCGCTACGAACGGCACAATCCCGCGATAGATGTCGCCGGTCGACACCTCGGGCGGAGTCACGCCGCGCAGATAGAACAAGGCGAAGCCGAACGGCGGGGTCAGGAACGAGGTCTGCAGATTGACGGCCATCATGATCGCCAGCCAGATCGGATCGTAGCCCATCTGAAGCAGGACCGGCGCCACGATCGGCACGACGATGAAGATGATCTCGATGAAATCGAGAAAGAAGCCCATCAGGAACATCACCGCCATCACCACGATGAGCGCGCCGATTTCGCCGCCGGGCATGCTGGTGAGGAAATGCCGGACGGTTTCGTCGCCGCCCAGCCCGCGGAACACCAGGCTGAACATCGCGGCACCGATCAGGATCACGAAGACCATCGACGACACCTGTGCCGTGGTGTGGACCACCGCATGAAGCACCCGGGCATGCCAGACCCGGTACAGGCTGATCGCGATGCCCCAACCCACCGCTGCGCACAGCACCAGCGCTGCGGCAATGCCGATCAGGTCGGTCGCCGGGATGCTGAGCCGGGTGATCCGCAGATCCATGAACGCGGTCAGCACGATCAATCCGCCCAGGCTGACGATTGCCAACGGCACCGCGACACCGGCGCTTCGCGTCATGTGCATGCCGGCCAGCATCAGCGCCCCGATCGAGCCGACCGCGGCGGCTTCGGTCGGGGTGGCGATGCCGCCCAGGATCGAGCCGAGCACCGCCACGATCAGGAAGATCGGCGGCAGCAGCACCCGCGCAATCGTCGCACACAGGCGCAGGCGCGACAGCGCCGCCAGCTCCGGGTCGGGCGGCAGGGCCGGCGACGTCTCGGGCCGCAGGATCGCGATGGCGATCTGGTACAGAACGTACAGCGCGACGAGGGTCAATCCCGGAATGATCGCGCCGACGAACAGATCGCCCACGGAAACGCTCTCGGTCGAAAACAGGCCCTGGGCGCGCTGGGCGATCTGATAGGCCGAGTTGATCGAATCCCCGAGCAGCACCAGCACGATCGAGGGCGGGATGATCTGCCCCAGCGTACCGGCCGCGCAGATCGAGCCGCAGGCCAGCCGCCGGTCGTAGCCATAGCGCAGCATGGTCGGCAGGGACAGCAGGCCCATGGTCACGACAGTGGCGCCGACAATGCCGGTCGAGGCCGCCAGCAGGGCGCCGACAACCGTCACCGAAATGCCCAGCCCGCCGCGCATCGTGCCGAACAGCCGGCCCATGCTTTCGAGCAGGTCGGCGGCGACTCGCGACCGTTCGAGCATCACGCCCATGAACACGAACAGCGGCACCGCGATCAGCACCTCGTTGGTCATGGTGCCGTAGATCCGCTGGGGCAGCAGAGAGATGAACGTCAGATCGAACACCCCCAGGGCGTAGCCGATCAGCGCGAAGATCAGCGCATTGCCGGCCAGCACGAACGCCACCGGAAAGCCGGACACCAGCAGGATGCAGAGCGACAGGAACATCAGGACGTCGAGGGTGTCGGCGATCCCGATCATGACCGGCCGGCCGGTTCGGCGTGCCCCTCCGGCAGGGGGCGACCGGCCAGCACCAGGGCGGACCGGATCGCCATCGACAACCCCTGGAGCAGCACCAGCACCACGAACACCAGAATCACCGACTTCAGCAGGAAGACCGCCGGAATGCCGCTGGTCTCACGCGAGCCCTCCAGAATGCGCCAGGACTGGCTGACGTAGGGCCAGGCGCCGATCCAGATGGCGATGCAGACCGGTACCAGCAGAAAGACCACCCCGGTCAGATCCACCGCCGCTTTCCACCGCGCCGAGGCGGCGCGATAGAACACATCGACGCGGACATGGCCGTTGAGCCTCAGCGTGTAGCCGGCCGCCAGCATGTACAGCGTGCCATGGGCATAGAGCAGCGATTCCTGCATCAGGACCGAGCCCAGCCCGAACACGTAGCGCATGATGACCAGGAGGAACTGCACCAGCACCAGGAACAGGGCGAGCCACGCCACCGTCATTCCGATCGCGTCGTTGATCCGGTGGATCATGCGGCAGGTGATGGCAAGAATCTGCACGAGACTGGCCTTATGAGAGCTCCGGGCGGCGCGCGTGATCCGGGCGGCGGCCCGCCTGGATGCCGGGCCGCCCGGCCGCAGCCTTATCCCGGTTGGCGGACGAACTGCTCGCGCATTGCCGCAAAGGCCTGATCGGCCAGGCGGGTCCAGGCGATCGACTTGGCCCGGAAGGCGACGAAGCTGTCGTAGACGCGGCGGGTGATGTCGTCGGTCTGGCCGGTTTCGACCAGCACCTCCTCGGCGGCCCGGGCGAAGGCCTGCTGGATCTCGTCGGAAAAGCGCTTCACCTGCACGCCGTGCTGGCTGACCAGCGTGTTCAGCGCATCGCCGTTGCGGGCGTTGAACTCGGCCAGCATGGAATCGTTGAGCGCGCCGGTGGCGGCCGAGACGATCGCCTTGTCGCCGTCGCTCAGGCTGTTCCAGACCTCCAGGTTCCAGGTGCATTCCAGCGCCGAACCGGGCTCGTGGAAACCGGGATAATAGTAATAGGGCGCGACGCGGTAGAGGCCGAGCGCCAGATCGTTCCACGGCCCGACCCATTCGGTCGCGTCGATCGCGCCGGACTGGAGAGCGGAAAAAATCTCCCCGGCCGGCAGGTTGACGACCGCGACGCCCAGCCGGCGCAGCACCTCGCCGCCCAGCCCCGGCATGCGGAAGCGCAGGCCGTTGAGATCCTGGACCGTGGCGATCTCCCGGCGGAACCAGCCGCCCATCTGGGCGCCGGTATTGCCGGCCAGCAGGGGTTTGAGATTGAACTGCGCCGCCAGCTCGTCCCACAACTCCTGGCCGCCGCCGTGGCGAATCCAGGCGGTGACCTCGTCCGCCGTCAGGCCGAGCGGCACCGAGGTGAAGAAATTGAACGCCTTGGACTTGCCCTGCCAGTAATACGCCGCGCCATGGAACAGGTCGGCATTGCCCTGCGACACCGCATCGAAGGATTCGAAGGCGGGGACCAGTTCGCCCGCGGCATAGACGCGAATGGTCAGACGGCCTTCGGTCATCGCCGTGATCGCCTCGGCCAGCCGCTGAACGCCGGTGCCCAGCCCGGGGAAATTGGCCGGCCAGGTGGTCACCATCTTGAGTTCGCGCCGGCCCTGGGCGATCGCGGGCATGGCGAAGCCACCCGCCGCGGCACCGGTCACGCCGGCCAGGGCGGCGCCCTTCAAGAGATCACGACGGTCCACGGTCATTGTTGTCCTCCCGGTATGTCGATCCAGTTGCGCGGCCAAGCCCGAGTCCCGGCAAATGCTGCGGAATGGCCGAGGATCGACGATGATTGCCATATTGTCGGATTGGGAGAGAATAGGGCGCCGGATAGCGCCTTTGCAATCCGGCATCCTCGCCGCCCGCGCAAAACGGTCACTGCGCGGCGAGAGTCTGCCAGCCGCCCTCGGTGAGGATCTCGATCGGGCGAAACCGGGTCTTGTAGGCCATCTTGCGGCTGCCGGCGATCCAGTAGCCGAGATAGACATGGGGCAGACCCTCGGCTCGCGCCTGTTCGATCAGGGCCAGGATCATGTACGTGCCCAGGCTGCGGCGCGGCTCGGCCGGTTCAAAAAAGCTGTAGACCGCAGAGAATCCGTCGCTCAGCCGATCGGTCAGGATGCTGGCATAGAGCCGTTGATCGGCACGCCGCACTTCAAAAATACGAGTTGTGACATTGCCTTCCTCAACCATGGCAGCATAGTCGCTCCGCGCCATGCGCGCCATGTCGCTGTCGCCGTGGCGGGATTGCTGATAGCGGAGGAACAGGCGGTACTGCTCCAGCGTCGCATGCGCCGGCCGTTCGGTCAGGCCGAGATCGCCATTGGCCGCCAGGACCCGGCGCATGCCGCGGCTGGCGACGAACCGCTCGACCGGGATGCGGACCGGGATGCAGGCCTGGCATCCGGGACAGACCGGGCGATACACGATGTCGTGGCTGCGCCGGAAGCCGGCCTGCGACAGAATCGAATTGAGCGCCGGGGCTTCCGATCCGTTGAGGCGGG